>DOZZ01000168.1:7275-10195 GCA_003517725.1 Bryobacterales bacterium | reverse complement strand
AGGGGCCGACGTCGCTCTCCGACGCATATAGGAAACTCGCCGGATACTTGGTTTGGGTGCCCGGCACCATCACGTAAGGGATGCCGATGGGACCGCCATTGTATTTGTGCCGGAGCCGAAGTCGGCGTGCACCGGCAGCGTCGGCCCGATGGTGTTGACGTAAGTAGAAGAATTGGGCGAAACGGCGAGCTGATCGATCGGGGTGTTCCAGATATTATCGGCAGGCAGCACCGTGCAGGCGCCGATCGTGGGCGTCTGCGAAAAGGCCGGCAACGCGGCAAGCAGGCTCAACACAAACCAAGGGGCTGGAGAACGCATTGAGTAACAGTGTAGTTTAAACGGTATGCCCCTGCGTTGTGCTGTGCTGTTTCTGCTGCTATTGGCGCCGCTCCCGGGCCAAGGCTGGCAACTGGTGTGGAGCGACGAATTCAACGGTCCGGCCAATAGCCTGCCCGACACCGCCAAATGGGGCTACGACCTGGGCGGCGGCGGCTTCGGAAATGCCGAGCTGGAGACCTACACCAACTCGCCCGGCAACATCTGGATGGATGGCAACGGCAACCTCGTGATCCACGCCCTGCGGCCCGCCGCCGGAGTCTATACTTCGGCGCGCATCAAGACGCAGGATAAATTCTCGATCGCCTATGGCAAGATCGAGGCGCGCATCAAGATCCCGTACGGCCAGGGCATCTGGCCGGCGTTCTGGATGCTGGGCGCCCACATCAAAACGGTGGGCTGGCCCGCGTGCGGCGAGATCGACATCATGGAAAACATCGGCAAGGAGCCCACGCTGATCCACGGCACGGTGCACGGGCCGGGCTACTCGGGCGGCAACGGCATCGGCAAAGCCTATGCCCTGCCTTCGGGACAGCCCTTCGCCAATGACTTTCACGTGTTTACAGTGGTGTGGTCACCGAACAGCGTCGAATTTCAGGTGGACGGCAACGCCTACTTCACGGTGACCCCGCAATCGCTGCCGAGCGGCGCCAAATGGGTCTACAACACGCCGTTTTTCCTGCTGCTGAATCTGGCGGTGGGCGGCGCTTGGCCCGGCTATCCGGATGCCACCACTACCTTTCCGCAGGTCATGACCATCGATTACGTGCGCGTCTACCGCAGCACCACGCACTAACTTACGAGATTGCTTAGCTGACGCCCTGCAGCATGGCATTCACATGCATCGTGACATGCACCTTCTTATCGACCTTGAGGAATAGGGTGCTGGGATCCTTCAGCCCCCAGTCGACATACGGCACGTCAAAGGAGATTTCCGCCGTCATGCGGCCCTGCGCGACATTGGCGCAGACGTCCATGATCACCTCATGATGGCCGCCGTGAATACCCATCAGCCCGTGCACCTTCACCCGCGACGCGCCCGACGGGGCCAGCTTGCCCTCCACGCGATCCGGCACAAAGACGGCTTCCGGGAAGAGCGCGGACTCCAGAATGTTCTTGTGCATGCGCTTGTCGCGCGCACCGCTGCCACTGGCTCCGCTCGCCACGTCGACCACCACTTCCCCGCCCGCTTTCCCGGAGTCGGAGTCGAGCCGCAGGCTGCCCCGCTTCACCTGGAATGTGCCGCGCACCGTATGCAGAACATCGGTTAGCGTCCATTCGACTTTGGTGTTGTCGGGAGTCAACTGCAAGCTGTAATCGGCGCCGTAGATCGGCGCGGCCAGAACGGACAGCAGCAGTAACAGAAGCGCTTTCATGTCTGTCCTAGCCAGCGATCAGGCGCCAGCCGAGTTGCGCGCTCACCCCGGCGAAGGCGGGCAGCGATAGCTCCCCGACGTGCATGGCCAGCAGCCGCCGGAACAAGGATGGCTCGGACGCCAGCGCGTGCAGCGCTCGGGCGCGCAGCCAGGACGAGCGATCCAGCAGCAGCATCATCTCAGCCATCATATTCGGGCGCGTGGCCAGACGCGGATGGATCCGCTGGTAAGCGGCAAGGCTGCCTTCAGCCATGGCATCGGCCAGCGATGCGGCTTGCCGGAAGGCCAGGCAGAGACCCTCGCCGGTGATGGCGTCCACCGAGCCCGAAGCATCGCCGATCAAAGCCACGTGGCCGCGGGCAACCTGGCGCAGACGCATGGTGGCGGTAACGGCGCCACGCTCGCGGCTGGAGGGGGCGGCAGCCTGTAGCCGCGGCTGCAACAGGGGAAAGCGCGCGAGCGCGTGGTCCAGGCGCAGCCCCGGCACGCGCGAAATAACCGCCACGCAGACCTCATCAGCGGACACCGGCGTGACATAGGTCTGGCAGCCATCCGCCCAGTAAATTTCCATGCAGTCGGTCCAGGGCGCGACGGCAAAATGCCGCCGGTACGCGAAGCGGCGGGAATTGCGCACAGTCTTCCCGAGGCCGGCCCAGACGCGCACACGCGAGGATGAGCCGTCGGCCCCGACGATCCAGCGCGCACGAACCGAGGAGCCCTTGAGCTGCACGGCATGTCCGTCGATGCCCTTCACCGGCGTGTTCCAGCGCAGATCCGCACCCGCGCGCACGGCGGTCTCGATCAGCACCTGATGCAGCGCCGTGCGCCGCACCCCGAGGCCGTGGCCCTCCGGGAAGCTAGAATCCACGGAGCGCTCCGCGCCATGAAAGCGAATGCCGCGAAACGCAAAGCCCAACGACTTCGGAATCTGAATGCCGATCTCGGCCGCCGCTGCTCTCGAGTCCGGCATCAGGCCCTCGCCGCAGGCTTTGTCGATGGGGCCGTGGTTGCCTTCGGCCACGACGACGCTCAGTCCGTGCCGGCGCGCGGCAATGGCTGCCGCCAGGCCCGCCGGGCCGCCGCCGATAATTAAGACATCTGTATCGAACGTCATGTCATGCACTGCCGGGTCAGATGTTGACGGCGCGCCGCGCCAGGCCCAAGGCTTCGGTCCAGAAAGACGGGGAACGATGCATCAGGTCCACGGT
>DOZZ01000168.1:6227-7060 GCA_003517725.1 Bryobacterales bacterium | reverse complement strand
GCCACCTTCAGCACCATGAAATTGTTGCCGCAGATCTGGGTCAAAATGCCGTGATCGCGGAACAGCCGCATCACCAGGACCTGTCCGAACATGCTGCTGTGGATGTGACGAAAGGCTTCGAAAGGCAGGCGCAGACGCACTTGTTTCGGGGCTTGGAATTCGATGCCGGAGAGCATGCCGACGCCGCGAATCTCGCGCACCATTTCGTAGCCCGCCAATTGCTGGCGGAGCCGCTCGCGCAACACCTCGCCCATCACGAGAGCGCGTTCGCCCAGGTTCTCGCTTTCGAGGACATCGAGCGTGGCGAGGCCCGCCCGCATCGACATGGCATTTTCGCTGAACGTCGACGTATGCACGATGGAACGCTTGAGTGAATGGTAGACGGCATCATAGACGCGATCCGTCATAAGCACCGCGCTGCACGGGATGAGCCCGCCGCTGAGCGCCTTAGCCATCACGACCATGTCGGCCTCGACGCCATAATGGTGCGCCGCCAGAAAGCGCCCCGTCCGGAACATCCCGGTTTGCACTTCATCCAGCACCAACAGCGTGCCATAGCGCGCGCACAACCTCCGCGCCTCGCGAAGATAGTCGGCGTTGGGAATGCGAATGCCTGCCTCGGACTGCACCGGCTCCACAAAAAACGCTGCGTAGCGTTTCGTGGCCAGCGGCTCAGCCAGGGCCGCCAGATCGTTGAACGGAACCGCCGCGGTGTCGGCCAGCATGGGGCCGAATTTCTCGCGCCAGAAGCCGTCGCCCATCATCGAGAGCGCGCCGCAGGTGAGGCCGTGAAACGCGCCGTTGGCATACAGCAGTCCGGAGCGCCCGGTGGT
>DOZZ01000168.1:1690-5989 GCA_003517725.1 Bryobacterales bacterium | reverse complement strand
GCCAGTTGGCCGGCCAGATCGGGCACATGGCTCTGCAACATCGCCGGGCCGCGGCGGCTTAGTTCCTGCTGCAACTGGTCGATGATGTAGGGGTGATTATGGCCCGTGTTGTGAACGCAGTAGCCGGAGAGAAAGTCCACGATCACGCCGCGGTCGGTGGTGCACAGTTCGGCCCCCGTGCAACGCGTGTACTGCACGTTCATTTGCAGCAGATCGAGCAGGCGCACCCATTGCGGGTTCACATGGTCGGCATAGGACTGAACGGCGGAAGCTTCGGCTTTCGATGGCCCTTCCATCGTGGATGAAGGCATTCATTGAAAGGACGCCTTGGCTCCAGAGCAGGTTGCACGGAACGCCGAGGGGTACCCCGAAGCCAATCCGCCGATAGCATGTTTCCTACCATGTTGAAAACGATTTCGCTTTTCTTGATCGCGGCCGCCTCCCACGCGGCCGATCTCGGCACTAAGCCCACGCTGACCCTCGCGGGCATCAAAACGATGATCGCGGCCGCCGAAGCCGAAGCCGAAAAGCGAAACGTGCACGTGACGCTGTGCATCGTGGATGAAAGCGGCAACCTGCTATTCCTGCAGAAGGACGACCGCGCGGCCCTCAACACCATCCAGTTCGCGCAGCGCAAGGCGCGGCACGCCGCCTTTTACCGCAGCCCGTCACGGAACGGCGCCGAGACACTCAAAAAGGGCAATATGGAGGTACTGGCATATCCGGAGTTCTTTCCGAACCAGGGCGGCCTGCCGATCCAGGTAGATGGCCAGACGCTGGGGGGCATTTCCGCCAGCGGCGCCAAATCCGAGATCGACGAGGCCGTCGCTCAGGCCGGCCTCGATGCTCTCTTAAAGAAATAACGCGGCTATGGCGCCGAGAAACTGCTGATGGTCAATGTGCCGTTCAACTGGCTGTTGGAATCTCCGTTGGAGCCCCCGACGATGAAGCCAAAGGGCGCCCCCTTTGAAACGCTAATCATACCGTCCCCCTGAACATCAAACCCCGCCGACGGCGAGGTACAGCAGTTCTGTTGGGGCGGGTTATAGAGAGTGATCGTGGCGGGGTTCTGACCACCGGAAAACGCTTGGAGCAGCGCGGTGACGGCGTAATACGCGTGAAAGCCAGTGTAGTGCCAATGGAAAGTAGCCACTCCGTTATTGACCGCTGTGGTTTGAAAGCTCCACGTTCGGAAGGATACTCCGCCAGCAGGGTTACCCAGATTGATGTTGTACGCGAAAGCAGCGGAAGCCGTCGAACCTGTTGGCGGCGTGATGCTCGTGGCTCCGCCGTTACTCGCAATGGCGGTCCAATTCTGCATTTGATAGCCACCGATGAATCCAAAAATGGATGAGGGTGGCGTGTTCGTGCCGGTATTCGCGGCTTGCGCAATAATTGCCGGCGCCACCTCCGAGGCGGCATCGTAAGTCACGGGACCTAGCGGGCTGACCAGGCGTAGCGTCACTAACGCCGAATCGCCCGGCTGCAGCGCGAGCGTGGCGTTAGCGGGGTCTCCGTTCAAGGCGTCCGGCACAGTTGAAACTGTTCCCGGCGCAAGGAACGCCGGGCTCACGACGTTCACCACCGGCACAAACTCCGTCTGCTCCTTCAGCTCGCAATTGACTTCCACCAGGGTCTTATACGTGCGGCTGACGATTAACTGCGACTTCAGGCCCGTCGGCGGATTGCTGGAATACAGCTTGGCGTGATAGTTGGCCGTAGTGTTGCCTTGATTCGTCACGGTCCACGTGGTGTCGGCCACGGCTCCGTTCTGCAAATCCGAATTCGAGATGTTGGGATTCGAAATGTTCGGGTTGCTGATGTTGGGATTCGAAATATTGGGGTTGCTGATATTGGGATCCGCAATATCGGGGTTCGAGATGTTGGGATTCGAAATGTTCGGGTTGCTGATGTTGGGGTTGCTGATGTTGGGGTTAGAAATGTTCGGATTGCTGATGTTCGGATTCGAGATATTCGGATTGTAGATCTCGGCGTTCGCGATATCTGGGTTACTGATGTTCGGGTTCGAGATGTTGGGATTGCTGATATTCGGATTGGTAATGTCGCCGTTGATCAACGTGGACCCTTGTTGGCCGCCGGTTACGGGTGCGGGCGGGTCGGTGGTTGCGTTCCACTCCACCACGCTCACGGGCACCGACGCGTGCGGATCTGTGGACGTCACGAACACCGCGCGCGACACCGTCGATTGTGGCGAGATTGAGACCACCAGTTGCGTATCAGGATCGGGGTAGCCGCTCACCGGGAACTGCAGGAAGGAGGCTCGTCCACCCACCGGTTGCGCGCCGATCGTGAAGAGATACGTGCGCAGCTGGTCGGTCGCGTTCTGCGCGATGACGCTAAAGCCGCGCTGCATCAGCGTGCCGTTGGTGCTGCCGGGCTGCAAGCCCAGCTGTTTGAAATTTCCGAGCGTGCCCACCGTCAAACCTTTGGTGACCCGCGCGGTATAGATGTTTTGGTTGCGCATGCCGGCTTGCCCCACAACACAGGCCGGCCTCGTTTGCGTTGGATCGAACAAGCTGACGCCGCTACCGGTGAGGCCCACCGGCGTGTACTGGGTCCAATCGAAATTGGGCCCTGGCGGCGGACGCACATCGCGATTGTCGGTCCACACCACATTCGCGACTGGTGAATCGGAAGAAACCGTATTGAATTTCCATGCACCGCTGCCATCGGGAGCGATAGAGCTTCCGGCCACATCGATGTAATCGCCAATGAACGGGACGGTACCTTGCTTAAACAGCGGGAAGTTCGGTGGATCCACCTGCAGTTGCTCAATTACCATGCTGCCGGGACGGCTTCCGACCAGGTAGTTCGAAACACGGAACGTTTTTACCGATGCCAAGTTTCCCGCATCGAATTGCACGCCGCGCACATCGATGGTGTGGCGCCGCGCCAGACCGCCGTCGTCAATATAAGTGCTAAACGGGCCGGCGTTGGAGTAGAGGGCCGCCACTGACGGCGCCACCGTGGCCGTCTCTGTGTACAAGCCGTTCGTGTCGGGACCCAGAAATATTCCAGTTTTCCAGTCGTCCCGCAGATCGTAATAGGCCAGGGTGATCTTTCCCCCGACGGCCGCGATCGCGGGCATCACCTGGTGGCCGCGCGGCGGATTCGGGTCCACCGCCGCCGGAGCGTTCCAGGTCATGCCGCCATTAGACGAAGTCGCCACCACGATGCGGGCGTCTCCACCAGGGACGCCGCGGTCCGCCCACGCAATATACACCGTGCCACTGCCATCCACGGCCATCGTGGGATACGCGTTGGTGCGAAACGACGTCGCCGTGTCGCCCTGGTCGAAGGGCGTGATGTTGGCCACCAGCGTAAACAGCGGGAACGTCACGCCGCCATCGGTCGAACTGGTCATCACAATGCTGTCGGGCTGGCCGTTGGCCGCGAATTGACGCCAGGCCACGTACAGCGTGCCGTTGCGCGGATCCACCGCCAGCGTCGCGCCCTGGTTGGTGCGCAGCGTCTGGCTCAGCATGTGCGGGCCGGCCCATGTAGCGCCGCAATCGGTCGAACGCGTGAACTCCAGCTGCGTGTTCGTGCTGCCGGTCTGGCCCACAAAGTTGGTATAGGCAATGTAGATGTTGCCGGCCGCGAAGGTCTGCACCGGAATCGCCGGCGCGGTGCTGGTGGCAGCCGTCCCGGGAATGCTGCATGTGCCAGCGCCCGCCCGCGGAATATCCACGGTCAGCGACGGCTTATCGATGAAATGGTGCCCGGTGCTGCTGTCCACCACCGCCGTGCCAATATAGCGAATAGTGTCGCCGCCCTCGTTGTTGTTGTCATCGATATAGCGCGCCACAAATACCTTGCTCTGGTAAGTGCCGCGCATGAAGCCCAGGCCGCTGTAGTAGAACATGCCATTGGTTCCCTGGCGCACGGTTGCGTCGGCGCCGGCCTGCATGCCCTTGATCGGCGAAGCCAGCCCGGTCTGCGACTGATCCTGCGGATAGCCCGGAATCAGATTGCTGATCCAGGTCTGGCCGCCGTCGAAACTCTTGAAGATACCGAGCCACGCATCGCCCGTGGGCTCTCCGTCGAGAATGCCCGGCAGATCGACGGTGCGGTAATCGTTGGCGCCCGCGAACAGGTGCAGCGGATTGCGCGATGAAACTGCCATGGACGGCTCATTCTGCCGCTGCAGGAACGGATCGCCCGTGGGCCACTGCGTGCCCGAAACCATGTTGACGTTATGACCGGCGACCTGCCCAAAGGCAGCGCTAGCGATCAGGAAAGAAAAGAAAGTGAAGACAAAGAAATAGCCGCGAGCGC
>DOZZ01000168.1:0-1408 GCA_003517725.1 Bryobacterales bacterium | reverse complement strand
CCCTCCCTGGCGCGGCCTTGATAGTAATAAACCGGCGCAAAATAGCGGTAACTTGGCTCGTCGTTTAGAAACACGGCGGTAGCTTCGCCCTTGCGCTTGACCAATACATCCAGTTCCGAGTCCGCTTCGGTGAACAATCCCGCTTCCACATAAGCGCGGGCCAGTTCCAGACGCCCGGCCCAGGTGTCCGAGGTCTTGCGCGCGTCGGTGAATCGGTCAATGGCTTCACGCAGGCGGCCGTGCTTCAGCAGTTGTTTCCCGGCGATGAGCTTGCTATAGGCGATCGAATCCGGATCGAAGCGCCGGCTCAACTGGCCGGCCAGCGCCATCGCTTTAGTCTCGTCGCCGGTTTCAAAATATAGCATCGCCGCGGGATACAGAATGGATTCGTCACTGCCTCCGGATGCGGCATGTCCGGCGGCGGCCGCCGCCTGCTGCTTCCGTCCCAGATGTAACAGCGCTTCGCCCGACAAAATCCACTTCCCGGCCGCCGCCGCATCTTTGCTGGCGAGGTCGGATTGGATGCCGGCCTCCACTAAGCGCGCGGCATCCGCGAAGCGGCCTTCAAACAGCGCTTGGTCGGCCAGACCCACCACGGCTTCGGACGCGCCCGACGGGCTCAAGCTCGAGAGTTTCTGATAGCTCGCGAGCGCGCCGGCCCGGTCGCCGGAGGCCAGTTGCGACAGCGCCAGGCACACATACGCCTTCTCGAAGCTGGGGTTAAGCTTCAGCAGCCTTTGCGACTCGCTGATGGCCAGCGGGAAGTCGCTGCTGTACATGGCGAACAACCCGACGTTGTTCATCTGCAGCAGATTGCCGGGATGCAGGGCCAGAGCCGCCTGCCCGGTTTTCAGCGCCGCCGGCATGTCGCGCTGATAGAAATAGGCCAGCGCCAGATTGGCCAGCCCGGCGGTGTCGACCGGAAACTCGCTGGTCAATTGCCGGAACTGTTCGATGGCCTTGCCATAGTTGCGTTCCAGCAGAAAGTAGCCGCCGCGCGTGCGCAGTTTTTCGCGCTCGCTCATGCGGTCGAGCTTGCCCATGGCCAGCTTATACATGTGTTCGGCATCCTGCCGGCGGCCCATGTTGGCCAGCGTCGCGGCCATGCCGGCGTAGGCGCGGCCCAGGTTCGGATCGATGGCAATGCTTTGCTGCCACAGGTCCAGCGCCTGGTTCCATTGCCCGTTCCATTGAGCTTCCTGCCCCAGCGCGTATTTCTGCGAGGCTTCGAGCGACGCCGACGAGAAAGTTTCGGCCGCCTCCAGCTGGGCCGCCTGCGGCGTAGTGTCGCCCAGCGCCCGGCGCATCTTGGCGGCCACCGTGTTCACGGCGCGCGGTAATTTTTTGGCGTCGGGGGCGTAAGCCTCTTCCTGATCGATCGGCTTGCCGCTGCCCGCATCTTCAGCCT
>DOZZ01000296.1:876-3427 GCA_003517725.1 Bryobacterales bacterium | reverse complement strand
CCGCCAACGTGCTGATTTACCTATACGCCCCGGTATACTGCTCATTCTCCGCGGTACACCGGTTCGAGAGTGAGTTCGAAAGCGTGCTGCGGACGCTTCCCAAGGTTGCTTCGCCGGAGGAAGCCGTAATCATCGGCTTCGATTCGCATTTTTTAGGGTATCGGCACGCGGGCTACTATCTTCCAGCCTACTTTACCTTGCAATACCCGGAAGTTCGCCTGATCTCAGGAATTCGCGTCTTTGGCATGAAGAACCGCGATACCTCGCTGTTTGAGGAGTTGCCCCTCGCGCAGTACAAGAGGTTCGTTTTTCTGCCTCTGCCGAGCGGCGATCAGGAATATCGTGATTTCCTGTTGAAGGTGAAAGGGCGATTTCCGAGTGGCGCACTGCAGACCGCAGTCGTTGGAGGAAGAGAATTTACTACCGGCCCGATTTCGCGCCTTCCCATCCTGTTCCCTGTAACGATTCGGGAAGGTGTCCCTGTGAACACTGGCCGCCGCAAATCCGAGCAGTAGTTGTGCTTGTCAAGTTCTGCAAAAAGATTCGGGCTGGTGAGTCCCGTGGTTCCAGCGGGGATGGGTGCAGGGGAAGGGGTCGGAAGTCCCGGGGGCGCCCACGGAGCAGCTCCTCAAGAGACCTACGTCCTCCAAGAACTCGCTGCCACGCCTTGGCAAGCGATCCGCGACCGACGTGTCTTCAATGAGCCCGTGGCTCACCGAATCGCATGAAAATGACCGTATTTTCGAGCGTTTGTCTGGTCGCGGTTCTTGCGTGATCCCCGCTCTTTCAGCCTTAATAAGCCCCTCAATTAAGGTCAAAGCGTGTGCAGCACTCCACTAGCAAACTGCTTCCCAAAAGCGCATCGATGACGGATAATCCTTGCTGGCTCTCGAAAGTGCATGGGAGCCATCGTGTGGGTGGTAAGCTTGCTGGAAAAGCGCAAGAGGATGAGGCTGGACCCGATGATGGACGCCGACACGACCCACGCCAAAGAGACTGCCTTTCATGACGGCTGGGCCGCCGGAACTGCCATCGAGCAAGTCCGGGTGCGCGAATGCTTCGAGGCGCCTACGGCGCTCGAGAATCGTTACATTCTAGCGCGCATGGGCCCGCTCGCGGGCATGCGGGTGTTGGATATCGGTTCCGGGCTCGGGGAATCCTCGGTCTATTTCGCCCTGCGCGGTGCGCGGGTCACCATGATCGACATCTCACCCGGCATGATCGAGAAGGCCAAGGAACTGGGCCGCCACAACGGAGTGGAGTTGGAGGGGCATGTCGCGATCGGCGAGAAGCTTCCGGTGGACGGCAGCGCGTTTGATATTGTCTACACGGCCAATACGATTCATCATGTTACTGGCAGAAGGCTGCTTTTCGAAGAAATGCGGCGCGTGCTGGCACCAGATGGACGATTCTTCTCGTACGATCCAGTGGCTTATAACCCTGCCATTAACGTATACCGCAAGATGGCCGATAAGGTGCGGACGGAAGACGAAACCGCGCTGAAGAAAGCCGATATCGCACTGGCCCGGGAGTATTTTGAAGAGGTCGAGTGCCGCTTCTTTTGGATCGCCGCCCTAGCTCTTTTCGCGAAGTACTATTTGATTGACCGCATCCATCCTAATCAGGACCGCTACTGGAAGCGAATTCTAAGCGAGACCGACGGATCGTTGTGGTGGTGGAAGCCGCTGGCCGCGATGGACGCTATCATTACGCGGATACCCGGTATACGCTGGTGGGCCTGGAATGTGGTGTTGTCCGGACGTAAGCCGCTTTAGCGAAGCTCCAGTTTCTACCGCGGCAAACGCCGGAAAACGAGGCTGTCGGAGCCCTCGTAAAGACGCTCCCAGCGGCCGTTATTCGCCAGAAAGTATGCCAAGCCAGTGTTTTTCGGGAACAGTATGTAAGTGACGCCGTAGCGGTCCAGCAGTTCCTGCGTGTTGCGCACGCCAGTGATGGCCAGGTAATCCGGCAGCACGCCACGGTATTGAAAGATGTCGGTGCGGGGATCAATAAATACAGGCACTTGCGGGAGATTCCATTCCAGATAACCGCCCACGTCGTAGGCATTGAAGAGATGCCCAGGCTGAGGATGAGCTTTCAGGAACTCCACCGCATCCACGGGAAAGGCTGCGGCGATGCGGCTCTGCAGCTCCGGTTCGCTGGGGAATCCCCAGGCACAGATCGCGGCAAGTGCCGCTACAAAGGCCGCGTTCAACAGGCGCCTCTCGTGCCGCGGGTCATAGGAGCCGAAGCGCCCGAATTGGGGCGCGAGAATGGGCGGCAACACAATACCAGCCAGCATCAGAAAGCGGATATGGGTAAGTCCGAGATACAGCGTAAACGCGGTCAGAACAGCATCGTCGATGCGCCATCGTTTGCGGCCCGCAATTGCCAGGTACGCAACTCCGGCCAGCATGATCGCGACCAGCTTGCCACGAGGATCGTTGAAATCAACTGAAAGCCATTCCTCCACCCTGGCGGCCATGAGCGGCTGGCGGAAGGCGATGTCATAGGGAAAGAGCAACAGGCGATAACCGAACGGGTTCACCAT
>DOZZ01000296.1:285-807 GCA_003517725.1 Bryobacterales bacterium | reverse complement strand
GCGATAACCGAACGGGTTCACCATCAGAGCGGCCACCGAGGCCGCCCCGGTAATGATTAAGCGGCGCAACTCCGCAGGGGTCCAGGGGGCTGCGGCGAGAAGGCCGATGTCGTGGCGGATCAACCCGCAGCCCACCAGGATTCCGTAAATCAGCATGCCAAAGAGCCAGCCCCCGTGAAAGTTGATCCACAGGCAGAACAGAATCGGGATCAGCCACAGGGGCGCTGGCTGTCGCGCTCGGAAGCGCAGCAGGATGGCATAAATGCCTAGGAAACAGAGCCAGCCGAATAGCTGCGCACGCGGCGAAAAGCCGACCGTCGCCAGCATGCCACCGGCGAGTGTAGTGATGGCAGCCGCGTACGGATTTCCGCTGTATCTCAGCGCGAGGCAGAACACCGTGACCGCCATCACCGACAGCAGAAAAGTGAAAAGCAAGAACACGCCGCGCAGCCCGAACGCGTGATAGGCGCCGTAGTAGAAGAGCTCCGAAAGCCACTCGTGATCGATCCAGGGGGCGCCAGC
>DOZZ01000296.1:0-141 GCA_003517725.1 Bryobacterales bacterium | reverse complement strand
TCGATCCAGGGGGCGCCAGCCGCCGTAAAGGAATAGCTGTCGAAGTTTGGAAAGTGACCGGTCCTCAATACATACTGGGCGTCTCTGAGGTGCCACCAGATGTCCGTGTCGTCAATGCGGTCGCGACAGGTCCAATAGAGT
>DOZZ01000277.1 GCA_003517725.1 Bryobacterales bacterium | reverse complement strand
GCGGGGTCCGTCCCTGTTGGTCCTATCGAGCGCCTCGACCTGTGGCTTCCGCACGGAAGCGAGAACGCGACCGCGCTGCGCATGCCCTGGCTGCGGCTGCCGATGCACCTGCACCTCTACACCGAGGACGACTTCAGCCTGCTGGTCGACCCCGCCGACTGCGGCAACGTCGACACCTCGCTCACGCCGCGCGCCAGCGTGATGTCGCTACCGGCCGAGGCTCTGCGGCATCTGTCGGCCATCGACGGAGTGGACTTAGTCGATCTGGCCAATGGCGCGTTGAGCCTGTGCGTGCGGGGTTTGGAATTCGCTCAAATGAAGACCGAGCTAACGGCGTCGCTCGGCAGCCGCCGCGTGATCACGGTGAAGGAGGCGTCAGCGCTGGCGCTATCGCTAGCACGCTTCCGCGCGCCCGATCCGCCGGATGCCAGGCACACGCTGTACCGGCGTCATCCGGAAGCTTGGTTGGAGTCGCAACTGCGCCGCGACATAGCGGTGATCGACCCATCGCTGGCCAGCGCGCCTATCTACGGACAAGTGCCGGCGCTGGCATCGACGGAGCGCGGCATTTTGGACTTACTGGGTTGCGACCACACGGGGCGCCTGGCAGTGATCGAAATTAAGGCGGTGGCCGACCCGCACCTGCCGTTGCAAGCGCTGGATTACTGGCTACGGGTCCGCTGGCATCTGCAACGCGGCGAATTCACGGCGGCCGGCTACTTCCCGGCGACGGCGCTGCGGACGGAAGCCCCGCGGCTAGTGTTGATCGCGCCCGCGCTGGAGTTTCATCCGTCGACCGAGACTGTGTTGCAGTATTTCAAGCCGGAGATCGCGGTGGAGCGGGTTGGGGTGGGGGCACGGTGGAGACATCGGCTGGAGGTGATGTTTCGGTTGCAGAGCGCGGAGCGGCCGTACTGAGGGGGGAGGCGAACTCAAACTGCAATCGGACCGCAGGTCAGCCGATGGTCCATTAGCGGCCGAAAGCGCGTTTATCAGGAGTAACCTAATCTTGTTAGTTTCGCAACCAGAGCTCGCTCTGAATGAATTTCGCTGACAGACCGCTGAAGTGCCTTGTAGGACGGGGCAATGACAGCGACCTTGCGCGGTTCCAGGAAACAATGATGTAATCCCTACATGGAAGTATTCCCCGGCGGCGACCGAGGCAGTGCTGCAGCTTGGGCGCGCGTGGGGGAGATTGTGGATCGGGCGGGTCACTTGGCGGGCGCGGAGCGCGTGGCGTATCTCGATGAAGCTTGCGCCGCCGACCCGAAACTGCGGGAACACGTGGGAACTCTCGTCGCTGCCGCGCAACGGTCTGCATCGCCGCGCCGGCAGGATACGTCTGGAGCCGTGACGCAAACGCTTACCAGCGCGTCGGCAATTGCCCCAGGCCGGAGAATTGGGCACTACGAGATCGTCTCGAAACTCGGTGAGGGCGGAATGGGCGCGGTATACCGCGCAGTGGACACCAACCTGGGACGCCAAGTCGCCCTCAAGGTCATTTCGCGGGCCTCGATTTCCGATGAGGACAAGCGCCGCTTCGCACGCGAGGCCAAATCCGCCAGCGCGCTCAACCACCCCAACGTCGTCACCGTTTACGAATACAGCGCCGAAGCCGGCCTGGATTTCATCGTGATGGAACTGGTGGAGGGCGCGCCGCTGAACGAAATCCTCAAGCGCGGCGAGACACCGCTTTCCACTCTTCTCGATTATGCCCGGCAGGTCGCCGCCGCCTTGACGAAGGCTCACGGCGCGGGAATCGTGCATCGCGACCTGAAGCCAGGCAACATCATGATCACGCCCGAAGGAGTAGCCAAGGTGCTGGATTTCGGGCTGGCCAAACGGAGCCAGGGGCCAGAAGGTCCGGACGGCGCAACCATGACCGCGGTCACCCAAGCCGGGATAGTGATGGGCACGCCCGCCTACATGTCGCCCGAGCAGGTACTGGGGGAGGCGGCGGACCATTCCACCGATATCTTCGCCTTCGGCGTGATCCTGTACGAGATGGTGTGCGGCCAGCGTCCTTTCAAGGGCGAGGACACGGCCGCGACCTTGCGGCAGATCCTGCATAAGGAGCCTCCGCCTCCGCCCGAAACCGCGCCGGAAGCGGTAAAGACGCTGATCGGCAAGTGTTTGCAGAAGTCCCGGCAGCACCGCCTGAGATCGATGGCCGAAGCGGTGGCGCTGCTCTCATCGTCCGGGCCGCTACGCCTGCCGGTATCCAGGTCCTGGGGGCGAGTTGCGGCGCTTGCCGGCGGGTTGGTTGTGCTTGGCATAGCCGGGTCGCTTTTGTGGTCCGCCGCGGGGCGCAGAGCGCCCGCGGCGCACCCAGTGGCTGCAACGTACCCCACAGCTTCAACGCACCCTACAGCCACAGCGTCCGTAGGGCTCGACTCGGTCGACGGCACGTCGTCCGAGCTGACGATACGCGCCCGCGGCCTCCTGCGCCGCTACGATAAGACCGGCTATCTCGACCGCGCGATCCGACTTCTCGAGTCGGCGCTCGAGAAAGATCCGAAGTTTGCCGCCGCTTACGCTGCCATTGCAGAAGCTTATCTGCGCAAAGGCCACAGCGTTACGAGCGCGGATAACCATTGGCCGAAACTCGCTCGCGACTCGGCGGCTCAGGCCGTTTCCCTCAATCCGGATCTTGCGGAGGCGCATACAAGCCTGGGCGAGGTCCTGCTGGAAGCCGGAGAGACCGATCGGGCGAAAGGGGAAATCGACCGGGCTCTGCAGTTGGATCCGTTGAGTTCGAGAGCCTACCTCGCCATGGCGAAACTGAAGGCGAAATCGGACGCGGTCCGCGCCGAGACTCTCTACAGTAAAGCCGCCGCGCTGGCGCCGGACGATTGGATTCCGCACAGCGAGCACGGCGGTTTTTTGTATCGGGCAGCCCGCTATCGGGACGCGGCAGCGGAATGGGAGGAAGCCGCGCGCCTCGCTCCCGACAACGTGTTCATGTTCAGAAATCTCGGGGCAGCGTACCACATGCTGGACGAGTTCGACAAATCTGAGTCCGCGCTGCAGAGGGCGCTACAGATCGAACCCAGCGACGCCGTCTGGAGCAACCTGGGAACGGCGCGTTTTTTTCAGGGACACTATACCGAATCGGTGGCGGCGTACGAAAAAGCCGTCGAACTGAATCCGAACAACTACCTGAACTGGGGCAACCTCGGCGATGGGTATCGCTGGGCTCCGGGCCAGAGGAACAAGGCCTCTCAGGCGTACGGGCGAGCTATCGCGCTGGTGCGTGACCTGCTTAACCGGGATCCAAACAATAACGAGCTTCTGGGCAGATTAGCCGTTTATCTGGCGAGATCCGGAGACGGCGTAGCGACACGAGTTGAGCTCGCGAAGCTGTCGTCGTCCCCCAACGTTCTTCCGGCCGACCAGTTCAAAATGGCACTTGCAAATGAGGTGCTGGGCGACCGCGAGGCGGCGCTCGGGACTCTTGGAAAGGCGATCCGCGGCGGTTACTCGCTTCGTGAAATCAAGAATGAGCCGGAACTGGTTGCCCTGCGCTCCGACGTCCGATACTACAATCTGATCTCACGAGCTCCGCCGCCGAGGTGACCCTCCTGGCCGCGCACGCCTAGCATTGGACGTTCATGTCCGGATCGTGCGAATACGTCTTGAGGTTTGTCGGATCCGCATTTTGTCCGCCTGCCGCACCCTGCCCGACGGTTACGGCCGCAATCACGGCGTAGGCGTCGCCGTACTCTGCCGGCTTGTTGGATTGGAACTGGGTGGTTAGCTGGGCCGCTCCCAACGGTTGGATCCAGGAAATGGAAGTTGTACCAGTTCCCGTTCCAGAATTCACGGGCTGGTAGTTGAGGTTTTCGTAATCGTAGATAACGCACGACTGGGTGTTTAGCGGCACCAGCGACCCGGAAGGAAACGGGCTCGCGCGGGTCTGGTAGGGCTTGTTATTGTCAGCGGCGTTTTTTATCGTCCTCGCGGTGTCTCTTGATACGACGACAGTCAGCCGCGCCAGCCAGGTTCCGTTGGCGTTGGTCTGGGTGTTTAAGCCCAGAACCCGGATGACGATCTGGTCCCCCTGCGTCCCGCCCTGCAGAATAAGTGGATCCCCCGTGTCTTCCTGCTTCAAGGTCCAGGCGCCGGATACGTCGTAATTGGGAGCGGTGGGAGCGGTGGCGGAGGGTTGCAGCCACGCCTTGGAGCACAGCAGCACGTCTGTCTGGGCCACGTATGGCTTGAATCGGCTGTCCAAAGCTGCTTTCGGGTCGTCTGCATCGAAAATCAGATTGAGCATGTAGATCACGGTCGAGTTTCTCCTTTATTCGTCGGTCCTGGCAGCCGTACCTGCAAACCATCGGGTTCTGACGCCTAGGTTTTTCAGAAATTGTCAATCGACTGTTTATAACACAAGAGCGGAGGCGCATGAGATTCGGCGGAAAGATGGATTTTCGCTAATGGTACGCCGCTGCCTCCACTGGCACCAACCTATCGCCGCATGCTATCCACAAGCTCGGCGCAAGGTCACTCCGCATAAGCTCTCTTGTGAACGATGAGGGGAAGCCACCTGGCTGGTTTGGCGACTCGTACATTGCCCGAGACGCGCCGAAGAAGTCCGGCAGAATCGGCACCGGCAGATCAGTAATGTTAAGTCGGCTTGTGACCTGCTGTCTCACCTGCGTTCAGGTGCGCTGGCGGCGCCCCGGCTACCTAGCTTGACACACCATCTCTCACGGAATAACATTGTTATTACCATGAAAGTGATGCACGTAAGCATTCGGCAGATCGGCAACTCACAAGGGGTCGTGATTCCTAAGCCGATCCTGACACAACTGGGACTTAGCGGGGAGGCCGAGATGACGATCGAAGGCGGCGCACTCGTTTTGCGCAGGCCAGCCAGCCCCGTGCGCACGGGTTGGGCCGAGGCCGCCAGGAAGATCGCCGAAGCCGGGGATGACGAATTGGTAATGGGCGAATTCGGTAATGCGGCCGACGCGGAGCTGGCCTGGTGACGCGCGGGGAGATCTGGCTCGTCAATCTTGACCCTAGCATCGGGAGCGAGATCAGAAAGACGCGTCCGTGCGTGGTGGTATCGCCCGCGGAAATGCATGATCATCTGCGCACCGTGATTGTCGCGCCCATGACCACGAAAAGTCGCGCGGCGCCATTCCGTATCGGCGTTACGCATGGCGGGCAGAAGGGTCTGATTTTGCTGGATCAGATGCGCGCCGTGGACAAGGCCCGGTTAGCGAAGAGATTGGGAACAGTGTCGGCCAAGACGCTCACGTCCACCTTGAGCACGCTGCAGGAAGTCTTCACGGAGTAGGCCTCGGACGGAAGTAGTGGTGCTCTTGACCCTATAGCTACTATAGCCGCTACGCTGGGGATGGATATGAGGCCCAGACTCTGTGTTTGTCTGATGCTGATGGCGACTGCGGCGCTGGCGCAACTGCCCCAGCCAACCGTTCGCGTGACGGTTAGCAGCGGCGCTGGCCCAATCGAGGGCGCGGCCGTTACCGTGAGCGGCCATAGCGCCCGGACCGGACAGGACGGCGTGGCGGTCTTGGCCGCCGCGTTGGGTCCCGTCGAGGTCAGCGTGACCAAGGACGGGTTTTTTCCGGCCCGCGCGGCCCTCAATGTGGATGCGGCCGGCGAATGGCCGCTGCAAGTCGAGCTGCAACCCCGGCCGGAGCAGCAGGAAAACATCACGGTGTACGCGACGCGCAACGACGTCCGGCTGCAGGACTCGCCCTTACATGTCGAAGTGGTTTCGCAGGATGAGATTAATGAAGAAATCGCGATGCGGCCCGGAGACATCAGCATGCTGCTGAACGAGATGGGCGGCATACGCGTGCAAACCACGTCCCCGGCGCTGGGCGCCGCCAGCGTGCGCGTGCAGGGCATGCGGGGCCGCTACACCGCCTTTCTGTCGGATGGGCTGCCCCTGTTCGGACAGCAAGGCGCGGGCCTCGGGCTGCTACAGATTCCGCCTATGGATTTGGGGCAGATCGAAGTCATCAAGGGCAACGCTTCGGCCTTATACGGCAGCGCCGCGATGGCCGGGGTCGTCAACCTCATTTCGCGGCGGCCGGCGGCGGAGCCGGTTCATGAGTTCCTTTTTAATCGCTCTTCGCTGGGGGAAACCGACGCCGCGATGTTCCTGGCTTCGCAGCTTACGCCGCACTGGGGCGCGTCGTTTCTGGTAGGCGGATATTTTCAGGAGCGGCAGGACTTGAACCGGGACGGCTGGGCGGACGTGCCCGGCTATGCGCGCGGCGTGCTTCGGCCCCGCTTTTTCCGGGACAACCAACACGGCGGTACGGCGCTGCTCACTGGCGGCGTGACGGATGAGGACCGCTCGGGCGGCACGGTTGCGGGCGCCGTGCTGCCGGGAACGGGCCAGCCTTACATCGAGGCGTTGAAGACGCGCCGCTATGATTTTGGCGGTAACGTGCAGTGGGTCCTGGGCGGCCGATTGGTCCTGACCACGCGCTTTTCCGCGTCGGACCAGGAGCACCGGCACCAGTTTGGAGACGGCATCGAGAAAGACCGGCACGGACTGTTGTTTGGCGAGGTTTCTCTCAAGGGAGCGTCCGGCAAAAACACCTGGGTCGCCGGCGTTGCCGATCAACGCGATGTCTTTCGTCCCTTCAACACCCCACGCTTCGCCTATACCTATGTGGCGCCTGCCGTGTTCGCGCAGGACGATATCAATCTGGCTTCCTGGCTGAGCCTCTCGGCCAGCGCCCGCCTGGACTTTCACAACCGCTACGGCGCCTTTTTCAGCCCTCGTGTGTCCGCGCTTTTGCGCCAGGGCGGATGGACCGGCCGCGTCTCCGCCGGCCAAGGGTTCTTCGCCCCGACGCCCCTGACCGAAGAGACCGAAGCCGCGGGATTGGCGCGGCTGTTGGTTCCCGCTCCCCTGCGGGCGGAACGGGGCCGCAGTGCATCGGCCGATCTGACGCGGAGTATGGGGCCGCTTTCGGTGACGGCGACTTTGTTTGCGTCCACTATCGCCCACGCGGTGTATGTGGACCGGGGCGGACCCTACAGCATTGTCAACTTAGCGGGGCCCACCAGGAATGGTGGGGCGGAGCTTTTGGCCACGTGGCGCAAAGCGCCCTTCTCGGCAACGGCATCCTATAGCTACGTGCGGTCGAGCGAGCTTGAGCCTTCCGGCCGCGCCGAGGTTGCGCTGACGCCAAGGCAAAGTTTAGGCGTTGTGGGCATGTGGGAAAAGGAAGGCCTGGCGCGGGTGGGCCTGGAATGTTATTACACCGGGAGGCAACGCCTGGAATACAACCCCTATCGCGATGTTTCCGCGCCGTACGTTCTGCTGGGCGCGATGGCGGAGCGCCAGATCGCGCCACACGTCAAGCTGTTCCTCAACCTGGAAAACCTGACCAACGTGCGCCAGACGCGCTGGGACCCGCTGCTCTTGCCGAGCCGGGCATCAGACGGGCGATGGACGGTCGACGCGTGGGCGCCCCTGGACGGCCGCGTCGTGAACGGCGGCGTTCGCTTTTCGTTCTAGCGGAATCATGTTGCGAGAGCTGCTATCGAGAACAGAATTGGCATCGGAGTACAGCAACAGCGAAAGTCAGACCCACGCCGTGCCGCGCTCCACGTCTGTTGGATGGATGGCGGTCGAGTGCGGCACATCGGTACTGGCTTGATTCTGCTGGATCAGATGCGCGCGGTGGACAAGATCCGATGCGAAGAGATTGGGGGGCAGTGTCAGCGAGGACCCGGTAGGGCCACTTCCCAGTTTCGCGTGATCCTGGAGCACTCCGGCGAAACCACATGTCCGACTGCCCATTCTTGGGCCGTGATTTCTGCCGCCCAGCACCGCCTTGTCGCCCTGTCAGTATTCCCGCTTGGTAACAATCCCTGGCTGCGGCACCGGATACCTGCCGTGGGCGTCCGCGAGAAGCGGCGCCTCGGAATCTAGGGTGAACTTTTCTATGCCGGGCGCCATATCGTGCTCGCAGTTGAGCATCTCGTCAAACGTAATTTCCCGGCCCGTGTTGGCAGCCATGCGGCCCATGCTCGAAACCAGGCTCGCCTCCACGCCGCGTTTGACCTCGTTGTAAGGTTTGCCGTCTCGCACTGCGTCCACCAGATCGTTCCACTCGTTTTGATAAGGATCCATTTCGTCCGGGTGCACCTTGGATTCCCAAATCAAGTCCGCAGCGGTCGCGGTCTGGCTTTTGTACAGGCTTGAGGGCTGGCCGCAATCGCCGGACTTAGAAGCGATCCCCATGCCCTTGGTCCCGTGCAGGGCGCTCGTGTAAATCTCCTGGCAGCCCTTCATGCAGCGCCCGTCAAAGAAGAACTTGGCGCCATCGGCATACGTGTATTCCACTGAATAGACGTCAAAATTCTGATCCACGTAGGCCACGCCTTCGGGACTGACCTTGTAATGCCGGCCGCCCAGCGCCTGCGCCTTTACCGGCCATTGGTTCTTCATCCATCCCAGATGATCGATGAGGTGGATATAAAAGTCGTTGTAGCAGCCTCCGCTGGCCCAGATAAAGCTGTGGAAGCGCTTCACCTGGTAGAGCAGGTCGGTGATACCAGCCGGTTTGGGCGGGGAGAGGAAGTATCCGCCGGGGCCATGCATGCGGTAACCACGCTGCAGAATAATTTCGCCGATCTCCCCGTTATGGACACGGTCAGCCAGCTCCTGCAGCGCCCGGCTGTGACGCGACATGAGCCCTACGCCCACCTTGAGGTTCTTGGCGGAGGCGTCCTGGGCCAGCGCGAACATGCGCTTGCTGGTTGGGCCATCGACCGTGAGCGGCTTTTCCATAAAGACATGCAAGCCCTTCTGGATGGCGTAGGTGAAGTGCACCCAGCGAAACGCCGGCGGCGTTGCGAAGATGACGATATCGCCCGGCTTCAAACAATCCATCGCCTTCTTATAGGCGTCGAAGCCGAGAAACTGGCGATCCGGGGGAACATCGACCTGACTCGGGAAACGCTGCTGCAACTTATTCAGGTCGGTCGTAAGGCGTTCCGGGAACAGGTCGGCCATAGCGACCAGCTTGACGGGACCGCGCTTGACGCCCAGTGCGTTCGCCGCCGCGCCGCCGCCGCGCCCGCCACAGCCGACCAGCGCAATCTGGATCACGTCGCTGCCCGCTGCGTGGACCGCGGGAATCGCAACGCTAGTCAAAGCCGAAACGACAGCCGATTTACCGCTGGTCTTGATGAATTCACGACGGCTGGTCGAGCTTTGTGAAGAGTCCATGGCTATCCAATTCCTCCTAGACGTGTCGTAGCCTCCCTGGATGGCAGTAGGCCTGGAGTGGGAAGCAGCTCGTATTGTAAACCAGTCCGCAGCGAGTCTTCCGAGCGCCGGGTTAAACTGAGCGTCAAGGCTTCGCTGTTATCTATGTCGCCAAAAAAGATTTCCAGCGGTGTGGTGCACGACCTGCCCGCGGATCTGAAAAAAGCACTGACATCCCGCCCGCAAGCGTTAACAGCTTGGGAGGATATTACGCCGCTTGCGCGCAACGAGTGGATCTGTTGGATTGAGTCCGCTAAAAAAGCCGATACCAGAAGCCGCCGGATCGAGTGGGGCTGCGCCAGCCTGGGGGAGGGCAAACGGCGCCCGTGTTGCTGGCCCGGATGCGCCCACCGCTAACGTTACTCTTTTGCCGCGGCCTGCAGCGTGGCGATGTCGAACTTCACCATCTTCATCATCGCGGCCATCGCTTTGGGATGCTTCAGCATCTCGCCAAGCCCTTCCGGCACGATCTGCCAGCACAGGCCGAACTGGTCCGTCAGCCAGCCGCAGGCCATGGGCTTGCCACCCTGCAGCAGCTTGTCCCAATAGCGGTCGATCTCGGCCTGGTCCTGGCACGTGACGGCGAACGAAAATGCCGGCGTGAGAGCCTGCGCGGGGCCTCAGTTGAGGAACGTCATGCGCTGGCCCAGCAGTTCGATGAAGATGGTCGCGATCTTCCCGGCGGGCCAGGGCCCCACGCCGCTCGAACGCAGCTCGCCCACCTTCTTGGCTTCCGGAAAGACCGAGAGATAAAACTCGGCAGCCTCTTCGGCGTTGTCGTTGAACCACAGAAACGGTGTGATCTTGTTCATGCTCGGGTCTCCCCCTTCGATAGTATCCATCGTCGAAGCGCGGAAAGCGCCCCTTGGATGCCTTCCTTATCGAATGGCGTAACCACCATCGACACGAATCGTCGTGCCGGTAACGAAGTCCGATGCCCGCGAGGCCAGGTACACGGCGGTTCCGGCAAGTTCCTCTGGTTGACCCCACCGGCCAGCGGGGGTGCGCGCAAGAATTTCTTCGTTCAAGGGCATGTTTTTTACCGGCGCCGTCATGTCGGTTTCAATCCACCCCGGTGCAATCGCATTGACTTGTATGTTGTGCGGGGCGAGTTCAATGGCCATGGACTTGGTCAGTTGGACGATCGCGCCTTTCGCCGCGCTGTAAGAGGGGATTAGCCCGGACCCAAAGAACGAGTACATACTGCCAATGTTGATGATCTTTCCACGTTTTTGACTCAGCATCGAGCGGGCCGCGAGCTTCGAAAGCAGGAACACGGCATTGAGTTGGGTCTCGATGACGCTGTCCCAAGCTTGCGACGTTTCGTGCAGCACGCCGCCGCTCAACGAAACGTTGCCGGCATTATTGACAAGGATGCCGATGCCGCCGAGTTCGCTCTCGACCTTGTTCAGAGCGGGCTCCAATGCGTCGCGATCGGTCACATCGAGCTTCACCGCCAGCGAGGGAACACCGATTGCTTGCAGTTCGGAAAGCACGCGCTGGTTCTTGTCGTGGTTTCGTCCCAACACCGCAACGGCAGCCCCGGCTTGGGCCAATCCGAGCGCGATAGCACGGCCGATGCCACCGTTGCCACCAGTCACGACAGCCACCCGGCCGGTCAACTCAAATAGTGCATTCGTTTGCATCAAGCGCCTCACCCATCGCATCACTGGAGTGGCGGCCCATCAAAGACCACCAAACAGCAGGAGCCACAGCGCGGCGACCACGCTATTGTAGATGACTTCTTATATTTAATCAGATCATAAGTAAGTAGACATTGATATAATGGGGTATGCCCCGCCGGGATGCGCGTCAAATGAGCCACGAAGCGCTCGAGGAGATCCGGATTCGAGCCGTCGAGCAGGTGCAGTCAGGAGAAAGTCCCGAGTCGGTGATCAAGGCGCTGGGTTTCAGCCGCAGTTGCATTTACACGTGGCTGGCGATGTATCGGGCCGGCGCGCGGTCGGCTTTCGAGGCTTACCAGCAAGCGTTGCCACCGTTTCTCGGGCGGCAGGTATCACTTCGCCTTTCGGCGTGAGGAGAGCTTTTGGACCAACTATGCGATCACTTTGATCCCATGTTGTCTTTGATTATCGCCTTTACTGATGCAAGGCATTCATCCATATCGTCTGCGTCCCGCTGATCCATAACTGAGCACTCATAACGAGCGTCACGGCTCTTGTCTTTGAGATCACGGTAGTCTTGATAAATCTTTTTCAGGTGCCGATCTCTCTGGACAGCGCTGTCGCGGGCAGAGTGAACGATGGGGTATTTCCCGTATGAGGATAAGTACGCCTGCACATAGTGCACCGCCGCATAAAATGTGACCGTTACGCGCCAAGCGAAATCATTGGGACCGGATAACTTAATAGATCCGGCGAAAACCTCATTATCTTGCGCCCGTTCGATGTGCTGCTGCGTGGTGAACGTCAACTTCACTCGCGGATGAAAGCTAACTCGAGTCCGTCCTCGCTGAACATACTTCGGGGGTCGACGCCGCCTCCGTTCACGACGTTGAAGTCAAAATCTAGATGCTCAGTTCGGTCCACGATCATCTGCTCGCGCGCATAAACGGCGCGCCGGGCGGCCCTGGATCCATCTCGAAGAACCGTCCACACATGAAGGATTCGATCTTCCATCTTGGTGAAGACGGCTGCGACTTCAGGCACCCCGCCGATTTCGAAAGCGATCATATCCTTGAGGCTGGGTTGAAGAGTCACGGGTTCGCTCACTTTAGTAAAGACTGTGGTGCTTGAGACCGGAATGACCTCGCCGGCATGCCACTGCCTTGGCTCCGGGGGCGGGACATATGGAAAAGCGGCACTTGCCATTCAGCTGCTCCTTGTACTTTTTCACTTCTTAATGCTGCGGCTTCTTAAGCGCGTCCGGCACGTCAGCCACCATCACGTTTGATGCATTCACCATGTAAAGGGGTTCCCCGTTGGGATTGTAGGCATCGAGCCGCACGATAGTAGAGACGACGGCCTTGAATTTCAATCTTGTGCCGTCGTGAAGGATGTAAATATTGAAACCCTCCTTCTCTGTCTCAAACTCGATTTCTTCGCCTGTGACCTCTTGCGGTCCTAGCTGATATTTTTTCTTCATCTGTGGACGCACAGAATATCACGGAAACCGCGACCCGTGCTTTCCCAATGCTCTCACGTCTACTAGGGGTCACGTCTCTGCCCCTCCGTACTATTCTATTCACTGACGAACCCCCCTTGTTCTATTTTTGTAATAACTATCCCAGATTGGGCCGGCCGGCTGAAAGCGCTCCTGTGAGGACAGTAACAAAGCGGTTGAGCTTTGGCCGAAGCTGTGACAATAACACCTGTAGTTGCAATGCGTTTTTGATTTTGAATCAATGTGATCTGAAATTTCGGGGTCGCAAGTCCCCGCCTCGATTCTGGCCTCAAAAAGCTTTCCCGCTCAACCCTTGGGGATTATCCGGATTATCCGGGACATTCTCGGATTTTCTGAGCTAGATGTCGCCCTGCCGACTCGCCTTCAGCCATACCACCGAGGCTTTTGACCGCTCCAGAGCCACTTCTTATCGGCAGCGAATTAGAGGTCACACGCCTAACTCGGAAGGATTTCCGTTTCCTACCAACAACTTGCGTGCTCTCCCCGGCCCGCCAGCCCGACGCCGTTTCGTACTCTAATCGCAGGAGCCTCATCAACGTGTCTGTCTTGGCCTACACCGCGCCCCTCCGGGAAACCCGGGTGCCTCGCGCCACTTCACAACCCGATCCACTCAACATCAACTGGCCCACTGTCCGCCAGGCATTCGAAAACGGCGATCTCCCGACCCGCATGCCGCCGCCCGCGCGGCGCCTCGGCCCTGAGCCCGAAGATTGGGTTTGGTCCGCAAAATCACTTTTGTTCTGAGTCGCTTTCGCGGGCGCGGGCCGAAGAAAACAAAAGGGACACCGCCATTTCGCCCGTCCGGAAATTGGCTTTGGGGGTCA
>DOZZ01000098.1:2325-4951 GCA_003517725.1 Bryobacterales bacterium | reverse complement strand
CATCAGCCACAGAGTCGCCGAGAGAGCCCGCGCGATTCTCAAAACATTCGCGGCTAGTGCGGGGAAAGCAGATCAGGCTGTCCCTTTGGACTCAATAAACTCATCGCGACCTTCGAGGGCGTGCGCGACTGCCAAGGTTGGGCGCCGCAAAACCAGTCAGCCCTCGCGCAACGCATGATCGAAACACTCAAGGACCGCCTGTCACAAAACCGGCAGCTCACGCTGTTCTGAGGATCAATCGCGTGCCGGTCCGCTGATCTCAGACATCAAGAATGCCCATGAGAATGCTGTTTACCCTTTCCAGCAGTTCCCGGTCGGCCGCATCGTCAGGAGCCTTCACGCCATGAAACATGTTATTGCGGATGTGGTTGATCATTTCAGCGGTCGCAATCGCAACACACCTTGGCTTTCGCGTGGCTTGACCGGACCAGACCAATGCCAACTCGTCGAACTTCTGGCGAAGGTGCTGGGGCGAGAACGGTTGTACATCGAGGATCGGTTGGCCCGTACCAGTCCCCTTGCGCGCAGCAAGCCACGCGACCTGCTCAGGCATCTTGCCCAGCACTGCCACTACGGCCTCTGCCCGCTCATCGAAATACTGAATGATAGCGATCCGATCCGTGTCAGGCGCTGACAACTGCCGCTCGTTCAGGTGTCCCCTGGCCTTGATGACGAGCGCGATCCATGCGGAGAAAAAGCAGTCGAAACAATCCTGCGATTCATTCGCCTTGCGCTGCCATCGTTGAACAAAGTCGGTCGCATTCATTCCTTTATCCCGCCTTTCTTGCGCTCCCAATCGAGTGCATCGGCTGGTTGGAGGCCCGTGGGACTCATCGGTGACGTTCCGTTGAAACCACCAGCCTCCACAGAGCGCCTTGCGAGCCGATCACCAGTTCCCGGCAGTTGAGGTAATCCTCCTTGCCGAGTTCATCGATGTGTGCCGCCCGATTTCTGAAACTGTTGGTCAGCACTCCCAACATGTGATGCAATCCATTCGGATCGAGGAGCCAATGCGACGCCGTCCACTCCGCTGTGAGCTTCAAGAAGACACCGATCAGCACGCTCGTTTCACGCCGCTGTTGGCTGTGAATGACCGTCTGCAAGAAGTGGGCGAACGTGCCCAACTCAGGCGGCTTGCGGCCCGGATCAGCGCAGAAAGCGGCCACGCGTCCGAGATCCTTATCATTCTTGTCTCCACTGAGATCTTCACGGGATGCGCGGACGCTCAGTGGCCGAAGAATACGGCCGACAACCTCCGCTTCGACTGCTTTACAAAGCCCAATGACTGCTGGCGACCACTCAAGCTGGGGGTATGCCTCAAGCTGTCCCGCCACGTGCTCTGCTGTGGCGATAAATCGCAACGCTTCTTCGGAAAGGAACTCCGCTCGTTTTTCCGATGCCCTGAAAAGACGTTCGGCTTGGCGTTGGTCATCGCGGGCGACCGCCGAAAGGAGCGCTGAAGCAAGATCCTCGGCCCTCTGGTCGTCCGCAGCCGTCCCGGCCTTGATCTCGTAAAGCGAAAGAAGCCGGCCGTAGCAGCCGTTACAGAGTCGCTTCGACCAGTCTCCGCCGTACACCGTGATCAACTTGGATTTTTTCGTTTCGCCACATCGGAAGCATGTGAAAGCCGTGCCTTCGGCAAAACGAAGCTGCTGAAGCGGTCCTCGCTGCGGGTACGTCTTTATGACTGTCGAAGGTACCGGTTCCATACACTATCGATCTACCCTCCTGCCAAGCCGACCTGGACGAGATTGTATCTATTCCTTCAATATCCAACCTAGTTCGTGCGGTATGAAAAGCAAAACCCATGTACCCAGCGCCCGCGTCCTCTCTTTCGGTCTCAAGGCAGGGTCCGTCGAGCACACGGACATTTCTCGCTTCCGGTTCCACCACCCCAACAAATATTCTGCCTTCCGTTTCAACAACTTGCCCTTCCGCCTCGCTGAACCAGACCGCACCATTCCTTACGCTACAGGCAGGAATCAATTATGCGATCCATACTTTCGTATCTCAGCAGTACCCGCCCCCTTGGCTGCGGCACAACTCCCGATCCGCTCAAATCCCGCAAGGTCGGGTCTCTGAAGGCCGACTTAGCCGCCGCATACACTTTGGCTTCATTCGTCACAATCGCATTGGCTATTGGCGTTCCTCGCGTGCACCCATTCAACAAAACAAAGCGCAAACTCAATGTTTTCTCGGCTCCGAAACTGGCTTTGTTCGTAAAGTGCCACTTCTCCGAGGTGTACTCCAACCCGCCAGGAAATTTAAGCCCGGCGCCGGTGCCATAGCCAAATCCCGCCAGCACCCAGCGCCACAACAGCCGCGATGGCGAGCGCGCCGCCATGCAGCAGGTGCGCGACGTGCTGCCACTGCCCGCCCGCGAAATAGCCGAGCGAAACGAACGTGACCACCCAGAAGAATGCGCCCGTATAAGCGAAGGCGGCGAACACCGGGTACCGCATCTCGGTGGTGCCGGCCACCAGCGCGGTGAAGTGGCGCACGCCCACCACGAAGTAGCCGAAGAACAGGGTCCAGCGGCCGAAGCGTTCGAACCAGTCGTGCACGCGCCGCAGTTTGGCTTCGGCGCGGCGATGCAGCATGTGGGCCAGGCCGCTGCGGCCGATCA
>DOZZ01000098.1:1992-2166 GCA_003517725.1 Bryobacterales bacterium | reverse complement strand
GCGGGCTTCGAGCGGCGAGGCCACCACGCCGTCTATACCGGCGGCCATGGCGTTGCGCACGCGCAGGGCCACCAGATCGGCGACGTTGCACGGATAGCCGAGGTCGCGCAGGTCCTGTTCATCGAAGCTGGTCAGCACCGTGACGGCCAGCAGACGCAACAGCGAACCTTGCCG
>DOZZ01000098.1:0-1705 GCA_003517725.1 Bryobacterales bacterium | reverse complement strand
GCCGCCACGGCGCGCTTGACGGTCTCGCCGATGTCGTAGAACTTCATGTCGAGGAAAACGCTTTTGCCCTGCGCGTGCAGCCAGCGCACCACGTCCATGCCGGCCGCCGCGTAAAGCTCCATGCCGACTTTGTAGAAGCCGCAGTCGTCCCCCAGCTTGTTGACCAGATCGGCGGCTTCGGCCTGCGAGTTAACGTCGAGGGCGACGATGATGGGATCGGCTGGCATTCAAATCAGTGTAAGAGGCGTGGCCGCGCGCGGCACCACGCGACCGATACGCACCGCGGCCGGGTGGCGCAGGCTTAGTTCAACAGCATCCGCTTCGGGCAGGGCGATGAGCAGGCCCCCGGAGGTCTGCGGATCGTACAGCAAAGCTTCGAGCTCCGGCAGAATTTCGCGCGCGGCCGTGACGCAGGGGCCGATGAACTCGCGGTTGTTGTTCAAACCGGCGGGAATTGCGCCGGCCGCCGCGTACTCGAGCGCGCCGGGCAGCAGCAGCAGCGTATCGACCTCTATTTCGAGCGTCGCGCCGCTGCCCAGCGCCATCTCGCGCGCATGGCCCAGCAGGCCGAAGCCGGTGACGTCGGTGCAGGCGTGCACCGCGAAGTGCAGCATGGTCTCGCAGGCTTCGCGATTCAACGTGAGCATCTGCTCGATGCTGGCGCACACGTCGCTCTCGCGGGCGATGCCCTGCTTCAGCGCGGTGGCGATGACGCCGGTGCCCAGGCGCTTGGTCAACACCAGCGCATCGCCGGGACGCGCGCCGGCGTTGGTGAAGATGCGCTCGGGATGGATGCTGCCGCTGACCGCGTAGCCGAACTTGATGTCGTCGTCATTGACGCTGTGGCCGCCCAGGATGACGGCGCCGGCCTCGTGAATCTTCTCGGCGCCGCCTTTGAGGATCGCGGCCAGCACGTCCAGATCGCCCTTGCCGGGATAGGCCAGGATCGAGAGCGCCGTCAGCGGCTTGCCGCCCATGGCGTAGACATCGCTGAGCGCGTTGGCCGCCGCGATGGCGCCGTAGGTGTGCGGATCGTCCACGATGGGCGTGAAAAAATCAACGGTCTGCACCAGGGCGAACTCCGGCGTCAACCGGAAGACACCCGCGTCGTCGCTGGTGTCGTACCCGACCAGAACATTCGGATTCGTGGCGCGCGGGATGGCGGCCAGCACCTGGTCCAAAACCTTTGGACTCAACTTCGAGGCTCAACCCGCGGCTTTGGCGTGCGCCGTCAGGCGCTCTGGTGGCATAGTTCGAAGAAGTCGGAAAGCAACTACAATCATAAGACCATGCGCCGATCGCTCTTTGTTCCGATGCCCGTCGCCCTGCTCATGGCCGGTACGCTGCTGAACGCGGCGCCCAGCCCGAACTCCGACCCGCGGATGCAGCACGCCTTCCGCAAACCCCAGCAGAACGGCTGGACCTTCGTGCATCTGGAGGGCACTCCGGCGCAGATCGGATACCAGCACGGCGTGCTGCTGGCGCCCGAAATCGACGATGGCGCGAAGGTGCTGGAACTGGAAGCCGTGCACGATTCGAAGCGCGACTGGAAGTTCTTCCGCGAAGCGGCGAAGACGGTGCTGTGGCCCCATATCGAGCGCGAGTACCGCGAGGAGCTGCAGGGCATTGCCGACGGCGTGCGCGCTCGCGGCGTCAAGCTGGATGTGTGGGACATCGTGGCCATCAACGCCTCCCTCGAGTGGCA
>DOZZ01000249.1:4430-5607 GCA_003517725.1 Bryobacterales bacterium | reverse complement strand
TCGTGGCGCTCGGTGCCGACGATGTGGAGGCCGCCCAACGCTACCACTTCGTCGTGTTCTATTTCGGTCTCGCCCCGGAAGCGCGACAGCGCGGCTTCCCACTCGGCCTTGCCCTCGGGCGTGGTCAGCAGCTGCTCCACGTCTTTGTTCTGCTTGCGCAGATGCTCGCGCGCCATCGACTCGGCGTTGCCGCCCAGCAGAATATCGGTACCGCGGCCGGCCATGTTGGTCGAAACCGTCACGGCGCCCTTGCGGCCCGCCTGCGCCACGATGAAAGCTTCACGCTCGTGGTTCTTGGCGTTCAGCACCTCATGTTTAATGCCCTGTTTCTTGAGGATCGACGAGAGGTGCTCGCTCTTCTCGACCGAGATGGTGCCGACCAACACCGGCTGGCCCTGCGCGTGTTTCTCGGCGATCTCCTTGGCGGCGTTGCGGAATTTTTCGTCGCCCGTGCGATACACGAAGTCGCTGTTCTCGATCCGCAACATGGGCTTGTTGGTGGGGATCACGGTGACGTCGAGGTTGTAAATCTTCTGGAACTCGGCGGCTTCGGTTTCGGCCGTACCGGTCATGCCGGCCAGCTTCTTATACATGCGGAAATAGTTCTGGAACGTGATGGTGGCGAAGGTCTGCGTCTCGCGCTCGATCTTCACGCCTTCCTTGGCTTCGACGGCCTGGTGCAAGCCGTCGCTCCAGCGCCGCCCCGGCATCAAACGGCCGGTGAACTCGTCGACGATGATGACTTCGCCGTCTTTGACCAGGTAATCCTTATCGCGGATGAACAGCACGTGCGCTTTGAGAGCCTGCTGCACGTGGTGGTTGAAATCGATGTTGGCCGGGTCGTACATGTTGCCGATGCCCAGGAGCTTTTCGCACTTCAGCACGCCCTCTTCGGTGAGCGCGACGGAGCGGTGCTTCTCGTCGACGGTGTAGTCGCCGGTGGTGTATTTCTCGCCCGGCTCTTTGCCCTCGATCACTTCGCCGCGGACCAGCCGCGGAATAATGCCGTTGACCTTATAGTATTTGTCGGTCGACTGCTCGCTGGGGCCTGAGATGATCAAGGGCGTGCGGGCTTCGTCGACCAAAATGGAATCGACTTCATCGACGATGGCGAAGTGGTGTCCGCGCTGCACGCAGTTCTCGATGCGGAACTTCATGTTGTCGCGCAGGTAGTCGA
>DOZZ01000249.1:1685-4178 GCA_003517725.1 Bryobacterales bacterium | reverse complement strand
AGCACCATGCCGCCGATCAGCTGGACATCGAAATGGCGCATATTGAGCACGCGACGGCCGGCTTCGCGGCAAACCGCGAAGGCTTCCACCAGCAGATCGTCCAGGGTCTGCCCTTGCTGCAGGCGTTCCCGAAACTCGATGGTCTTGGCCGCGAGGTCGATATCGGAAAGCTGTTGCATTTGCGGCTCGAGCTCGGAGATCGCGGCCGCCATGGGCTGCATGGCCTTGATCTCGCGCTCGTTTTGGGTGCCGAATATCTTGGCCAGGACGTTGTCGATCATAGTTCTACATCTTTAGTTTACCGCTGAACCCAAAAGCGAAGCCGCGCCAAGTCGTGGAGCCCCGTCGCCTGTAAATCCGTCGTGGGGCAGGCATTCAGCCCGCTCTACAGCAGCGCGCTGATGGTCGCGTTGATGCGCCCTGAGGCGTGCCGGGTTCTTTAGAAACACAGTCTCGAATTACAAAAATCGTTCGGAGCGCCTAAAACTTCCATGCCGAAGCCTGGATAAGCTGAAAAGCTGCACCCCACGAGAACTCTCCCCTGGGCCAACGCAGGGTCGAAAAAACTGGCGGCGCATGGGTCCTCTGTCGGTACGTGGGGCGGGCGTTCAGCCTGCGAAGGGCTTCAGCCCGCTGCACAGTATGGCGTAGCTGGTCGCCTTGCATGTGTTGTTGAGGATTGTCGGGCTGAAGCCCTCTGCACGCTCAAGCGCGCCCCACAAAAAAACAGATGACTGCGGGCCCGCCTTTTTCATGAGCTTGCTTGGGCCGCAGGCCCTGAGAGACAACCCTCGGCAGACGCAGGGTCGTGAAGAGTCGGGCTAAAAGCCCGACGCACGCTAAAGCGTACACCACGAAACCCGGCGACCTGCACGATACAAACGATTGCGCAGCCCACCAAAGGCGATGGGCCGCGCCACATGGCTCAAGTTTCTGGCGTCAGCTCAGACCGCGGACGCTTCTACAAACGCATCGAGCGACGGAAGCTTCGTGTACTCGGCGGGGGTCCTGCAGTACGATGGGAATTACGCGGCGTGCGCTTTTTTATCAACGACGAGGGGCCTCATGTTGCAATGGGGCTGGTGTTCGCGCTTACGGTTGCTGAGTGCGTAAATATGGGACTTGTCCCGCGGACTGAGGAATCCGTACGACCCGAGCCGCGCATTTTTCTTCACTGTCGGCCCCCTTTTCCCGTCACCGGCAAGCCCGTCGTAGCGCGCTTCAGAACCAACTTGGGGCCCGGCAGGGAGTTCACTGCTCGGTTTGAGCGGGATTCGAGTGGAAACACTCGAATCGAGCTCCGCGATCCTGCGAGCGAAATTGTTCACTTCGCTCAACTCTGGTCAGTTAAGGAGAGGACGGACAAGCTGGTGTTTTACGATGAGCGCATGGTTGTGGTCCGGAAGTGGACGGCCTCGGCGGTCTCGGACGCCTGGTTATTCGGCGGGTTTGAGGCAGAATGGACCGACCAGCACGAAAAACTCGCGGGGCACGATGCCAGGAAGGTTGTACTGAGGAGGCGCAGCTCAGGTTCTCTCGCGGCCGCTCAGGAGTCCGGAGAGTGTTGGATTTCAGAGGCGTTGAATGTCGTGATGCGTGAGCGGATTATCGCCGCGGATGGAAGCGCGCAAGAATGGGAGATTACCACGTTAGACGAAGGGCCGCCGACCGGTAACGTCCTCGCAATCCCTCCAGGTTTTAAAGAGTTCTAGTGCCGTAATTCACGACCCAATCAGCAAAGAGGGCTTACTGCTTGATGACCGAGCCGTCGCGCCGGCGCACTTCGCCCCAGCCGCCGTTCAAGCGGCCGTGCTCGCCGCGTTCGCCGCTGCCGAACGGGAACTTGGCCGCCAGCTTTTCGTCCACTTCCATGCCCCAGCCGGGCTTTTCGGAGATGTAGAGATAGCCGTCCTTCAGGGTCGGGCAGCCGGAAAACACGGCGCGCGTGTTCTCGCCAAACGCGCTGTATTCCTGAATGCCGAAGTTGGTGCACACCAGATCGAGCGTCACGTTCGCGGCGTGTCCGATGGGCGAAACGTCTCCCGGGCCATGCCACGCGGTGCGCACGCCGAACATCTCGCCCATCGCGGCGATCTTGCGGCAGGGCGTGAAGCCGCCGGCCTGCGAGACGTGGATGCGGATGTAGTCGATCAGCCGTTCCGCGATCAGCGGCGTCCATTCGTGCGGGTTGTTGAAGAGCTCACCCATGGCCAGCGGCGTGGTGCATTGCTGGCGGATCTGGCGGAAATAGTCGATGTCCTCGGGCGACAGCGCGTCTTCGAGGAAGAACAGCCGGTAGGGCTCGGCGGCCTTCGCGAACATCACGGCCTGGCGCGGCGACACGCGCTCATGCACGTCGTGCAGCAGCTCCACTTCATCGCCCAGTTCCTTGCGGCACAGCTCAAAAAGCTTCAGCGCCCGGCGGATGTAGGGCGCGCTCTCAAACACCTCGCCCTTCACCAGCGCCGGCACTGCCGCCTGCGCGCGGCTCGA
>DOZZ01000249.1:690-1383 GCA_003517725.1 Bryobacterales bacterium | reverse complement strand
ACAGGCATGCCGGCCTGGCGGCCCTTGATGTCCCACAGCGCCTGGTCCACGCCGCTGATGGCGTTGTTCAGCACGGGCCCGTTTTTCCAGTACGAGCTGTCGTAGCAGGATTGCCAGATGTCTTCGATGCGGTCCGTCGTCTTGCCCACCAGAAAAGGCTTCAAATAGCGCTCAACGGCTGGTTTGATCAGGTCGGCGCGCTGCGTGAAGGTGCCGCAGCCGTAGCCGTAGAGGCCATCCTGATCGGTCGTGATCTTGACCACCGAAAGCCTCAGCCCGGCCGGCGCTGTTTCGATGACGCGGATGTCTTTGATCTTCGGCGTGGCCACGCCGCGGGTGGCGCGCTCGGCCAACTGTTGGGCTTGTTGCTCACGTGGCGTTAGCAGAGCCAGGCCGCCGGCGCCCGTCACGGTTCGTAACAGTTGACGGCGGTTCACGCGCGGTGCTCCCGGTGGCCGATCAGAGCCTTCAGGCTCTCCAGGCTTTTCTCGATTTTGGCTTCGCGCCGGACCAGATAAAAAATGTAGCCGCCCAGAATCAGCCAGGCCGCGGCAAAACCGAAGAACATGAACCAGAAATTGCGAGCTTCAATCATGGAAGAAGGCCGATTATATCGCGAGATTATATGGCCAGCGCCTCGCGCCGCACCGAGTCGATCACGCGCTGCACCTGTTCCTGCCGCAGCCGCACCAT
>DOZZ01000249.1:0-512 GCA_003517725.1 Bryobacterales bacterium | reverse complement strand
GTCAGGACCGGCGACGGGTGCTGCGTGCGGAACCACTGGATCGAGAAATAGACGATCGGCACGTCGGCGAAGGCGAAGATCGAGACGACGGCGGAAAGCGTTGCGCGCTGCGTAGGGTCTTCGATCGCGGGGCGTAGCGCAAGGTAGCCCACGTAGAGCAACCAGCACAGGAACATGCTGGTAAGGCGCGCGTCCCAGGTCCACCAGATGCCCCACTGGTTGCGGGCCCAGATGCTGCCGGTCACCAGATTGATGGTGGCGAACGCGAGCCCCACTTCGGTGGTCGCGGCGGCGAAAGAATCGAAGGCGTAGTTTTTCGAGATCAGGAAGATGACACTGCCGCACAGCGCCAGGAAGAAGAGCGAGAAGGCCATGAACGCGGCGGGCACGTGGAAGAAAATGATGCGGTAGATGGCGCCCTGCTGCACCTCGTCGGGCAGCACCAGCAGGATGGTGTAGAGGTTGTAGGCGATCAGCAGCGTGGCCGCCGCGCTGAGCAGGTAAATCGCTTT
>DOZZ01000285.1:3201-4165 GCA_003517725.1 Bryobacterales bacterium | reverse complement strand
GACAGCGAGACCTTCAGGCCGTTCTTAGCCTGTCCAAAACGATTCTTGGCGGAAAGCTGTTTAGGACAAGAGTGAAAAAAAATAGGAAATAGATGCTGCGGGAAATGAAGCTGTCTCTTTGCGGTGCGATGCCTTCCAGAGCTTTCGTCTACGAGCCTACGGCCAGCTCCCGCAGCAGCCCCTCATACTTATCCGTTACCGCTTCCCAGTCATACCGTTCTCGCACACGCGCTACCGCCCGCTGCTGATATTCGCCCCGCTCCGCGTCCGTCATCTCGAGAGTCATCTGCAGCTTGGCCGTCAGGTCGCTCTCGCTTTCGAACGGAATGCCGCAGCCGCCGCACACTTCGGCGTTCTCGGCCGTGTTGCGGTAGAGCACCAGCGCGCCGCGTCCCATTGCCTCGATTAGCGCGGGATGCGTGCCGCCCACTTCCGTCGCGTGGATGTAGGCGAAGCAGAAGGTGCCCAACTCGCGATATCCCTGGCCGTAAATCGCGCCTGGAATTACGATGCGCGGGTCGTCCGTGTCGCGCACCTGCCGTATGTATTCGGCGGCGTGCGGCGCGTCGCCCACCAGCGCCAGGCGCAAGTCCGTCCGCGTCTTCTCGAACGCGTGCCGCACCATCAGCGCGTTGTTCTCGGGCTCCAGGCGGCTTACGTAGAAAAAGTAGCGGTACTGCTCGAGACCCAGCGCCTGCAGCGCCTCGCAGGTTTCGGCGTGCTCCACCGCGGCGCCATAGGCGATGAAGCGCGACTCGCGGCCGTAGGTGTCGCGGTAATAGTCGTGAATGGTTTCGGCGTCGGTTACGATCTGGTTCGGTAGCAGCGTCGCCAGAAATTCCGACATGCGGTACCAGCTCTTGGCCAGCACATTCCACTTTTTGCGCTTGCGCTCGATGCCGTCCACGTTCAGCGCCACGGGAATGCCGCGCAGCCGCGGCAGGATGGTGAACAGCGCGTTGGC
>DOZZ01000285.1:425-3043 GCA_003517725.1 Bryobacterales bacterium | reverse complement strand
CGGATGGTCGGCAGATACTGCAGCCGCACCCCCTGAAAGGTGGGCTCGGCGTGGCGCTGCCGGCAGTAGACCGTGACCGTGTGTCCGCGCCGGGCCAGGCGCGTCGAGAGATGCTCGGCAAAGGTCTCGAACCCGCCGTAATTGGCCGGGATGCCCCGCGTGCCTAGCAGCGCAATGCGCACGCTACCGTCGCGCCGCTTTTGCGCGTGACGTGTTGGCGTTGAAACGTTTGGGCGCCGGCCGGCTCACCGGATGGAAGCTGAACCAACTGGCCATATACTTATCGTCCACGCGCCGCCGCTCCTGAATCTGGCGCCGCTTCTCCATCACCCGGCGGTAGTTCCGGAACAGAAATAAAAAGGCCTTGAGCGACGTGAATTCCCACAGCATGCAGCACCCCACCACCATGCAGTCGCGCAGCGTGATCGAGAGCCAGTTTTTGCGGTAAACGTCGGCCGAGATGTTTTTCAGGCGCAGCAGAAACCGGTTCTTCACCGAGTGCATGTTGATCTCGGCCGGCAGCGCGCGACGGTTGCCGGGCAGGGCTTTGCGCACGTGATAGCCCCGCGCGTAGGGCGCGTAGAGGCACTTCCAGCCCAGCAGCTGCGCGCGCCAGGCCACGTCGGCGTCTTCGCGGTACACAAAAAAGTCGGAGTCGAAGAACTCGCCATCCACCAGAATGTCTTCGATCATTTCGCGCCGGTAGAGCGCCGCCGCCGCCGTCGCGCCGAAGACGTATTCGTACTGGCGGTAGTGGCCGTTGTCGACTTCCAGGCTGCCGCGGTCCAGGTGCCGCAGGTTGGGCGTGAAGAAGATGCCGGTCGAATCCACCACTGGTTTCTCGGGAAAGTCGAAGCCCGCGCTCATGGTCAGCAATTTGCCGCACACGGTGCCGACCGAGGCGTCCAGATTGCCGGCGTGCACCAGCGCCTGCAGAAAATCGGGCAGCAGCAGCACGTCCGGATTTAAGGTGAGCACCCAGTCCGACCGGCTCAGCGCGATGGCCTGGTTCTGGGCCGCGGCGAACCCGATATTCTCATCGTTGTAGATGATGCGGCAGCGGCTTTGGAAGGGCTCCAGAATGTCCACCGTGCCATCGGTGGAACAGTTGTCCACCACGATAATTTCCACTTCGGAATACTGTTGGTCGAGCACCGATTCGAGGCAGCGCTTGATGAATCGGCCGCTGTTGTAAGTGACGATGGTGACCGCTACGCTGGCGGCGTCGCTACGTGACATGTATGGAAATCTCAACCCTTCCGCTTTCGTAAGATCCCCATGTCTGGGTCACCGCACTACTCACCGCACTACAGCCTGGCATCTGCATACCTCAGGCCCAGGAGGCATTTGGCCGCCAACTTTGCGACCTTCCCGTAAATTGCTGAGCTGCTGAAACTTCGACTTTGAAAAACCTCGCCGGCGAAACGCACTAGAGAGCCTATCACGAGCGCCGCGCAGATCATTCGGTATTTCGCCGGCGGGAAGTGCCGCGCGGCATATTGCAATAAACTACGATACCAGTAAACCCGGGATTGCTCAAAAGAAAGGCTTTCCACCGCGTGACCACCGTGATGCACCGCACGGCTGGCCGGCTCGAACCAGACGGCATAGCCGGCGCTTTTCAGCCGCCGGCAAAAATCCACGTCCTCAAACCACACCGGGTAAAAGGTCTCGTCAAACCCTCCGCACTGTTCCCACGCGAGCCGCGAAAACATCAGAAAAGCTCCGGCGGGCTGGTCCACTGGTTGGGCTTCGTCAAGCGTCATATCGGAGCAACGGTATTGCCAATTCACGGGGTTGGAGGGCCAGGCGCGGTTGAGCAGTAGAATTTCGAAAATCAGCGCCGCCGGAGTGGGAAAACGGCGCACCGAAAAGCCGCGCTGCGGCCTCCCGTCCTGCCCCACCAGCAAGCCGCCCACGGCGCCGACGCCGGGCTGCCGCAGCCGTTCCACCAGGGGCTCGATGCCGCTCAGTAACACCGTATCAGGGTTTAAAAGCAGGATGTACGGCGTGTCCAACAGCCCGACGCCCTGGTTCACGGCGCTGGCGAAACCGCGGTTTTGCGAGTTGGCAATCACCCGCGCCGCATGCCCCCGCGCTACGGCCACCGTGGCATCGGTGGAGGCGTTATCGATCACCACCACCTCGGCCCCGGTATGTGTCAGGGATTGGAGGCAGGCTCCGATGACCGCCTCCGATTGGTAGGTCACGATGACGATTCCTACCTCAGGCATGTGTCACTTTTCCCCACCGGCGCCGGTCAAGCGGAAATACCAGGCCCAGTAGGCGTCGGGCCGTGTGCCTTGCAGACGCCGGATCTGCCGCTCGCCCTCTTCCAGAAACGCCGCGACGTCGGCCTTCCCGCGCATGCTCCGGGCACTCCGCAGGCCCTCGAATTTGCCGTTGAGCCACGCCAGCACCTGGCCATGCCGCAGAGCCACCAACCCCCATAGTCCCTGCCCGACGAGGATGCGCCACAACTCCCGCCGCAGTAGTTCGGGCGAATAATATTTGGCCACCAGCCAGACCTGGTTGCGCGCGATGTGCCGCACAACATAGGGCGACCAGCGCCCTTTCGACGCGCCCCCGTGGTGGCGGCAGACGGCCTCCGGCACATA
>DOZZ01000285.1:0-245 GCA_003517725.1 Bryobacterales bacterium | reverse complement strand
CACCTCGGCAAGGCCGGTGTTGGCCGCCCGGCTGAACCCCGCGTTGCGGCCGAGGCGAATCACCCGCGCACCCCAGCGCTCCGCCACCTCCGGCGCACCATCAGCCGAGCCGCTGTCCACCACGATCACCTCGGCCGGCGGCTGGGTCTGGTGGCGCAGCGTCCCCAGGAGCGCCTCCAGCAGGTCGCGCCGATTCCAGACCGGGACGACTACGGTCACGCTCACGGCCGGAACCGTTTCCGCAC
>DOZZ01000036.1:4398-7401 GCA_003517725.1 Bryobacterales bacterium | reverse complement strand
GTGAAGGCCATTAAACAGGGAACTCTACTCGAGCCCGCGCCTTCGAACCAAGCGCAGTAGCCATCGGGCGGGCCGCGAAGTCGACGGGCGGCGAAACTGGCTCTGAGCGTGCTCGAAAATCCCACGAACCGCATGAAATAAACGCGAATTCACCGAGATTTTCTGCAAGACATATCATGGCTGAGGAGGGAAGAACGAGAGAAGCCATGAAGCCCAAGGACCTGGCAGCACCCGTGCAAATTGGAAGGCGTGGATTTCTGGCAGCCGCGGCTGCGGCGCCCGCCGGGAAACTTCTGGCGACGGATCCGCCCCGCCCGATAACGCAAGCTTCGGTGCCGGACGATCCTGCTGCTCCAAGAGAGCAAGTGGGGACCGCGCCTCCTTCGTCGCCGTTTGATGAGCCGTTGACCTTCGCGCGAAACGATTTCGCATTGCGCGTGCAGCCGTTCCCGCTGACGCAGGTTCGCTTGCTGCCGAGTGCGTTCCTCGACGCGCAAGAAGCCAATCGAGGGCTGCTTCGCCGTTATGATGCCGACCGGCTTCTTCACACGTTTCGGCTCAACGCCGGACTGTTGTCGTCCGCGAAGCCATTGGGCGGCTGGGAGAAGCCCGATGTCGAGCTCCGCGGACACTTCCTCGGTCACTATCTTTCGGGTTGTGCGCTAATGTACGCCGCAACAGGCGATCAGGAACTGAAGAGCAAAGCGGACTACATCGTGACCGAGCTCGGCAAATGCCAGGATCGGCTGGGTGACGGGTACCTGAGTGCGTTCCCCGTGTCGCTCTTCGACCGGTTGAAAGACCGCAAACGTGTCTGGGCGCCGTTCTACACGTATCACAAGATTCTCGCGGGCATGCTGGATATGCATCAGTATTGCGGAAATCAGACTGCGCTTCGCATTGCTCAAGAAATGGCGGATTGGGTGGATCGATGGACAGCAGTTCTCTCGCCGGAACTCATGCAGACGGTTCTGGACGAGGAGTTCGGCGGAATGAACGAGTCTCTCTACAACCTCGCGGCGATCACTTCCACTCCGCGATACGCGGTGGCTGGGGACCGGTTCACCAAGAAGCGCTTTTTCAATCCCCTTGCTTTGCGCCGGGACCAGTTGCGCGGAATTCATGCCAACACGCATATCCCGCAGGTGATCGGCGCCGCGCGCCGCTACGAACTGACTTCTGACATGCGCTTCCATGACGTTGCCGACGCGTTTTGGAAGCAGGTTGTCGGCACTCGAACCTATGTGAGCGGCGGCACCAGCAGCAATGAGGGTTGGCTCACCGATCCAAACCATCTGGCGCAGGAACTTGCACTGCGGCCCGAGACCAACGAGTGTTGTTGCGCTTACAACATGATCAAACTCGCGCGCGCGCTGTACACCTGGTCCGCCGATCCGCGCATCTTCGACTATTACGAGCGGAATCTATACAACCACCGCCTGGGCACCATCGACCTCAGCAACGGGCACACTCAATACTTTCTGGCTCTGCGCTCGGGTTCTTGGCGCACCTTTGGCACAGAGGAGAATTCGTTCTGGTGCTGCAATGGGACGGGCGTGGAAGAGTTTTCGAAGCTCGCGGACAGCATTTATTTCCATGACGGACGGGATGTATATGTCAACCTGTTCATCCCCTCTGAGCTTGACTGGAAGGAACGCGGCGTTCGAATTGAGCAGACAACCGGCTTCCCGGCGGATGCCCGCACGGTTATCGAAATCACCACGGATTCTCCCAAGCTATTTGCTCTGAAATTACGGATCCCGTCCTGGGTGCGCGGCGTGGCGAGCGTCAGCATCAACGGCAGGGCGTCGGAGATTTCGGCCGGCGCCGGCAGCTATCTCATTGTGAATCGAAGCTGGCTCCGCGGCGATCGGGTGGAACTGACGCTGCCTATGGATCTCCACATTGAGACCATGCCCGATGACTCAGGCCAGAGGGCTTTCTTATATGGCCCGCTTGTTCTGGCTTCGCGTCTGGATGACGCGAAACTCCCGGATTCGCTGGTGGCCGGTTTTCAAGCGCCAGACTTGAAGAAACAGCCCCCACCCGACATCGGTCCTCTGCCGGCTCGGGCGGCGGATGTCCGGCGTTGGACGCGAGCCTCCGGGCATCTCCTCAGCTTCGAGGTTCCCGATGCGGGCCGAAAGCTCTCGTTTGTTCCATTGAATTCGGTTCGCGCGGGGGAACGGTATTCGATTTATTGGAAGGTTGTTTGACGATCGGGCAATCCCCAGACCGTATCGTCGCAGCCTCTTTCTCAAAGACACTCGCGGCGAACAGCCGTCAAAAGTCAGAACCTCTTTGATTTCACGCGCAGATGGACAAGGCAGCCGTTGTTAATCGAATGGCTCCGCGTAATATCGAGGGAAGTGTTGCAATGCCGGTGAGGCCGGCCTGATAGGCTTGCGGTCAATGCACCGGCACCGGCCAGCACTGTTCAAAGGGAGACATTTTGATTCCGAGATCATCGTCCTGTGTGTACGCTGGTATCTGCGATTTGGGCTCAGCTTCCGAAATCTGAAAGAGATCATGGCGGAGCGGAACCTCTCCGTCGATCACGTAACGATATGGCGTTGGGTGCAGCGGTACGCGCCGGAACTCAACCGGCGCTGCCGCGGGGAACTGCGCATGACAGATCGGTCGTGGCGTGCGGACGAAACATATCTCCGAGTCGCCGGCAAGTGGACCTATTTGTATCGAGCNNCGAATGGCTCCGCGTAATATCGAGTACTGCACGCGGCGCGATTCGCCCTGCCGATTGCGGCATTTCTTCGGCAATGGCCGGGGAACCTGACAGTAAATCCATCCGGTAGCGCTCCGCGAGCCCGCTATGTCACTGAATCTCCGAAGAGGAAGCGCGGCTGACATCGGCGTCACAAGCGGGTTACCTCCTCCTGCCGCAGCTTTAGCTAGCAGTACTCGCGCTTGATGTTTAGTTTTCTCATTCGAGCCTGCAGAGTTGTTCGCGGTATCCCTAGGCGTGCCGCGGCTCCGCGAGTTCCT
>DOZZ01000036.1:3850-4313 GCA_003517725.1 Bryobacterales bacterium | reverse complement strand
CCTTTCCACGTGATGCGACTAAGGCTTGCAGAACTTGTTCCCGCTCAGTCACCTCATCGAGTAAGCCCGATTGCATGACACCAGTTTGAGTGGATTGCGGAATCGCTACATGCAGTACGCGGCCTGAGCTGAGAATCACAGAGCGTTCGATAATATGCTGCAGTTCCCGGATGTTACCCGGCCAATCATATTTCGTTAGAGCCTCGATGGTAGCGGTCGGAATCTCCTCGATCTCGCGGTTCAGCCGCTTGGCGTACTTCTGGGCGAAGTACCGGACGAGCAGTGGAATGTCGCGCTGGGGGCCTTTGCGAGGTTCGCGCGCTCGGCTAAACTAGGTGAACCTACCTATGCCTCTCTCTGTAGGCGACAATCTCGGCCCGTACGAAATCCTCGCGCCGATTGGCGCGGGCGGTATTTTACGGCGCTGCGCGACGATCTTGGCGGAATCATCGGCTATCTGTTG
>DOZZ01000036.1:348-3630 GCA_003517725.1 Bryobacterales bacterium | reverse complement strand
ACGCCATCATCGGCTATCTGTTGATCGGCACCGATAATACCGCGCGCAAACAGGCAGAAGAGGCGCTGCTTAAGGCCGGGGCACTTCAGAACGCGATTTTCAACAGCGCCAATTTCTCGAGNNTTCGCCTTCGCCCGGAATCCGCACAAGTGGACCTATTTGTATCGAGCGGTGGATTCCACGGGCGCCACGGTTGATTTTCTCCTGTCCCCCAGACGTGACGCGGACGCCGCGAAGCGATTCTTCCAGAAGGCGTTGCGGTCAGATGGCCACCCGCGTCCACGCGTGATCAATGTGGATGGGAATCCGTCCTATCCGAAGGTCATTGGAGAACTCAAGGGCGCCGGAGAACTCGGACGACGCTGCCGGTGTCGTCCCGTCCGCTACCTCAACAACATCGTGGAGCAGGACCACCGAGCGATCAAACGACGGGTGAGCGCCAGTCAGGGATTTCGCTCATTCGATTCGGCTGCGCGAACAATTGAGGGTATCGAAACGATGAACATGATCCGCAAGGGACAAGTGAGGTGGTTGGAGAAAGACGACATCATTGGGCAGATCGCGTTCGTTGCACGGCTCTTTGGTCTGACCGCCACTGCCTGATGACGAGGACGAACCATTTCTCGTACTCCGAACTTCAGGTTTGCAACACTTCCCTTAATCGCCTTGGCGCACCAATCAATGCCGTTCATATATATCAGATTTGTGTCCGGACTGTAGGTGGGACCGAAGCCCATGGCGCACAGGCCTTTACGCGAGTATAATCGCACCCATCAAAGGAGGACATTCTAAAATGTCCTCGCGCTTTCAGACAGGCCCCACTACCAAAAGCGCCTCAGGGAGATTCGTGCCCGTGAAGAACCGGCTCATCGTCGTAATCATCCTACTGATCATCGTTTTCTTGGCCGGCTTCGTCCCGCAGTATATAAAGGTGAAGCGCCTAGAGAACGACTTATCCGTAGCGAGGCAGGAGAACGCCCTGGCGCAACTCCGCGATTTGGCAGGTCTGGCTTTCATTCAGGCCAGCCACAAGAATTATGGGCTCGCGGCCGGAACGAGCAAACAGTTTTTCAGCCGTACGCGCGAAGTTGCGAATCGGGCACCGGATGCAAACGGACGCAAAGCTTTGGAAGACCTGTTGGCCTCTCAAGACAAGATCACCGCAGAGTTGTCGAAGGGCGACCCGGAAGCTTTGGGCGATCTCCAGGTATTGTTTGAAAAAACCCGTTAAGCCACCGGGTCCATTGACCGCACCGAAACCCACCCAGCGGCTGTCGGGAGACCAGAAAGGGAACGAGGCGCCCTCCGTGCATGAGCGATCGCGGAGTCATGGGTCCGGTACTGTCCTTAGCACTTTGAATGCCGGGGCTCGCGCCGGTCCTCGCAGGAGGTTTACGGACTAAGACGCATGCGGTGCTCGATGCTTTGGAACCGCGGGTCCAGCCGAAGGCTGTCGAACGCCGGATCAGCCTTGAGATAAAGCCAAACATCGCGCTGCGCCACGGCCCGTTCCAGCCAGCCCAGCGCCGCATCCTTATTTCCCAAGGTCGCATAGAGTTTGGCCAGCGCGGTGGCCGGCTCCGAGCCCTGCGGCCTGGTAGAAATCACATATTCAATCCGTTTCTTCAAGTAGCCGCTGTAACCCATACTGGCGTAAGCCTCCCGCAGAGTCTCGGCCCATCTGGGTTCGTTCGAAAGAATCAGGCTTTGGCTCTTCCTTTGAACCGCCGCGTTCAACTTACCTTGTCGTCCGAGAATTGTCGAGATCTCGTCAAGCTCCGCGGGCGCGGTGTGTGGATACAGCTCGACCGTCTTCTCGATCTGAGCGATGGCTTCATCGTAGCGGCCTGCGTAGTAGAGTGATCTTCCCAACCAAATGTCGATGTTGACCTCGAAAGGATCCAGCCGATGCGCTTTTTGTATTTCAGCGAGGCTAGCGTCCAGACGGCCTACCTCGGCAAGGTAGTGTGAGTACCAATGATGAGCGGTAGCGTAGTTCGGTTGAAGGTCGATGGCTCGCCGGAACTCCTCGCCGCTGCCGGGCCAGTCCCAATCGACGAAGGCCTTTATCCATCCGAGCGAGGCGTGAGCCTCGGCTAGATCGTCGTCGAGGCGAAGTGCCATGCGGGCCGCCTCTCGAGCCTTGGGAAACGCTTCCGCATCCGGTACGCGTCCGTGAGCCGCGAGAACGATGTAGGAATCGGCGATTCCGGCGTAGGCGTGAGCGTAATTGGGATCTTGCGCCACGGCCTGAAGAAAATACTCGAGTCCGGCCTGCTCGCCCTCGCTCGTCCTTTGCCGCCAGGAATAGCGGCCCTGAAGGTAAAGGTCATGCGCGCGAGGATCGACCACGCTGGCTCTTGCTGTCGTCGTGGGAGCGTTGGGCGGCAGCTTGGCTCGGATCTGGCCGCCGATGGCCCGAGCCACATCATCTTGAAGCGCGAAGACGTCGCCCAGGTCGCGCTCGAAGCTCCGAGCCCATAAAGGCTTCTCGCTTTCCGCGTCGATCAATTCAGCGGTGATGCGGATCCGCTGGCCCGATCTCAGTACGGTGCCCTTGACGATCGCGTCCGCGCCGAGTTCCCGGGCGATTTCGGGAATCGCCTTGCGGGTGCCCTTGTAACGCGCGGCGGAACTGCTCGAGATCACCCGCACCTGGGAAATCCTGCCCAGATCGGCGACCAGTTCATCGGTCATGCCATCCGCGAAGTATTCCTGCGCCGGATCGCCCGAAAGATTATAGAGGGGCAGCACCGCCAGCGACTGAACTTGGCGGGCGTGGGGCTTAGAAGCGAGCCAGCCTACTAGAACAAGGCTGGCCAAGGCGGCCCCCGCCGCGAGAACCCAAATCCGAATGCTCCTGTTTCTGGGTGGCAAAGTTGCCGGCAAGGGCAGGACAGGTGGGAGGGAAGGGGGTTCGGGGAGCACCCTGGTAACCGGAGCTATGAAGCGGTACCCACACCGGGGCACAGTTTCGATGAACCGCGGGTTGGCCGATGAGTCGCCCAGCGTGTCTCGCGCCTTGTTAACCGCCGTCGCCAGGCCTTGCTCGAAATCGACGAAAGTACCCGACGGCCAAAGCTCCTGCTGGAGCTCCTCTCGGGTCACAATCTGGCCCGGTCGCCGCAGTAGCATTGCGAGCACCCGGAAAGGCTGCGATTGAAGCTTGAGTTTGACCCCATTCCGGCGCAACTCGTTGGCGGAAAGGTCCGCTTCGTAAGACCCAAAGCGGACGATCCCATTCTGGCCGGGCATGGGCGATTCTCTCAATCGATATTACCT
>DOZZ01000036.1:0-228 GCA_003517725.1 Bryobacterales bacterium | reverse complement strand
TCGATATTACCTCACCACTCCACCGCTTGAGATGCACCGGTAAGTCAATAAAACGAAAAGACCTACTGGTTGAACTAGATTTGAACCGCCAAGCATGGATTAAGCCGGTAGGGGATCCCAAACTGGGAGCATATTCGGGCCGACTGGCCCGGAACTACATAAAAAGGAACAACCGACAATGAGACTGATCAATCTTCAAAGATTTGGCGTAACGATGGCCTTACTGGC
>DOZZ01000170.1:14833-16248 GCA_003517725.1 Bryobacterales bacterium | reverse complement strand
GCGGCCGGCTGGCTGGCGGGTTGCGCCACGACGGGGGGCGCGTGATGCGCGGCGGAAGGCTTAGGCTCGGGCTTGACGATGTCGATGCTGCCCTTGAAATAGGCGCCATCTTCCACCGCAATCCGCGCGGTCTTGATATCGCCAATCAACTTGGCGTCTTTGCGAATCTCCAGCCGCTCATTGGCTTCCACGTTGCCCTGAATGTGGCCCAGCACCACTACCTCGCGGGCGCGTACCGTAGCCTGCACCTTGCCGTTGGGCCCTACCGTGAGTTTATTCTCCAGCAGTTCCACCGTGCCTTCAATGTCGCCATCGATGTATAAATCTTCGCGGCTGAAAATCTGGCCGACAATTTTAACGGCCTTGCCAATGGTCGCGGAACCGCCGCGCGTCGTCTCCGGTTCAGGGTGTCGGAATGCAGTGCTTGCCACTGGGGGTGTCTCCTTTTTGGGCTCCGCCGGATTCATGGGGGGTGCCGTGCCCACCTGTCGGGGAGCGCTATCTTCTGGGCGTTTATTCCAAATGCTCATGATTTGGCAGTCCTCTGGAAAGTTTGAGGTAATGAGGACGAAAGCTTCCTCATTCAGACTAATTGGAAAACCCCCGAAAGGCAAACCTGCAAACAAAGGATGACAAGATTTGCCGGCCTGGTCTGAAATGCGTTTTCGCGCCGCTTGCAGTAAGATCGAAACCACATGAGCCTGCTGGGGGGCATCGAAGCCGGCGGTACCAAATTCGTGTGCGCCATCGGCGACGGCGACGGGCGTCTGGTCGAGAGCGAGCGGTTCCCTACCACCACGCCGGAGCAGACCATCGCCCGCGCCATCGACTTTTTCCGCGACCGCTCCGATCTCGACGCCATCGGCATTGCCTCCTTCGGCCCCATCAATCGCCGCACTGGCCAAATCGGCAGCACTCCCAAGCCCGGCTGGCGCGATGTGGAGTTCGCCGGCCGTGTCAAAAGCGAATTGGGAGTTCCCGTGGCGTTCGACACCGACGTCAACGGCGCCGTGGTGGCGGAACGCCGCTGGGGCGCGGCGCGCGGCGTGGATGACGTTCTCTATCTGACCGTCGGCACCGGCTTCGGCGGCGGCGCGATTGTCGATGGCCACCTGATCCACGGCCAGATGCATCCCGAAGTGGGCCACGTACGGGTGCCGCACGATTGGGAGCGCGATCCCTTCCCCGGCGCCTGTTTCTTCCATGGCGATTGCCTGGAAGGCCTGGCCTCGGGTGCGGCCCTGAAGCAGCGCTGGGGCACCAACGCCGAGCAATTGCCGCCCGATCACGAGGCCTGGGCCCTGGAAGCACACTACATCGCCCTGGGCATCTGCAATTTTCAGTGCGTGCTTTCGTCGCGCCTGGTCATCCTGGGCGGCGGCGTAGGTTCGAACCCGGCGCTACTCGAACTGGTG
>DOZZ01000170.1:3819-14700 GCA_003517725.1 Bryobacterales bacterium | reverse complement strand
TACCCAAAGCCAATTTCGGGAGCGAGGAAACAAAGGTTTCCCCTTTGTTTGGTTCAGGGGCCGCCCGCAAAGGCACTGAAAATTCAAGGTGATTTTGCGGACCAAAGCCAATAGCCCGGCCGATTTCTGACGGACCGCGCGATCAGTTGCAGAGCCTCGCTGTGGCTGCGCCGGCCTGTGCTGACCGCGGCGTCGCGCGTGATGCGGAGATAGTTTGATTGGCACCTGGACAGAGAGTAGCGAGCGGAGCGGGCCGGTTCAGCCGGGAGCGTGTGCATATCGCTGAGGAGCAAAGGAAAATATTGTTGCGCCGGTTGTTAACGTCGCGTTTGACGTAACCTGGCGGGCTGAAGCCCACTGCAGGTTGAAACCTGCCCCACTTACGGATTGGAGACTGCCGGCTCAGCCAACTGGGCGTTCAGCCTGTGAAGGGCTCAGTCCGCTGGGGCCAGTATTTTTCATTTGCGTGGGTTGTACCTGCGACATCAAGCATTGCCCCGGAGCCTTGTCCGGCCGCCAGCGTTCCAGGCGCGTCCCGTGGCGGAAACGCCCGCCGGTGAAATGGTCATAGCGCGCCTCCACCACCAGCTTGGTCTTCAGCGCGCGCCAGCCGCTGCCCCGATTTCGATTGCAACTCCACGTGCTCGCCATCCCGAAACATCAGGCACCGGAAGCCATCCCACTTCGGCTCATACTGCCAGTGCTCGCCCTCGGGAATGCGGTCGACGGTCTCGGCCTCCATGGGCAGGTACGGCGGCTCAATCGCCAGCGTCATTTTAGAAAGCCCTCCAGCTTGACGCGCTTTGCATTGGCCAGCAGCGGTTTGAACAGATCGCCCACCGCCGCCACGCGCCATAATACTGCAGCAGATCCCGCTTCGTGATGCGCGGCCGAGGCCAAAACACCTTATCGAGATTGGTCAGGCTGACCGCGCGCCGGCCAACCCGCATTTCGGGCTCGATGGTCACCCGGATTAACGGGCACGTCAGGTTCCGAAGACGCGATATGCTGCCATTATGCTGAGCGATTCCGATAAACAGCAGCTCGATACCGACGGCTTCCTGGCCCTGCCCGGCTTCCTCTCGCCCCAAGCCTTGCACCAGTTCCGCACCAAGGTAGCCGAACTGTTTGCCCTGGAAGGCGACAACGCCGGGGGCGAATTTCGTCAGGAGCCCGGCACGCAACGCCTGGCCAACTGCGTCAACAAGGGCGAGATCTTCGAGCGTGTCATCGCCACGCCCGAGATCCTCGAGTGCATGGCCCACGTGCTCGGGCCCGAGTTTAAGCTCAGCAGCGTCAACGTGCGCTCGGCCAATCCGCACAGCGCCTGCGGCCAGCCGCTGCACGCCGACAGCGGCGCCATCCCCGACGCACGCGGCTACTGGGTCTGCAACTCGGTCTGGATGCTGGACGACTTCACGCCCGATAACGGCAGCCTGCGCGTGGCGCCAGGATCGCACCGCTGGGGGCGCCTGCCGCAGCCTGGCGAAGTCGCTCCGGACGAACGCCTGGTCACCGGCAAGGCCGGCACCGTGGTGGTGATGAACGCGCACATGTGGCACGGCGGCACCGACAACCACACGGATGTCCCGCGCTGCGCCATGCACGTCTACTACACGCGCCGCGACAAGCCGCAGCAACAATACCAGAAGCAGTTGCTGTCGCCGGAGGTGCAGGCCCGCGCCACGCCGCAAGTTCGCTGGCTGCTGGCCCTCGACGACGCCGAGAACGACCGCCTGAGCGTCCAAAGCGGCGTCAGCGGCTTTCTGCGCTGACGGTTTTGTATACTCCGGATAACATGGACGTCAAAAATTTTCGAACCCTCCTGCTCGACAAAAAACAGGAGCTCGAGCAGCAGATGGCGCAAATCGAAAAAGACTCGCACCAGCGCAACACGCCTGAAGTGCAGGACGGCGTGGACCTCGCGACCGCCTCCGAAGAGCGCAGCTCCGCCTGGGGCCAAGCCACGCGCGAGTGGTCTGTCTACACACAGGTCCGCAACGCTCTGGCGCGCATCGACCAGGGCAGCTTCGGCGACTGTCTCGATTGCGGGCGCGCCATCGAGCCGGGGCGCCTGGAAGCCGTCCCATGGGCCGCGTATTGTTTAAAAGACCAGGAGAAAAGGGAGCAAGCCGAGCGCCTTGCCGGCGGTCCCAATATATAGGGCGGGACATCATTTGCGGTGGTCCACGCAATCTCATGAAACATTTCAGGGCAGGCGGCGGGTTGAAACCCGCTGCGGGTTGAAACCTGCCCCGCTTACGGATTTCTGGCAGCGGGAGCAGCGCGCAGTGAGTTGGCGACCGCGATTGCTACAGCGACCCTGATACAATTTCCTGCGCTTCGGCCACGATCCTCTGCAAATGCTGCTCGCTCTGAAAGCTCTCGGCGTAGAGCTTGTAGATGTTCTCCGTCCCTGACGGCCGCGCCGCGAACCATCCCGAATCGGACGTCACCTTCAACCCACCGATGGGCGCATGGTTTCCCGGCGCCGCCGTGAACTTGCCTGTGATCGGATTCCCCGCCAGAGTATCGGCCGTGACGGCGGCGGGCGAAAGCGCCTTCAGCTTGATCTTCTGCTCCGGGGTGGCCGGCGCGTCGATGCGCGTATAGTAGAACGTTCCAAAGCGAGCCGCCAGATCCTGATAGTGCTCACCGGGGTCGCGTCCCGTGCGGGCCGTAATCTCGGCCGCCAGCAGCCCCAGAATCAGGCCGTCCTTATCGGTGCTCCAGACCGCGCCGTCGCGCCGCAGAAAACTGGCGCCGGCACTTTCTTCCCCGCCGAAACAACACGCCCCGCTCAATAACCCCGGCACAAACCACTTGAAGCCCACCGGCACTTCGGAAAGCCCGCGTCGCAGCGACTCCACTACCTTATCGATCAGGCTGCTGCTCACCAGCGTCTTGCCCACCACGCTCGCTACCGGCCAATCCTCGCGGTGCTTCAACAGATACTGGATCGCCACCGCCAGATAATGATTGGGGTTCATGAGCCCCGCCGAGCGCGTCACAATGCCATGCCGGTCGGCGTCCGGATCGTTGGCCCAGGCGATATCGAAGTGGTTCTTCAGGCCAATCAGACTGGCCATTGCATAGGGGCTCGAACAGTCCATCCGTATCTTGCCGTCGTGGTCCAGCGTCATAAACCGGAAGGTCGGGTCGATACGCTTGTTGACCACCGTCAGGTCTAACCCGAAGTGCTCGCGCAGCGGTTCCCAATACGCGACAGACGCTCCGCCCAGTGGATCGATCCCCACCTTGATGCCCGCCGACCGAATCACGTCCAGGTCAATGACTGCCGACAGATCCCGCACATACGGCGTCACAAAATCGTGCTCGTGCGTGGTGCCCGCGTGCAAAGCCGCCGAGAACGAAAGCCTGCGCACTCTCCGATTGCTGTCGCGCAGCAGCTCATTAGCGCGGTTCTGAATGGCGTCCGTCACGTTGGTGTCGGCCGGTCCGCCATCCGGCGGGTTATACTTCAGCCCCCCGTCCTCCGGCGGGTTGTGCGATGGCGTAATGACGATGCCGTCCGCCAGCCCGCCCTGCCGGAACTGGTTGTAGACCAGAATCGCCCGCGAGATCACCGGTGTCGGGGTGGCGCCTTGGCCGGCCTGCAGCAGTGTCTCGACTGCATTCGCGGCCAGCACCTCGAGCGCCGTGCGCTGCGCCACCTTCGAGAGTGCGTGCGTGTCCATCCCGATGCACAGCGGGCCGCTGATGCCCTGCTTCCTGCGGTAATCGCAGATGGCCTGCGTGATGGCCAGGATGTGGGCTTCGGTAAACGTACCGGCAGCCGGCGTGCCGCGATGGCCGCTGGTGCCGAAGCTGACCATCTGATTGGGATCGCCCAGGTCCGGCCGCCGCTCGAAGTACTCGCGCTCCAGCTGGTCGACGTCGATCAGCAGTTCCGGAGGCGCCGGCTTCCCCGCTAACGGATGGATAGGCATGTGGTCTATTGTGCTTCAGCCAAATTCCCCGCGCACTAGCGATATGATGAGCCTCGATGCGAATTTTTTCGTCTCCACTTCTGCGCGCCGCCGGTTTGCTGCTGATCGGCGCGGCCGCCGCCTTCCCCGCCGTCACCCTGCCGGCGCTGTTCTCCGATCATATGGTGCTGCAGCGCGGTCTGCCCGTGCACCTCTGGGGCTCCGCCGAGCCTGGCGAAACCATTACAGCCGGCTTCCGTGACGAGACACGCCGCGCCACCGCCGACGGTCTGGGCCTGTGGAACATCTACTTCCCGCCGGGCGCCGCCGGTGGCCCTTTTGTCCTGACCGTTGCGGGCTCCAATCAGATTCGCCTGCAGGATTTGCTGGTGGGCGACGTCTGGGTGGGCTCCGGACAATCCAACATGGAGATGCCCATGAAAGGCGTCGACCATGCCGCCGAAGAGATCGCCGCCTCGACTAACCCCGGCATCCGGCTGTTCCAGGTGCCGCGCAAAGTTTCCGATTATCCGCTGGCCGACATGGCCGCTACCTCGTGGACGCTGTGCAGGCCCGACACCGTCGCCACTTTTTCAGCCGCCGCCTACTTCTTCGGGCGGCATATTCAAAAGCAGGAGAACGTTCCGATCGGCCTGATCGCATCGTCCTGGGGCGGCACGCCCGCGGAGGCCTGGACCAGCCTGCCGGCGCTGTCCGCGGACGCCTCGTTGATGCCGGTCTTCGCCGAGTGGGGCAAGATGATGCAGGCGCAGCCGCGCACGCTATTGCAGCGGGACCGTCAGTGGCAGGCCACGCGCGCCAAAGCCGCGGCCGAAGGCAAGCCCGCGCCGCCCCGGCCGTGGTCGGCTAACGAGGGCAATAGCTGGCAGCCGGCCGGCCTGTTCAACGGCATGATCGCGCCGCTGACGCCCTTTCCTATCCGCGGCGTGATCTGGTATCAGGGCGAAAGCAACGCCTCGGCCGAGCGCGCGGCCCTTTATGCGCGGCTGTTCCAGACCCTGATCCGCGATTGGCGGCAGGCCTGGAACCAGAGCGACCTCCCGTTCTTCTTCGTCCAGCTGCCCAATTTCAAGACCGGCCCCAACTCGGCCTGGCCCGCCTTGCGCGACGCTCAGACCCAGGCGCTGTCGCTCGCCAACACCGGTATGGCCATCACGATCGACATCGGTAACCCCACCAACATTCACCCCACCGACAAGCAGGACGTGGGCCTGCGACTGGCCTTGGCGGCCGAAGCGATCACTTACGGCGGGAAGCTCGAATATTCGGGCCCGCTCTACCGCCTGAGCGTTCCCGAGAACGGCGCGCTGCGCGTCTGGTTCGAGCATGCCGCCAATCTCTCGGCCAAGGGCGCGACCTTAGAAGGATTCGAGGTCGCCGGAGCCGACCGCAAATTCGTCCCGGCCGCGGCCCGCATTGAAAAGGATTCCGTGCTGGTATCGAATCCGTCGGTCGCGGCGCCGTTGTACGCGCGCTACGGCTGGGCCGACGACCCGCGCTGCAATCTCATTAACGGCGCGGGCCTGCCGGCCTCACCGTTTCAGTCACAGTAAGCTCGCCCGGCGCGAGATGCGGCGCCAGTTCGGTAGAAAGAAATCAGCGCCACGAATTCAGCAAAATCTGTAGTGTAGGCTTCAGCCTGCGGCCGGCTTTTCAGCCCGCCCGTTCTCAAACCTGAGATTTTCCTGCGCCGAGGCGCACCAGCGTCACAGATGCACTTTTCACAGCGCTATCTGCCGCACCTTTATGTAGTCGGCCAACCAGCGTTTGTCACGTTTCGGCTCTATGGCAGTCTCCCGGCCGGGCATGAGTTTCATAAGGGGCCGATGAGTTCGGGAAAGGCGTTTCTGCATATGGACCGGCTGCTCGAAACTGGCCAGTCAGGTCCGATGTATCTGCAATCGACGAACATCGCGGAGTGCCTGGTCGATACGATTCAGCAAGGTGGCCGGAGTAGTTACGTCCTGCATGCGTGGGTCATCATGCCAAACCATGTCCATTTATTGATCACGCCGCGGATGGATTTTGCCAAGCTGATGCAGAAGCTGAAGGGGTCCTCCGCGCACCAGGCGAACCGGTTGCTCGGCAGAACCGGGGCGCCTTTCTGGCAAAAAGAGAGCTATGATCGCGTTGTGCGGGACTTGGTAGAGTTCGACCGCATCGCTAAATATATTGTTGAGAACCCGGTGAAAGCGGGGCTTGTGGCATCCCCCCAGGATTACCCGTGGTCTAGCGCTTCGGGAAGCGGGCTGAAGCCCGCTGCAGGCTGAAAGCCTACACTACTGGGAAGCCGAGGTCGCGCCATAGCTCGAAGCCGCCTTCTAGCGGGCGCACGCGGCTTACGCCGTGCCGCTTGATTTGCAGGGCGCTGCGCGCGCTGGTGACCTCGTTGGGACAGGAGCAGTAGAGCACGATCTCGTCCTGGCTCGGCAGCGCGGGAATCGCCGCTTCTAGCGCTCCGTGATTGATCTGCAGCGCGCCGGGAATTTTGCCGCCGTCCCATTCGATCGAGTCGCGCAAATCTATAATCGTGACGCTCTCGCCCGCATCGAGCCGCTCCTTCAGTTCCACCGGCGTGATCCGCGCGATGCGCAGATCTCTCAAGATGCGCCGGCGCTGCACATATTTGAACGCGACGTACGCGGCGAAAATCAGCAGAACGGCGGCCAGCAGCCACGCGCCAAAACGCGACAGACTCATCGCCAAGCCTTCCAGTTGCGCCCGGAAGATCCAGCCCAAAAGCACGAACGCTCCGGACCACAGCGTCGAGCCGGCTCCATCAAGCAAAAGAAAGCGCCAGGCCGGCACTTTGAAGATGGCCGCCATCGGGGGCGCCACCGTGCTCAACCCCGGAATGAATTTGGCGAACAGCAGCGAGGCCGCGCCGTATCGCGCATAGGATGTCTCGGTCTTCCGAACGCATGTATCGGGCTCCAGCGAGATGCGGCACAGCAGCCGCAAAATTGAACTGCCTCGCGTCCGCCCCAGCTCAAACCAGATCAGGTCGCCGATCAGGCACGCCATCACCGCCATGGCCATGACGGACGCCAGGCTCAGCTTGCCGATGCCGGCCAGCGCGCCGGCGGCCAGCAGCATCGGCGTGGCTGGAATGGGCAACCCGATCTGCTCGGCCAGTACCACCCCGAACAGCAGCAGGTAGCCGTAGCGGATTAAGAACTCAGGAATGCCATGCATGCGGATCGCCCCGAAAATAGTTTGATGAGGCGAAGCCGCCGGACGATTCTCTACCGGCTGATTTTGATTACGTACGCCGGCTGCTTCCGCAGCGCTTCGGGCAATTCAGGCAGGTCGATGGCCAGAATGTTGCGCCCCGCTCTCCACTTGACTGGACCGCCGCCCAGCAGCGATACCGACCCAGGCCGCTGCGCCCCGAAATCTTTGATCTCAAAACGCCCGCTGCTCCAGCGCGGCAGAATGGCGTACACGTCGGACCCGCGCTGGGTGAAGAAGGCATCGATCGCCGCCTTGCCCCCCTCGGGCTTCTCAGCCAGCTTGGCCACGTCGTAAGGCGTCATGAACTCTTTGTTGTATTCGACCTTGGGCTGTTCGCCGGCGCTCCACTGCCGCGTCTGCTTCCACGGACGGCTGCCGTAGATGGCCTCGCCATTGATGTCGAGCCACGCTCCGATTTGCCGCAAGCGCTCCTCCATGATGACCGGGATGCGCCCGTCGCCGGTCGGCCCGATGTCGAGCAGCAAATTGCCGCCGCGGCTCACCAGATCCACCAGCATCAGAATCAACTCGCGGCTGGAGTGATAATGCTCCAGGCGCTCGGCCCGGTTATAGCCGTAGGAAAAGCCCATGCCGCGGCTTTCTTCCCACGGATGGTCCATGCCGCTCATGCCGGCCGTGTATTCGGTGGTGTAGTAGCCGCCGTGCTTGTGGCGGGTATCTTTGCCCCAGCGGTCGTTGATCACGACCTCATCTTTCACGGGAGAGTCGTTGAACAGCCACGCCAGCAGCTCCGGGCTGTGCCAGTCGGACGAAGGCATCTCCCACTCGCCATCGGAAAAGATGATGGATGGCTTGTAGCGCGTCACTACATCTTTGAACTGGGGCGTCATGTGCTCCGCGACATAGCGCGGCTTGTCCGACAGCCACAGCGGGTTGTACCACTCATACAACGAATAGTAGATGCCCATCTTTAGATTGCGGCGGCGCACGGCTTCACTCAGGTCGCCCAGCAAATCGCGATGCGGGCCGATCTCGACGCTGTTCCACGGGCGGCCCCAGGTGGCCGACGCTTCTTTGCTGGGCCACAGCGCAAAGCCTTCGTGATGTTTCGAGGTCAGGACCACATACTTGGCGCCCGAATGGAACAGCGTGTCGGCCCATTGGTCCGGGTTGAACATCTCGGCGCGAAACATCGGCGCGAAATCCTGATACTGAAACTGCTCGCCGTAGACGCGCTGGTGGAACTTCCAGGCGGCGGCTCCGGGCGCATCGGGCTTGGCCTTGCCTTGCGTAATTGAATTCCAATACCACTCGGCGTACTGCTGCTCTTTCGGCACGCCGGCCGCGGCATAGGAAGGCACCGAGTAGACGCCCCAGTGAATGAAGATTCCAAACTTGGCATCCGAGAACCACGCCGGCGTGGCCCGTCGATCGAGCGATTCCCAATTCGGTTGGTACGGAGGAGCGGCGGGCAGAGCCGCGGCTCCCAGCAGGATTACGGCGAGAGCTTTCATCATCTGGTTTGTTAGTTTATGCAATTTCCAGCTTCTTCTGCATGGCTTCGAGCGTGATGCCTTTAGTCTCGGGATAGATGAACAGCACCACAAAGAATTGCGCCACCATCATGGACGCAAAAAAGACGAACGGGGCGCCCCCGGATGACGCCGCCATCAGCGGGAAGACGGCCGCAATCATGGCATTCATGATCCAATGCGCGGAGCTTCCCAAACTCTGCCCCTTGGCGCGCACGCGATTGGGAAAGATCTCGCTGATGTAGACCCATATCACCGCCCCTTGCGAGAACGCAAACGACGCGATGTAGCCGATCAACAGCCAGATCAGCCACTCGCCGTGTTTGCCGCTGAGGAACACCGCCGCAACACCGGCCAGGCAGATCGCCGTGCCCACCGAACCTATCAGCAGCAGCGTTTTGCGACCGACGCGATCGATCATCGACATGGCCAGCATGGTGAACATCAGGTTGGTGCACCCGACGGCGACGGCCTGCAGATCGCCCGACACCTTGTTGAAGCCGGCGCGCTCGAAGATGTCGTTGAGGTAATAAAGAATCGCGTTGATGCCCGAAAGCTGATTGAACATGCCGATCGAGACGGCCAGAAAAATGGGCAGACGGTACTTCCAGGAAAACAGCGGTTCGTCGCCGTGCGTATGCTCGAGATCGATCGAGCGCACGATGTCCTGCAGGTCGTCTTCGTAGTTTTCGTCGCCGGTCAGCTTCAGCACGTCGCGGGCTTCGGCGATGCGTCCCTTCTTCACCAGCCAGCGCGGGCTGCGCGGGATGCCGAACAACATCAGCATGAAAAAGATCGCCGGCAGCACCGTCACGCCAAGCTTCCAACGCCACTCCACATCGCCCAGATTCAGCCGGCCGAGCGCGTAGTTCGAGAAGTAGGCCACCAGAATCCCGAAGACCACGTTGAACTGAAAAAAACCGACCAGACGTCCGCGCCATTGCGCCGGCGCGATCTCGGCAATGTACATGGGCCCCAGCACGGACGAACCGCCGATGGCCAGCCCCTGAATGAAGCGGAAGCACACCAGCGCGTACCAGTTCCAGGCAAAGGCGCAGCCGAGCGACGAAATCAGATACAGCAGCGCCATGCCCCGCAAACTATCGCGGCGTCCGTAGCGATCGCCGGGGTAGCCCGCGAAAATGGCGCCGACCGTGGTGCCCCATAGCGCGCTCGCCACGGTCAGGCCCAGCGACGCCGGCGACAAATTATAGGCGACGCTCAGCGCGCGGGTAACGCCGGCAATCACGGCCGTATCGAATCCGAACAACAGCCCGCCCAGACCGGCGACCACGGTGCTCTTCAATAAATAGGCATTCAGCTTCATGGCTTGTGTTCCCAGGCGCTGCGCAGTTTCCACATCTTTACGTCCAGCGCCCCGGGCTGGCCGCCGGTTGCTTCGAGCGAAATGCCCGTACTTTGCGGATTTGCATAGACCAGATTGGTGAGCGTGACGGTGCCCTGCTGCGCGAAGACTTCGATCGACGAACGATCCACCAGAATGTGGAGTTGCAGCGTTCCCGCCGCAAGCGGCGCGGCGGTGCGCGATGGAAAGTGGCTGTTGAAACCCGCGTGAGCCGATTTGGTTCGATCCACGAAAAGCGTGTGCGCGGCTGCATCGAAGCCCAACAGCGTGTACTCGCCGGGGCCGTCGAACAGCTTCCAGGTCAAGGTCCGCGCGGAGCCTGGCTGCAGGGTCACGACGGCTTCAAAAGTCTGAGCGGGGCGCCACTGCGCCAGTTTGCGATTCAACTCCGGCAGGTTGGTGCCCGCATATGAGAAGGGTTCCGTACGAAGCGCCTGCAATGCCTCGACCGGCTCCTGCGCCAGGCGCAACCCGTCCGGCGTGGTGTGCAGCGACAGCGTACGCGGCACAGTCATCTGCCCGCGCCACGGCGTCGTCGGCGTGTTGCCGGCGTACTGCCAGTTGTCCATCCAGCCAATCAGGCGCGGCTTCAGGCGATCGGGCGCGTTGTTGAAGGTGAGCGCGCAGTAGCAGTCGCGGCCGTAATCGAGCCACAGCGTTTTTTCGCGCGGATTTTCATTCTTAAACGCGCGGCCATCAAACTGGCCCACGAAATACTGTTCGCCGGAGCCGCCCGCCAGGTGCCCGGGATTCATGCCAATCTTCAGAATCCAGCGCGTCTTGCCGCGATTGCCATCCACCGGCAACTCATAAAGATCCGGGCACTCCCACTCGCCGC
>DOZZ01000170.1:3539-3745 GCA_003517725.1 Bryobacterales bacterium | reverse complement strand
ACCTTATGTTCAGCCGGAAGCGCGAGCACCATCACCCACTGATTGGATGGGGCGTGCCAGAAGACCTTGGGATCGCGGAAGTCACTGAGCTGCCGGTCGAGTACCGGATTACCTTCGTACTTTTGCCAGACCACGCCGTCCTGGCTTACCGCCAGATTCTGGTTCTGCCGCTGCGGCGTAGTCGCGGTCTTGAAGGTGTGACCGGT
>DOZZ01000170.1:2318-3335 GCA_003517725.1 Bryobacterales bacterium | reverse complement strand
TGGAAGAACAGATGATATTTGCCGCCGGCGAACACGATACCGCAAGGGTCATTCGTCCAATGTTGGCGGGGCGAAAAGTGGAATTGCGGGCGGTACGGTTCGCCATAGGGCGAGACCGCCGCTAAGCCCAGCATCGCCAAGGTCAGTCCTAAAGCCGCTGTTGTTTTCACCATGTGAACTTCACCACCTGCGTTTGATAGCCGGAGCCTTGCGGAAAACGAACGCGAATGCGGTTCGGCAACAACTCCGCGCCCGTCACATGTACATTGCCCGCATTGCGACGCAGGAAAAGATCGTGCGACGATCCGCCGGGAGCTTCGAGCGTCAGCATCAGTTGATTCGCGCTCCACTGCTCGCCTACGGCTTTCAATTGCGACGTGGATGAGCCCGGATCGGGAAGCGCGTGCGGGAGTTCCAGTTCCACGGCGGGCAAGGGCAGCGTCAGTTCGGCAGAACAAGGGCCATTCGCCGGTTCCGCATGCGCGGCAAGGCAGAGTGCTTCACCCGATGCGCGGCCGCGAATGATGAGTTTGCCGCCTTCGCGCGACATTTCGAGATCGACTCGCGCGGCGCCCAGCGGCACGTTGTGCAAGCGCGCATGCTCCCAACTGGCAGGCAGATGCGGGTTCACAGACAGCGTGTGCTGCGCGGCATTCCAGCCGAGCCCAAACAGTCCCCGCAGCGCCGGCGTGAGAATCATCGCCGACGACCACATCTGGTGCGAAGTGCTGCGTCCCAGGGGTTGAAAGTAGTCGCCCGACAGCAGTTCCGTCGCGGCGCCCGGATCTTGCGTGAAAGTCAGGCCGGCATTCTGCATCAGATGCGCGTAGCCGGAAAGCGTGCGTCCGGCGCGGTACTCGGCCAGGGATGTCCAGCCCGTAAACAGCGGCCACACGGAGCCCTGGTGGTAGCTGATCGGGTCGTAGATCGGCTCGCGCGCCGAGACATCGCGCAGGCCCCAGTCGGTGGAAAATTCCGGCGCGGCCCAGCGCGAAAGCATGGCGTCCGACTTCGGCA
>DOZZ01000170.1:0-2147 GCA_003517725.1 Bryobacterales bacterium | reverse complement strand
TCATCCCGCATGGCGGCCGCGAGCCTGGCCATCGAACCCGCCGATTGCGCATCGAGCGCCGCCAAATACACTTCCTGGTGCGGCATGCCGGAGGGCCACGACTCCACCCACCCGGTACCCTCGGTGTTCTCGTAGATGCCATCGCCATCGGAATCGTGCGCGCGCGTAAACGCGTAAGCGCGTCGGATGGCGTCCCAGTTCCGGCGCACAAACGCCAGGTCTCCGGATGTGTTGAGGTAGTCTTCAAACGCCATCACCAGCAGCGGCGTGGAATCGGCCGAGGCGTACCAGTAAGGCAAACTTTTCCAATCCACCAGATCGGCCGATTGCGAAAACTCGTGCATGATCTTGCCGTCCGCGCGCTGCCTCCGCACCAGAAACTCGAGAGCCTGGCGCGACAGGCCGAAGTCGCCATAGGCGTGAATGGCATACAAGGTCCACAGCGTGTCGCGCCCGAAAAACCAGGCGAACCCGGGTCTGGCGGAATCGGCCGAGGCGTAGAAGCCGGCCACCATGCCGGTCTCCTGTCCGAAGCGGACACGGCACTGATCCACTGCCACGACGGCCCAGCGCATGGCCTTATCGAAATCCGCATCGGGCGTTTCGACCCACAGCCGCGTATCGAAAAAGCGGTCGTAGCGTTGCAGCGTTTCCTGAAACAGCGATGCCACGCGACGGTTCAGTTCTTCGAGGCGGTTGCCCAGCTTTTCGGATTCGCGGCCCGCGGTCATGAGCAGAGGGAAGAACGAATCGGAATCTTTTTTCGGGTCGAACGCCAGGTTCATCTCGACCGGAAAGGTGCGCGGACGTTCCTGGTAGGGCGCCAGTGTTCCGGGCGTGCTATGCGGCATGCCGATCGCGGCCGACACGCCGGCGTTGTCGGTATGCAGCAGGTAATAGCCGGCCTTGACCCACTCGGCGTTGGGCCGGCCGAAGTTAGGCGCGGGCCACATCCGCAATAGCTCGGGCGTGAAGCGAAACGTAAGGCGCAGCGGCCGGATCGCCGAGATCTCGAAGAGCACCATCGCGCCCGCGGAACTGGTGAACATATGCTGTTTGACGGTCATCGCGGCGTGCGAGTAAGTGATGGACGTGTACGCCGGATGGACGGTGATCAGCGCCGCGTGTTGATTGAGCTCGATCGGCACCGGATAGTCCTGCATCTCGGCCGTGATCCGCAGATGACTCAGAATTTTCAGCGGAAAGGCCCACGCTTCGAAGGAGCCGTTTTGCTGGCCGATGATGGCGCCGCTCTCGCCCGCCACGGTGAACGGTTCGAACTCACGCGGGGCCTGACGAATGGTCATCGGGCTGTCCGGCAGAGGAAATTTAGGAACCGGCCGCAACTGCGCGGGCAGCAGGCCGCCGCCCAGCATCAGGGCCACGCCGGACAACCTGAAGTAATTTTTCATCGCATCACCGGGCGCGCAACCGCCTCAGTATGTCACAACAAATCGGATAGACTAATCCCGACATGCACTGCGCACATCTTGTTTCGGCCGTCCTGCTTTTGGCCGCGCTTCCCGCCGCGCCCGACGATCGTACGCCGTTCACCGGCCGCTGGGACCTGACGATCACAACGGCTAAAGAAACCTATCCGTCCTGGATGGAGGTGACCGGAACAGCCGATGCGCCCAATATTAGAGTCGTGGGCCGGGTAGCGAGCGTGCACCCGGTTACCGGCGCGAAGCTAAGGGGCTCGCACCTGAGCTTCACCAGCTCAGAATATTTCGGGAAAAAGATAAACGTCTCGTGGACACTGCAGTCCGCGGGCGGTAAATTGACCGGCGTGCAGAAGCGTGAGGACGGCACGGAAGGCAAGATCGAATGCGTGCGCGCGCCCGCGCTGAATCGCAAAGCCCAGGCCGCATGGGGCGAGCCGCGGCAACTCTTCAACGGCAAAGATCTTGCGGGATGGGAGCCTTTCGATAGCCCGGGGGAAAACCACTGGGTCGCGAAAGACGGCGAATTGCTGAACGAGAAGGCCGGCGCCAACATCCGGACCACCAACAAATTTTCAGACTTCAAGCTGCACGTCGAGTACAACTGCCCCAAAGTGGGCAACAGCGGCGTTTACCTGCGGGGCCGCTATGAGGTGCAGGTGGAATACGAGCCGGCCGGCACGAACGATGAGGCTCACGGCATGG
>DOZZ01000037.1:2861-4852 GCA_003517725.1 Bryobacterales bacterium | reverse complement strand
TCCAGCTCTTCCGGCACGAAGTCGAGTTCGCGCGCGAACTTTTGCACGCGGCGGCAGATGGCCCAGTAGAGGTTTTCGGCGATGCAGCGCTGCTCCAGCGTCAGGTAGCCCAGGCTGAATAGATTGAGCGCCGAGTCGAGAGCCTGCTGCGCGTCGTGATACGCCTCCAGCAGGTTGCGCTGGGTCATGGCCCGCAGCGTTTCTTGTAGGTCAATGAGAGGTTGTTCGGAGTCGTTATTGACTTCGGGAATCACTTCCTGATCGCCCAGGCCCGACACGCCCAACACGTTGAAGACCAGCATGCTGTGGTAAGCGGCGATGGCGCGGCCGCTCTCGGTCACGATGGTGGGGTGCGCTACGCCGGCGTCGTCGCACACGTTTTGGACGTGATAGATGACGTCGTTGGCGTATTCCTGCAGGGTGTAGTTGACGCTCGATTCGAAGTCGGTCTGCGAGCCGTCGTAGTCCACGCCCAGGCCGCCGCCGACGTCCAGATATTTCATGCCGGCGCCGGCGCGGGCCAGCTCTACATACAGCCGCGCGGCTTCGTTGACCGCCGCCTTCACTTGCCGGATGTTGGTGATCTGGCTGCCCAGGTGGAAGTGCAGCAGGTTGAGGCAATCTTCCATGCCCCAGCTCTTCAACTCTTCGAGCGCGCGCATTAGCTCGGTGGTGCTGAGCCCGAACTTCGAGCGGTAGCCGCCCGATGATTTCCAGCGGCCCGAGCCGCGGCTGGCCAGCTTGACGCGGATGCCGATCTGCGGGCGCACGCCCACGCGCGCGGCGTATTTGGCGATCAGCGCGAGCTCAGTATATTTCTCGACCACCGGGATGATGTTGCGGCCCATCTTCTGGGCCAGCATGGCCATCTCGATGTACTCGCTGTCTTTGAAGCCGTTGCAGATGATGGGCGTGTCGTTGCCCGAGAGCGCCATCACCACCAGCAGCTCCGGCTTGGAACCGGCCTCCAGGCCGAAGTGGTAAGGTTTGCCGAACTCCAGCACCTCTTCGACCACTTGCCGCTGCTGGTTCACCTTGATGGGATAGACGCAGCAGTATTCGCCTTGATATTTATGTTCCTGGATGGCGGTCTGAAAGGCCCCGTGGATCTCGCCCAGGCGGTGCTTCAGAATGCCGGCGAAGCGCACCAGAATGGGCAGCGAGATGCCGCGCAAGACGAGCGTGTCCACCAGTTCTTTCAGATCGACGGAGCGCTCCGGCTCTTTCTCGGGATGCACGCGCATGTTACCTGCGTCCCCGATGGAAAAATAACCTTTCCCCCAGCGTGCCACGTCGTACAGCTCGGTGGCGTTGTCGGCGCTCCAGCGCTCGCTCGATTCCAGCACGGCGGCCTTGCGGCCATTACGTTCCAATTTCTATGTGGCCCCCATCCAAGTTTCCTTCGGAATACCGATTTGCACAATCAAAAACCGGCGGCTGTAACACTATTTCAGCTTGCTCCAGATACGGTCCCGCAGCCAGTGCGCGTCCCACCATTCGACGGGGTTCACCTGCACGCCATCGACTTGCATGCTGTAGTGCAGATGGTCGCCGCCGGCCATGCCGGTTTGCCCGCTGCGGCCGATCTGCTGGCCGCGTTTCACCATGTCGCCCTTCTTTACGGAGAACTCGCTCATGTGGCCGTAGATCGATTGCAGGCCCGCGCCGTGATCGATCACGATGCAGTTGCCGTAGATGCCCAGCATCTCGGCGAACACCACGCGCCCACCGTTGGCGGCCGGAACCACCATGTGGCTTTTGTCGGCCAGATCGAAGCCCAGGTGCACCTGTTGGTCGACCTTCTTGCCGTGATACAGATAGGTGCGCACGTCGGCGAACTGCGCCTCGACGGCCGGGATGACCTGATAAAACGGCTCGGTGAACAGAAAGTGATCGGCTGTGTCTTTGCGCAGATCGGCCAGCGTCTGGTTGTTGGCGCGGCGCATCTCGCCGTTGATTTTCAGGAAGCGCGACAGCATGTCGCCGGTGCT
>DOZZ01000037.1:0-2739 GCA_003517725.1 Bryobacterales bacterium | reverse complement strand
TTTTTGGGAAACAGCTTGTAGGTGAAGGTGGCGCGCGCGGCGCCGCCGGCCGGGTTTGCCGCGTAGACGTACGGAATCACGCTGGTGTCCAGATCCCAGGGGTACGCGAACAGCGAAAAACGCCGCGTGCCGCCAGGCAGGGGTTCGCTGCCGAAGGTGTACTTGCCGACCTTTACGCCGGATTCCGTGACGTAGCCGCCGGGCGTGAAGGTCACCAGCTCACTGCCGCCCTGATTGATGTAATGCTGCTCGCCGTCGGCGGAAACCCGCGGCGGCGACAGGTTCACCGTTACCGGCAGCGTGACGCTGTCGGCTCGCCCGCGCACGTCGTTCGAAATGGCGGTGAAGGTCAGCTTGGCGGCGCCGTCGTGAATCGCGGGAAAATTCTTCTTGCCGACGCTGACGGCGAAATTCTGGTCCGGCTCATGCCGGAAAACGCCCAGCCGGTGCTTCTTAAAGGTGGCCGCCGTCACGGTCTGCGTTTTACCGTCCTGTTCGAGAGAAGCGGTCAATTGGCGGATGCCGTGCGGATTGCGGACCGCCAGATGAAACGGCGTGTCGGCGCCGATGACGCTGGGCGGATGGTCGAGCGCCAGGCCCGAGTGCGAGCCCATTAGAAAAAACGTAATCGGAACCACCAACAGCAGAGCCAGAATAATGACGAGAGCAGCTTTCACTTTTTAGTCCAGGTATCGATCCAATCGATAAAAGTTTTGTACCAGAGCATGCTGTTTTGCGGCTTGAGGATGAAATGTCCTTCGTCGGGATAGATCAGCAGCCGTGAGGGCACCTTCTGGAGTTGTAGCGCGGTGAAAAGTTCGAGACCTTGAGTATAGGGCACGCGGAAGTCGAGCTCGCCGTGGATCACGAGCGTGGGCGTTTTAAACTCGCGCGCGAAGTGGCTGGGGGACCAGCGGTCGTACATTTCGGGGTTCTCCCAGGGCATGCCGGCAAACTCCCATTTGGGAAACCACAGCTCTTCGGTGGCGCCGGCCTCGCTCCGCAGATCATATACGCCGGCGTGCGCGATCAGGGCCTTGAAGCGGTTGGTGTGGCCCAAAATCCAGTCCACCATATAGCCGCCGTAGGAGCCGCCGGCGGCGGCCATGCGGTCCTTGTCGACGTAGGGCAATGCGGCGACGCGGTCGGCCACCGCCATCACGTCGGCATAGGCGCGGCCGCCCCAATCGCCGTTGATGTCATCGATAAACTTCTGGCCGTAGCCCACTGAGCCGCGGGGGTTGGGCATCACCACCACGTAGCCCGCGCCGGCGAAGACCTGCGCGTTCCAGCGGTAGGTCCAGCTCTGGGCCCACTCGCCTTGCGGGCCGCCGTGGATCAACAGCAACACGGGATATTTTTTGGCGGCGTTGAAGTTGGGCGGTTTGACGAGGAAACTTTGCACCTGCGCATCTTCGGCGCCTTTGGTCCAGAGTTCTTCGAGCGGCGCGGTGGGATGCGCGGCCAGCACCGCGTCATTGAAGTGCGTCAGCACCTGCGGCGCGCCACCCGAAGACGCAGCCCTGACGATCTCGACCGGGCTGGCGCCGCTCTGGCGCGTGAAGACCAGCGTCTTGCCGTCGGGCGTGAACTGCATGTCGTCGAGCACGCTCTCGCCGCTGACGGCAACGCGCGTGCCGCCGCCCGCGATCTCCAGGAATTGAATGGGCTGGCGGCCGCGGTCCATGGCAGTGAAGAAGATGCGCTGCGAATCGGGCGACCAGACGAAGCTGTTGACCCAGCGGTCGAGCAGGTCGGTCAGCACCGTGACTTTGCCGGTGGTGCGTTCGAGCAGCAGCAGGGTAAAGCGGTCGCTCTCATAGCCGGGGCGCGTTTGCGAGCGGTACGCGATGTAGCGGCCGTCGGGCGAATACCGCGGCGACATATCGGCCGCTGGATTGGTGGTGATGCGGCGTGCTTCGCCGCCCTCGATCCGGACCACGAACAGATCGGTGTTGGTGCTGATGGCCGGCACGTCGGCGGTGTTCTCGACATAGCAGACTTCCTGGCTGTCGGGCGAGATGACGTAGTCGTCTGGACCGCCAAGCGAAAACGGCGGGACATCGATGGCGCCGGGCGTCAGATCGACAGTTTTGCCCCCGCTGACAGGCATCGAGAGCAGGTGCGTGCGGCGCGCGCTCTGCCAATCGGTCCAATGGCGGTACAGCAGTGAATTGTAGATGCGGGCTTTGGGCTGATCTTTTTCAGCCGCGATGTGTTGGGCGTTGCAGGCATCGTCGGCGCCGCAATCGGGATAGACGGCACTCGTAAAAACGATGTATTTGGAATCCGGGGAGATGATTGCGCCGTCGGCTTCGGTGGCGAGGCTGGTGATCGCGTGGGCGTCGACGCCATCCTCATTCATCATCCAGATTTGCGAGGCGCCGCCGCGCGTGCCGGTGAAGACCAGGTAGTGCGAGTCGCGCAGCCAGCGTGGCCGGTCGCCTTCGCCCAGCGAGCGCGGGGGCCCCCCGGAGAGCGGGACGGTATAGATCTCTTTGGGCTTCTTATTGGCGGTGACGTCGATGGTCTGGCTGACGAAGGCGACGGTCTTGCCATCCGGAGAAATCTGCGGATCGCTGAGGCGCGCCAGTTGCATCATGGCGGCGGCGTCGAAGGGTTGAGGCTGAGCCAGCAGGCTGGACGCAAAGAGACCCACTAAGGCAAGACAACGGCGCATACATGTGATTGTAGCCGTGGGGCAGGCTTTCAGCCTGCAGAGGGCTTCAGCAGGGGACG
>DOZZ01000319.1:4706-7678 GCA_003517725.1 Bryobacterales bacterium | reverse complement strand
TCCACGATGTTACTTAACAGAGGCTGTGCTGGTTCAGCGTAAAATGGAGAGAGGGCGCTCTCCGTTAGTGAGTAATTCCGCCCTTCGGGCGGGGATTTTCAAGGCATCGGGGTCTACCGATCCGATGTGGTTCTTGGAAGAGGGCGCAAGCCAAGGCACCGCGCCCCTGTTCATCGTCTCGATGAGCCCACCGGACTATCCCTCAGCATGGTTGCGTCCCCGCAGTGCCGCTTCCGTTTCGCCCGGCAAAATTATTGTAGCGCCGCCGCGGCTTGCCCGGCCAACTTCCGGATGCGCCGTGATTCAGGCGAAATGCGCGGCCGACTCGAGAATTGGTAGATACTAGCCGACTGCACGTGAGCAGTCGCCAGGCCAGCAGCACGGAGGATCGCTTTCGCTGAGCTTCCTCGTTCGCCTCTCCCGACAGTGCATCGTGCGAAAATTGGGCGAATATGACCTCAGACAAACGGTTCATCTCCACGAGCTTTCCTCATTCTTCGCAATACCACCCCGAATGGGTTCTGGCCAGCGTCAGCGGTGGGGCGAATTCGCTCTGGCTGACGGAGTGGCTCACCTCAGCACTAGACTTGCGGCCTGGGATGCGGGTGCTGGACCTCGGCTGCGGACGGGCCGCGTCATCGATCTTTCTGCGCCGGGAATTTGGTGTGCAGGTTTGGGCAACTGACCTATGGTTCAGCGTCTCGGAGAACATCCAACGAATCCGGGATGCCGGCGTGGAGGACGGCGTGTTCCCTATCCACGCCGATGCCCGGTCGCTGCCTTTCGCAACGGATTTCTTCGACGCCGTCGTGTGTATTGATTCCTTCTGCTACTACGGGACGGACGATCTCTACCTGAACTACCTCGCAGGGTTTGTCAAGCCAGGCGGCCAAATAGGAATTGCGGGCGCTGGGCTGGTTCAGGAAATCGAAGGTCCCCTTCCCGAACATCTTTGCCGGTGGTGGACCCCGGAACTCTCGAGTCTTCATTCAGCATCGTGGTGGCGACGGCACTGGGAACGAACAGGCATCATGGAAATTGATGTGGCCGACACTATGCCCGACGGCTGGCAGCGGTGGCTGGACTGGCACCGGGTGATAGCCCCTGACAACGAATTGGAAATCAGCGCACTTGAGGCTGATCGTGGCAGCTTCCTTGGTTATGTTCGCCTCGCGGGTCGCCGCCGGGGTCAAACAGATTTGGCAGATCACATCGTGTCCGTGCCAGCTCAGTACACGAAAAAGCCGTTGCTCCGGGTGGAGGAATAGCAATTCATTCGGGATTGTGACGTCCGGGATGAACCGCGGCTTGCACGGAAAAGATCCGTGCTGGCGGTGCCGTGTGGAGCCAAGTCGCCCAACTCCCGAGTGGTCGGGCACCCGAAAGTTATCCACTTCACCCGCGACTCTGAACGTGTGCTCGTCGTTCTTTAAGCGGCGTTCTGCCGACGAATCTGCCGCTGTTTTCGCGCCTCCTCCAGCTTCCGATCCCTCTCCGCATGGATCTCCGGCCGACGCCCGGCGAGCATGTCCTTCGGCGTGATGTAGCCGATGGCACTGTTCAAGCGGACGTTGTTGTAATGCTCGACGTAGCCCTGCACCAGTCGCCGCGCATCTTCCAGCGACAACGGCGTTCCCGGCCGGATGCACTCTCCCTTGAGCGATTTGTGCCAACGTTCGATTTTTCCGTTCGATTGTGGATAGTAGGGCGAAGTTCTGACGTGGGTCATACCCGAGATCCGAATGAACTCCTTGAAGTCCTTGGCGATGAACTGCGGTCCGTTGTCGGAGATGATCCGGGGCCGCGCCTCCGGATGAAGTTCCTTGGCCCGTTCCAGGATGATCTCTATGTCCGACTCGGTCATCGACTCCCGCAGATCCCAGTTGACGATGTATCGGCTGCAGCCGTCCAGAATGCTGCACAGGTAGTAGAACGTCCCGCTGATGTTGATGTACGACACATCGATGTGCCAGTGTTGATGGGCCGTCAGCGGCTGCTCGAAGCCCGTGCCTTTCTTCGACGGCTTGCCGTTCCACTTCGACAGCAGTCCCGCTTGCCCCAATACGCGCCATACGCTGGTCGGACTCACTGCAACGATGTCGGCATCCAGCATCATGAACGTCAGCCGCCGGTAGCCCTCCAACGGGTTCTTCAAATGGAAGCCGATGATGGCCTGCTTCTCCCAATCCTCCAGCCAGAAATCGCGGGGAACCCAGCCGTTGTGCTCGTTCATCTTGCCATAGCGGTCCCGCCAGTCGTAGAACTTGCTGGCAGTGATGTCGAGCCACGCGATGAACTGCCCGGCGCCGATCTCGGTCTTCTCCGACCAGCGCCGGACGAAATCCACGATCTGGTCCCGCGTGTCGTGCGGAACCCAGACTGCGGTTAGAGTTCCCCAATCTCTTTTTTTAGTGCGACGTGCTCCGCCATCAGCTCGGCCAGAACCTCGTCCTTCGTCTGGATCTTCTTCTCCAGGTACGCGATTCGCTCCTGCTCGGCGGAGTGGTTGGTTGGCCTCTTCTGCTCGAAGGCAGACGCCCCGTTCTCGAAGAATTCCTTCTGCCAGCGGTAGAAGACCGTAGGCTGCAGACCCAGTTCATCGCAGAGCTTCGAGATGGGCTCCTTGTCCAGCAAATGCCGCCTCAGGATGGCGACCTTCTCTTCCGGCGTGTAGTGCTTCCGTTGCTTCTTCATAGGTTCTCTCCATTACCTTACTGGGAGAACGCCTCCCTCCATTTCCAGCTGAACCGGAACAAGGCGCCTTAAGATGAACGCGCATTTGTCCCGTCGAGTCACTACAACCTTTCGTGAATCGGAGTACCTCGCTTAACCTGCATGAGGCTGTTGATCACCATCCGCATTTTGAACTGACTTCTTCGGTCTCAAAGCAAGGATCCATTGCAGCATACGGATATTGTTCAGATGCGGCCAGCGCCACAATAGGCACGCGCAGTCCCCGCGATCCCCGAAAT
>DOZZ01000319.1:4212-4458 GCA_003517725.1 Bryobacterales bacterium | reverse complement strand
CCAGTGTCCGTTCTTTTGTACCTCTCCCGCATCCGTGATGCCCGCCTGCCCATCGCCGCTTCCAACTCCGCCCCGGACGTCCCGGTTCTCGAACGCCATCTCATACGCCAGCATCGTCAATCGGCTCGCCCGCTACCGGAGCTCGCTTGAGCGCCGGTGCGGTTACGATTCGGAAGCCCAGGATAATGGCCGCCCTTTCGCGCCGTGCCTCAGCCGGAGAATTGGCTCTGTTCCGCAAAATTACAC
>DOZZ01000319.1:2554-4028 GCA_003517725.1 Bryobacterales bacterium | reverse complement strand
TCGGCGCGTCGAAGCGGGAAAGGTGACCATCGGCGCGCAAGAAATTCGAAATCCTACCGCGCGGCGCGGGCGGACCATTCCGCGCCGGCCAGCACGATCATCGAGGCCACGAAGGTCACCAGCACCAGCGCCACCGAGTGCTGGAAGACGCCGTACTCGCGCGAGAGCTTCGCCATCAGCCACGGGCTGAGCAGCAGAAACGCATACTTGAGCGATTCGAGCGCCAGCCCCACCACCACCGCGACGCGTACCAGCGGCCGCGCCGGAATGCGGCGGTTGGGCAGAATCCAATACACCAGAAAGAGCACCGCGACCAGGATCGGCACGGCCGCCACTTTGAACGAAATGAACGTGAGCCAGACCGGCAGACGGGTCAGGTGAAAGGTATCGCGGACGAAGTCCTGATTGCGCGCGGTCAGCAGGATGGACGACATGACCATCGCGCCGCAAATCAAGATGAGGCCGAAGCTGAGGATCTGGTTCTTCAGATACGAGCGGTTCTCCGTAATGCCCCAGACGCGGTTCAGCGCCACCTCGAGCGGCTCGAAGACGCCGTTGGCGGTGAACAGCAGCAGCACCGCGGACGTGACCGTGACGTGGCGCGGAATGTTGCTGCCGCTGAAGAGATTGCGGCTGATGAAGCTGCCGAGATCCTGCCCAAAGAAGTCGCTGGTGACCAGCGCAATCAGGTCGGCGGTGCGCGCGGGCGAAAAGATATTGCGGCACAGCGCGGCCAGCACAAACAGGAACGGGTAGAACGACAGCAGCACGCTGGCCGCAATCGAGAGCGCGAAGACGTGCACTTCGGTGCGCGCCAGAAACATGGCCGTGGGACGCCAGCGCCGGTACTGCTGGACGGCGGGGCCGGGGGCGAGTTCCCAGTCGAGGCGCGGTCCGGCGTCGCTGCGGGAAGGAGGCTCAGGCATCGGCAAGGAAACTATTTCGATGATGCCAGATTCGGGCCCCTGGCATGTACCCTGAAACATTGACTCCCGCGAAGCTGCCGCGCCAGCTCGGATGGTTCGACGCCACCATGATCGTGATGGGCGGCATCGTCGGGTCCGGGATCTTCATCAATCCTTATGTAGTGGCGCGGCAGGTCCACACGCCATTCCTGATCCTGGGCGTGTGGATATTGGGCGGGGTGCTTGCGCTGCTGGGCGCGCTGATCTATGCGGAGTTGGCGACGCTGCTGCCGGGCACGGGCGGGCAGTACGTGTATCTGCGGGAAGCCTTCGGGCCGATGGTGGCGTTCATCTATGGATGGGGGCTGTTGCTGGTGACGGGCACGGGCGGCGTGGCGGCCGTGGCCGTCACCTTCGCGCGCTATTTTCTGGGGCTGACCGGCTGGCACTGGCCGGAGCAATTGGTGGCCGCCGCGACTTTGGCGATTCTGACCGTGGTGAACTGCTTCGGAGTGCGCGCCGGCAGCAACGTGCAGAGCGCGCTGATGCTGCTGAAGACGGCGGCGATC
>DOZZ01000319.1:498-2416 GCA_003517725.1 Bryobacterales bacterium | reverse complement strand
GTGACGCTGGGGCTGCTGGCGTCGATCGGCGCCGCCATGACGCCGGTAGCCTTCGCTTACGGTGGATGGCAGACCGCCAGTTTTGTGGCTGGCGAGATGCGCAACCCGGCGCGCGATCTGGCGCGCGGCTTGTTGTGGGGCGTCAGCGGCGTCGTGCTACTGTACGTGGCGGTAAACCTGGTGTGCGTGCGAGCGCTGGGCCCGGCAGGCTTGGCCGCGACCACCACGCCGGCGTCGGCCGTGATGCAGGCGGTGCTGGGTTCGCCAGGCGCGCGTTGGATCGCGGTCGGCATCGCCATTTCGACGGCGGGCTTTTTGAGCCAGAGCATCCTGACCATGCCGCGGGTCTATTTCGCGATGGCCCAGGACGGGCTGTTTTTTCGCAGTGTGGCATGGCTGCATCCGCGCACCGGAGTGCCGGTGGTCGCGATCATCCTGGAAGGGGTGGTGGCGGCGGTGATTGCCGTTTCGGGGCGCTATGAACAGATCCTGAACTACGTGGTGTCGGTAGATTTCGTGGGCTTCGGATTGACCGGCGCCGCGCTGTTGATTCTGCGCCGCAAGCTGCCGCGAGGGCGCTTCCGAGCGCCGGGCCACCCGGTGACGACGTGCCTTTTCGTGGCGTCGTGCTTCGGCATCGTGGCCGCCACCATTGCCCGATATCCAGGCAACAGCGTCATCGGATATGCGCTGTTGTTGACCGGCGCGCCGGTCTATTTCTATTGGAGAAAACGCAAAGCCGCATGAGAGCCATGGCATCCGAATACATGCAGTGGGCCAAGCTGCACAGCACCGCGCGCTTCAACCTGGCGACCAGCGGCGTGGGGCCGTTTCCGCTGGCGGAACTGCCCGTGGAGATTGGAGATCTTGAGATCAATGGGCCCAACCGGTATGGCTACGAGCCGCTGCTGCGGGCGATTGCGGCCAAGCACGACGTGGAGCCGGAGTGCGTAGTCACCGCGGCCGGCGCGTCGATGGCGAATTACCTGGCGATGGCGTCGCTGGTCGAGCCGGGTGACGACGTACTGATCGAAGAGCCGGCCTATGAACTGCTGGTGTCGGCGGCATCGAATTTAGGAGCCACGGTACGGCGCTTTGCGCGATCGTTCGAAGAGGGCTATGCGTTGGACCCTCGGGCAGTGGAGCAGGCTTTGACGCCGAGGACGCGGCTGGTGGTGGTGACCAATCTGCATAATCCGTCGAGCGTGTATACGCCGCCGGACATTCTTCGGCAGGTGGGCGAGTTGGCGCGTGGCGTGGGAGCACTGGTGCTGGTGGACGAGGTCTACCTGGACGCGATGTATGAAGATGCTCCTGAATCTGCTATCCGGTTGGGCGAGGAGTTCATCGTGACCAGCAGCCTGACCAAGATGTACGGCGTCAGCGGCCTGCGCTGCGGGTGGATTCTGGCAACTCCCGAACTGGCGCAACGCATGTGGCGCCTGAACGACCTGATGGGGTCGGTGGCGGTGTACATGGCCGAGCGCGTGAGTTACCTGGCAATGCAGAACTTGAGCGTGTTGCGAGACCGCGCGCGGCGCGTGCTGGAGTTGGACCGCAAAGCTCTCGGGGCCTTCCTGGCGCGCTGCCCGGAGCTGCGCACGGCGCACGCGCCGTGGGGCACCACGTGCTTCCCGCGCCTGCCGGAGGGTGATGCCGGCGATCTGCCGCGGCGCCTGCGCGAGCACTACGAGACCAGCGTGGTGCCAGGCCGTTTTTTCGACGCGCCGCGGCACTTCCGGATCGGCATGGGCGTAGACCACGAGAGGTTCGTCGCGGGGCTGGCGCGGGTGGAACAGGCGCTGCGGGCCGGTTGAGGCGTTTTGCTATACTCGTGAGTTGTGATTGCGATTCTTCTGACCACGGTACACGTGATCGTGTGCCTCTTCCTGATTATTGTGGTGCTGCTGCAGAGCGG
>DOZZ01000319.1:0-270 GCA_003517725.1 Bryobacterales bacterium | reverse complement strand
ATTGTGGCCACACGCGGAGCAGGCGGCATCGGCGCGACGGTGCTGGACCGAGCGCCGGCAAACAAGAGCGCGGCTCCTTCGAAAGGCGCTGGCACGCCGCAGAGGATTCAGATCCCGATGAAGACGGCGCCGGCAACGACGACACCGAAGAAGTAATCGGAATCAAGTTCGCAATGCCCCCCTGCGGAGGTGGCGGAATTGGCAGACGCACTAGCTTGAGGTGCTAGCGGGAGCAATCTCGTGGGGGTTCAAGTCCCCCTCTCCGCACCA
>DOZZ01000275.1:14645-15148 GCA_003517725.1 Bryobacterales bacterium | reverse complement strand
GGCAAAAGCGCTTCAGGCGTCATGACTTCAGAATATCGAATAAAATGGAGCAGTTCGTTGGAGGGCTGTGGCATGGCGGAAAAAGACAGCAACGGAATCACCTGGTTTATCTTGGGAGCCGCCGTGGGCGCGGCTGTGGGCCTACTATACGCTCCGAAGGCGGGCAAGAAGACGCGCGCGGAACTCACTCAGAAAGGCGCCGAAACGGCCGATGCTTTGACCGTCACCGGCAAGGATTTGATGGAGAAAGGTAAGGAACTGTACGAACGCGGACGCGCACTGGCCGATGAGGCCGCGGAACTGTTCGATCGCGGACGCAAGCTGGTCCGCGGCTAGCCTTTGCTGGTTTTAGGTGATTTTCGGATTCACCTTGTGCGCGCCGGCGTGTACTACTGGGACGGCGGCGCGTTTTTTGGGGTGGTGCCGAAGACGCTGTGGAGCCGCCGTGTTCCGTGCGATCAGCAGAACCGCATTCCAGCGGCCTTCAACTGCTACCTGATCGA
>DOZZ01000275.1:13435-14403 GCA_003517725.1 Bryobacterales bacterium | reverse complement strand
TGCTGCCGGCCGCGCTGCAGGCCGCGGGCTTTCGCGCGGAGCAGATCGATCTGGTGATCAACACGCATCTGCATTGGGACCACTGCGGCGGCAATACGGTGGGCGATGGCGAGCCGGCCTTCCCGAATGCGAGCTACGTGACGCAGCGCGCCGAGTGGGAATACGCGCATACGCGCCACCCGCGCGACTCCATGAGTTATCGCGACATCAATTACGATCCGCTGGTGCGCTCCGGGCAGATGCGGCTGCTGCATGGCGACTTGGAGATCGCGCCGGGCATCCATTTAGAAGTGACGCCGGGACACAATCGCGACATGATGATTGTGCGCGTGACGTCCGCCGGGGAAACGTTCTGCTTGTTGGCGGACCTGGTGCCGACGGCGGTGAATCTGCAGCCCACGTGGGTGGCGGCGTTCGATCTGTTTCCGGTGACCGCCATTGACCAGAAGGCGCGCGTGCTGCGGCAGGCCGCCGACCAGAACTGGTGGTGCGGCTTCGCGCACGACAACGCCATCGGGTTCGCCAAAATTCGTTATGACGCAGGAGGCCGTTACACGGCGCATGAAACGCTTATCTGAATTTCGCAACGAGCCCTATACCGATTTCACTGTTCCGGCCAACCGCGAGCGCATGCTGGCAGCGCAGGAGAAAGTGCGCGGCGAGCTGGGACGCGAGTATCCGCTGCTGATCGGCGGCGAGCAGTTGTTTTCCGACGACAAGCAAAAGTCGCTGAATCCATCGCGTCCGTCGGAGGTGGTGGGCACGGTGCAAAAAGCCACGCCGGAGATGGCCGAGCGCGCGGTGCTGGCGGCTTATGAATATTTTCCGGAGTGGTCGCGCACGCCGGCGTCGCGGCGCATCGAGATGCTGGTAAAGACCGCGGCGATTCTGCGCGAGCGCAAGAACGAGTTCAACGCGTGGCTGGCGTTCGAGGCCGGCAAGACCTGGCCCGAGGCGGAAGGCGAAGT
>DOZZ01000275.1:12647-13360 GCA_003517725.1 Bryobacterales bacterium | reverse complement strand
GGCGAGCGCGGCGAGATGCGCTATTTGCCGCTGGGCGTGGGCGTGGTGATTCCGCCATGGAACTTCGCGCTGGCGATTCTGGTGGGCATGACCACGGCCGCGCTGGTGACAGGCAACACCGTGATCGTTAAGCCCTCGAGCGAGACGCCGGTGATTGCCGCCAAGTTCGCCGAGGTGCTGCTCGAAGCCGGTTTTCCGGCGCGCTCCTTTGCTTTTCTGACGGGCAGCGGCGCGGCTATCGGCGACCTGCTGGTGAAGCATCCGAAGACGCGCTTCATTGCGTTCACCGGCTCGCGCGACGTGGGCCTGCGCATCAATGAACTGGCGGCCAAGCCGCAGCCGGGCCAGCTCTGGATCAAGCGGGTAGTGGCGGAGATGGGCGGCAAAGACGCGATCATTGTCGACAGCGAAGCCGATCTGGAACAGGCCGTGGACGGCGTGCTGGCGTCGGCATTCGGCTATCAGGGGCAAAAATGTTCGGCCTGCTCGCGGGCCATCGTGCACCAGCAGGTCTACGACCAGTTCCTCGAAAAGCTGAAGGCGAAGACGTCGAAGCTGGCCGTAGGTCCAGCGGATGATCCGGCCAACTTCATGGGGCCGGTGATCAGCGCCGGGGCGAAGAAGTCAATCCTCGATTACATCGAAGTGGGCAAAGGTGAAGGACGCCTGCTGACCGGCGGATCGCAAGCCGACGGCGACGGTTACTTTATCGC
>DOZZ01000275.1:0-12515 GCA_003517725.1 Bryobacterales bacterium | reverse complement strand
GACTTCGACCATGCGCTCGAGTTGGCCAACGATTCGCAGTACGGCCTGACCGGCGCGCTGTTCTCGAACGACAAGCAGCACATTCAGCAGGCGCGCGAGCAGTTCTTCGTGGGCAACCTGTATGTGAATCGCAAGTGCACCGGGGCCATGGTGGGCGCGCATCCGTTTGGCGGCTTCAACATGTCCGGAACCGATTCGAAGGCCGGCGGACCGGACTACCTGCTGCTGTTTCTGCAGGCCAAGAGCATCGCCGAGAAAGTGTAGTCTGCAAGTTATGATGGAAGTTTCCCGGTAGAAAAGGAGATTTCCCCACTTGGCGATAGTTCCGCCCCTGGTCGCGCTGCGTAACGCGCGCCTCAAGAAAGCCGAAGCCCTGCGCGAGCGCGGGCTCAACCCGTATCCATCGCGCAGCATGCGCACCGAGTACGCGGCGAATATTCTCGAAAATTTCGAGTCGATGGAAAACCAGCCCGTGACGGTCGCGGGCCGTCTGATGTCGTGGCGCAAGCAAGGCGGCATGGCGTTCGGGCATATACAGGACCGGACGGGCAGCATCCAACTGGTGTTCCGGCGCGCGATGCTACATCCCACCGACGCGGCCGCCGGATTTCTGGGCTATGAAGACGTGGCCCTGCTCGACGTGGGTGACGTGATCGAGGTGCGCGGCACGGTCGGCAAGACCATGAAGGGCGAGATCTCGGTGATGGCCGAGACGCTGCGCATGCTCACCAAGAGCCTGCGGCCGCTGCCCGAGAAGTGGTCGGGCTTGAAGGACCGCGAGACGATTCTGCGCAAGCGTTATCTGGACACCATTGCGGCGCCGGAGAAGCTGGAGCTGTTCGCGCAGGTATCGCGCATGATCTTCGAGGCGCGCCAGTTCCTGTACGCGCGCGGCTTTTTGGAGTTTCAGACGCCGATCATCCAGCCGCTGTATGGCGGCGGTACGGCCAAGCCATTTCTGACGCACGTGAACGCGCTGGGCGCCGAGATGTATCTGGCGATCTCGCACGAACTGTATCTGAAGCGGCTGATTGCCGCGGGCTACGAGAAGGTCTTCACGATCGGGCGCTACTTCCGCAACGAAGGCATCGACCGCAGCCACCATCCGGAATTCTCGATGATCGAGACCATGACCGCGTACCAGAACTACGAGTACAACATGGCCTTGGTCGAAGACCTGTTCCGGCACGTGGCGGTGAAGGCGTTTGGGAAGATCACCTTTCAGGTGCGCGGGCATATGGTGGATTTCGAGCAGCCGTGGAAGCGCATCTCGATGGTGGACGCAACGCGCGAGATCACGGGCATCGACTTCTCGGAGCTGCGCACGGTGGACGAAGCCAACGCGAGGCTGACGGATCTGGGCGTAACGGAAGCGCAACCGTCGATCGGCGAAGCGCTGGTGCGCGCTTTCGAAGCCAAGGTGGAGGACACGCTGATCCAGCCGACGCTGGTCTACGGGCATCCGATTGAGATTTCGCCGCTGGCCAAGCCCATGGCGGAAGATCCGCGTTACGTCGAGCGCTTCGAAATCTTCATCGCCGGTATGGAGTGCGGCGATAACTGGTCGGAGCAGAACGATCCGGAGCAGCTGTTCGCGACATGGAAGAAGGCGTACAAGCCGGAGGACCGTGACTCGGGCGAGTTCCATCCGCTGGACTACGACTTTCTCGAAGCGATGGACCACGGCATTCCGCCGACCACCGGGATCGGTCCGGGGATCGAGCGCATGGCCATGATCTTCACGGAGCAGCAGGACATCTACGACGTGATCTTCTTTCCGATGATGAAGCCGGTGCTGTCACAAGCGAATAAGGCGATCTATGGGGTGGCCGGCGAAGCGGTGGAAGAGCCGGCGGAGAGCTGAAATGGGCCTCGCATGTGATTGAGCGGCCGTCTGCAGGTCCGTAAGTGGGGCAGGATTCATCCTGCAGCGGGCTTCAGCCCGCCCGACTGCATCGAGTTAAGGATCGCGTTGCGTGTGCTCCCGAGGAGTCGGGCTAAAAGCCCTCCGCAGGATGAATCCTGCCCCACCAGACGAGCCGGTTTTTCAGGAGCTTGCGGGGCCGGAGGTCCTGATAGACCGCCCACCAACTCCGATACGCGTTGCTAAATCTTCTGCAGCTTCCACTTCCCCTGGCGGAACATGATAATTGCCAGAGCCGTGAGTGACAGGTCGGCAATCGGCACCGCACTGAAAGCCCCGCGTACTCCCATTGATGTGTGAAAAGCCAGGAACCAGGCCACCGGAAGTTGCACTACCCAGAACGCAAAAAAGTTCATGAGCGTCGGCGTCAACGTGTCGCCCGCGCCGTTGAAGGCTTGCACCAGCACCATGCCCCAGGCGTAGCTGGCGTAGCAGTAGCTGAAAATGCGCAGGCAGCTGACGCAGACCGCCGCAATCTCAGGATCGCTTGTAAAAAATACGACCAGCGGCACGGGCGTGAAGATGAAGACCAGCGAGACCGCCGCCAGAAAAGCGCAGTTGTACCAGGCCGCGCGATAGACCGATGTCTCGGCGCGCTGCGGCTTGCCCGCGCCCAAATTTTGTCCGACCAGCGTGGCGGCCGCGTTCGAGAGCCCCCATGAGGGCAGGATCGTGAAGACGATCATGCGCACCGCGATGGTGTAACCCGCGACGGCCTGGCTGCCGAAGTTCGAGACAATCCTGACCAGCGCCACCCAGCTGGCCGTGACCACCAGAAATTGCACGATGCCCGTGATGGAGACGCGCACCAGACGCCGCAGCACCTCGAAGTTCAGGCGTATCTGGCGGCGCGTGATGGTGAGACGGCTCTTGCCGCCGAGCAGCGAGTAGATCTGAAACAGCACGCCGATGCCGCGCCCGGTGGTGGTCGCGACGGCCGCTCCGGAGACGCCCAGATGCGGGAAAAATAGCCAGCCGTTGATCAGGCAGGGGTCGAGCACAATATTGATGGCATTGGCCAGCCACAGGGCTCGCATCGCCAGCGCCGCGTCGCCCGCGCCGCGAAAGATGGCGTTGATCAGGAACAGCAGAAAGATGACGACCGAGCCGGTGAGCATGATCCGCGTGTAGCGCGATCCCACCGAGACCACCGCCGGGCCCGCGCCCATCAGGTGCAGCAGATGCGGCGCGTAAAGATAACCGGCGATGCCGACGATGATCGACACCACGATGCCGGCCGCGATCGACTGCACCGCGCCAATGGCGGCGCCCTCCCGATCTTTCTCGCCGATGCGGCGCGCTACAAACGCGGTGGTCGCGATGCTGAGGCCCATGGCCACGCCGAATACCAGCGTCAGCAGCGATTCCGTGAGCCCCACGGTGCTGATGGCGTCGGCGCCGAGCCGCGAGACGAAGAACACATCGACGACGCCAAACAGCGACTCCATGACCATCTCGAGGATCATCGGGATCGCCAGCAGCGTGATGGCGCGGCCGATGCTGCCCGTGGTGAAGTCCTGATGCGTACCGAAAAGGGCTTCCTTGAGCATGCGGTCTGGCTAGTGTAGCAGCGCCGTGCAGCCTATATAGTGGTGCAGTATGTATAGGCTGCTGGCGCTGTTAGCTTTGGCGAGCACCGGTTGCGCGCGGCACTATCGCGTCGACGGCATGCTGCTGCGCCTCGATCCGCCGGCCACCATGACCGTCTCGCATCGCGACATACGCGGCTACATGCCGGCCATGGTAATGCCGTTTCGCGCGGCGCATCCGGCCGAGTTGCGCGGACTGCATCCGGGATCGCTGGTGGCATTCGATCTGGCGGTGCGCCATGGATCGGTTCGCGCCGAGCACATTCGCTCGCGCGGTGAAAAGCCGGAATTCGCGCTGCCGGCCGCCGCGGCGAGGCTCCGGCCGGGCGACCTGGTTCCCGGCTTCACGCTGCTCGACGACAGCGGACGCCCGCGCTCGCTGGCCGAGTTGCGCGGAAAAGTGGTCGCACTCGACTTTCTCTATACGCGCTGCCCGCTGCCGGCAGTCTGCCCACGCCTGGCGGCGAATTTCGCCCGGCTGCAGCGGCGGTTCGCGGCCGACCTGGGCACGCGCGTGGTGCTGCTCTCGATTACCATCGATCCGCAATATGACCGCCCCGCAGTGCTGGCGCGTTACGCTAAACTCTGGAAAGCCAACCCCGAGGGATGGCATTTTCTGACCGGCGGCATGCCCGAGATCCGCGCCATCGCCGAGCGGTTTGGGGTAATTTACTGGCCCGAGGACGGGACCCTGTCCCATAGCACCGAGACCGCGATCATCGCGCCGGATGGCCGCCTGGCCGCGCTGGTGGACGGCCCGAACTACGCGGCCTATCAACTCGGCGACTTAATCGCCCTGCAATTAAAGGAGCCTCCCGGGAATTGACCAATATGTTGCGCACCCTGATTTTCCTGCCGCTTCTGGCCGTCAGTCTGATGGCCGCGGACACGCCCGCCAAGCCCAAGGACATGTGCGCCCCGCCGCCGGGCGCCGTGGCTCCGGCTCTGCCCGCGAAGATTATGGAAGGGCAGGGCAACGTCCACTTCGCCATCACGACGTCCAATCCCGAAGCCCAGCGCTTTTTTGACCAGGGCGTCAGCCAGATGCACTCCTTCTGGGCCACTGAAGCGGAGCGCTCGTTCCTGCAGGCGGCCGCGCTCGACCCCGACGCGCCCATGCCGTGGTGGGGCGTGGCCATGGTGGCGGCCGGCGATTACCGCCCACGGCATCAACTGGAGCGCGATGGCCGGCCAGTCAAAGCCGCCTCGAAGCCCTCGCCCGCCGAGCAGCGCGCCATCGACGCCGCCGCCAAAGCGGTCCGTTTGAGCCAGGTTCCGGGCAAGGCGTCGGAGCTCGAGAAAATGTACATTGCGGCCGTGGCGGCGCGCCGCAACTCGCCCGCCGCGACGCGCGACGCTGCCTACATCGCGGGTCTGCGCGCCATTCTAGCCGCGCATCCCGACGAGGTCGAAGCCGGCTGCTATCTGGCCCTGCACCTGATGCGCGGCTTTACCCTCCCCGACCACCAGCCGCGCGAAGGCAGCATGGAAGCGGTGGCGTTATTGCGGCAACTGGCGGTCAAGTTCCCGGACCATCCAGGCGTGCACCACTACATCATTCACGGCTTCGAAGGCGCCACCTTCGCCAAAGACGCCTGGCCCAGCTGCCGGCGCTATCCGCAACTGGTCACCAACATTCCGCACGCGCTGCATATGCCCGGCCACATCTACGCGCAGACCGGCGAGTGGGCGCAGGCCGAAGCGGCGTTCCAGTCCGCCGCGCAAAACGAGTTGGGCTACCTGCATGCCGACTCGCTTTATCCCACGGGCCACCACGGTCACAATGTTGCCTTCCTGACCGTTACGTATGATTTTGAGGGCAAATACCAGCAGGCCATGGACGCCGCCAACAGCCTGCTCGCTTTTGGTGAGAACCCGCGCGAAAAAGCGGCCGTAGACAACCCCTACGCGGTCTACCGGCAGGGCTGGTTTGGAGTGCTGCGCACGCTGGTCTTTTTCGAAAAGTGGGACCAGATCCTCGACGCCAAAACGCTTCCGGTCTACGATAAGCCGCGCGAGCAGGCGTGGCGGCACTGGGCCGTGGGCCTGGCGCTAGCGCATCGCGGCGGGCACGAGGCCGCGAAATCGGAGCTGCGCCTGATGGAGAGCGCCATGAAGAGCCTGGCGCAGGCCACGGGCGAGCCAGTGCCACCCGCATTGGAAGTCGGTCGCCGAGAGCTGGAAGGCCAGATTGCGCTGGCGGCTCACCATGCCGGCAGAGGTTTGCACCAGATGCAGGCAGCGGCCGTGATGGAGCGGGCCCTGCGTTACACCGAGCCGCCTAGCTATCCGCGCCCTGTGTACGCCGCCCTGGCGGTGGAAGCTCGCCGCGCCGGCAAGCCCGATATCGCGGAAACAGCGTTGAACCAGGTGTTGGAGCAGTACCCAGGCTATTCCAAAGCGCTGCGCGCGTTGCGCGAACTGCACCGGGAGAACGGCGACAGCTCGGTTGCCCAAAAATAGAACGCGTTATGGGCGGGGCGCCGCGGTGGCCACTTTTTCTATCTGGCTCAGTTGGGTCCGCATGGCCGGCGAGTCGCCGGCGTCCGGAGCCAGGCGCAGATAGGTTCGCAGATACTCGGCCGCGCCGGTGTAGTCCTGCTTCTCGATCAGCACCATGCCGAGTAATTGCTGGATCTTCGGCAGGCGATGCGCGACGTCGATCTTAGCGGCCTGCCGCGCGCTCTTTTCGGCCTCATCCATCTGTTTGGTGTTGAACTCGGCGATGGCTTTGTAAAAGTAGAGTTGCGGAAAATCCACCGGGTCCAGATGCACGCCTTTGGAGGCCGCGTCCAGCGCCGCCGGCCACTGGTGCTCACGGATCTCGATCAGTGCCAGATCGAGGTAGGGGCTGACGTATTTGCCATCGGCGTCAATCGAGTGCCGCAGGGCTTCGCGCGCGCCCGGGGTGTCGGATGCGCTCAGCATGTGGCCCAGCTGATACCACGCGGCGGCGAACTTGGGGTGCAGCTCCGCGGCGCGCCGGAACTCCTTCTCGGCCGGCTTGGGTTTGGCTTTTTTCAAGTCGTCAAGCCCTTTGTTGAACGCCTTCAGTGCGTCTTTTGGCGCGTTGATGGTGGTGGCGCTGATGGTGGTGCCGGGAACATTCATGAGCCGGTGCAGCACCAGCGTTCCGATATCGGGATTGTCCAGTTGCCGGTGCTGGCCCAGATAGGCGACATCCGAACGATAGCCCGGCAGCACCGCGGTTAGTTCGCAACTCAGCAGGCGATCCCCGGGGGATTGCTGGGTGCCACCCGATAGGGTGGTCGGCTGGCCGGCGGCGTTGAACCCGCTCCACGACTCGCTGGCGTCCGGCATCACGGCATTCATCCCGCCCACCTGGAACGAGAAATGGCCTTTCATATCGGTGTACGCCACCGGTGTGCGGCTGCCTCCGCAGATTTTCTCGATAACTATCGTGGTGGTCAGAGGCATGCCGTCGTCCAGTTGGACTCTTCCGGTAATGTAGGCCCCGCGATTAGCGATCACGTCCTGCTGATTCGGCGCGCGCCGCGTGTCGATCGGGGGCGGCTTCAAAATCAGGGAAGGTGGCGGCGGAGCGGTCTTTTGGGCGAACAGGGAAGGGAGGGGGAGCAGCGTGCCTGCGCACAGCAGCACTGCAAAAACCGGGCGGAACATGGGGCACCTCAGTTCTGATGCCCATAAGTATGTCATACCAGCTACTATTGAGGGCAATGCGCAACCTGTCTCGAACTTGGCCACCCGTACTGGCGGCCGCGCTGCTGATGGCCGGCTGTGGCGAGCCGCCCAAGAAAGCCGAAGGCGAGAAGCCGCCCGAGCCCGTCACCGGGCTGCATGCGCTCTTCCAGATGTTCGGCGCGGCGCGCTCGTGGGCTCCCGACGTGCAGGTGCTGCACATGTCGAGCCTGCATCTGTCCGGAGTGCCCACGCGTCCCGGCAAAGCCGCGGGCTGGCAGGCGACCTTTGTTTCGCCAAGCCTGCAGCAGGCGCGCGACTACACGTTCTCGGTGGTGGAAGCGTCGATGAGCCTGCACAAGGGCATTTTCCCGGATGCGCCACGCGGTTGGCGCGCCGGCTCGGACCGGCCCTTCCTGATCGCCGGCGCGCGCAAAGACAGTGACGAGGCCTATCAGGCGGCTCTTAAAAAGGCCGCCGAGTACGACAAGCAGCATCCCGGCATGACCGTGTCGTATCTGCTGGGCATGAACTCCACTTATCCCGACGCCACGTGGCGCGTAGTGTGGGGCGAAAGCGTCAGCAGCAGTTCTTTCTCCGTGCTGATCGACGCGGCCAGCGGCGCGTTCGTCGAAACCCTGCGCTAGGAGTTCGCCCGGCACGTGCTCGAAAAACTGCTGACGGAACAGATCAACCCAGCCTCGCGCGGCATCGACGCGTTGCCAACTTTGGAGGTGCTGCGCATCATCCACGGGGAAGATGCCAAGGTCGCGGCTTCGATCGCGCCGGCGCTGCCGCGGATTGCTGAAGCGGTCGATGCCATTGTCGCGGCCTTCAGCGCGGGCGGCAGACTTTTCTACATAGGCGCGGGAACCAGCGGACGCCTGGGCGTGCTGGACGCCGCGGAATGTCCGCCCACTTTCGGCGTCGCGCCGGAGATGGTGCAAGGCATCATTGCGGGCGGCGAAGCAGCACTGGCGCGCGCCACCGAAGCAACCGAAGACGACCCGGCCTCGGGCGTGCGCGATTTGCTCGAGCGCGGCTTTAAAGCGCGCGATGTGCTGGTGGGCATCGCGGCCAGCGGCCGCACGCCGTATGTGCTGGGCGCCATCGTCGAAGCTAACCGCCTGGGGGCGGTGACTGCCGGCATCAGTTGCACCCCGGCTTCCGAGCTTGCCGCCGCGGCGCGCATTCCCATCACCGTGCTGCCGGGCGCCGAGATCGTGGCCGGTTCCACTCGCATGAAGGCCGGCACTGCCACTAAGTTGGTATTGAACATGCTCACCACCGGTAGTTTCATCCGCATGGGCTACGTCTTCGACAACCTGATGGTGAACGTGCAGCCGCGCAATGCTAAACTGCGCGACCGTGCCTGCCGCATCGTCAGCAGCGCCGCGGGCATTCCGCAGGCCGGCGCGCGTCAGGCGCTCGAGGCGGCCGGCGGCAGCGTGCGCGCGGCTATTTTGATCGCGGTCACCGGTGTCGAGCCTGCCCAGGCCGAGACGCTGCTGACCGCGTCGAAAGGAAGCGTCAGCGCGGCGCTGCGTACCTGGCGTGGGAACTAAAACCGAGACGGCTCCGACCACCTATACTGCGATTTACACCCATATGGACAAATTTGTCATCCAGGGCGGCACTCCGCTCCACGGCGCCATCCCGACCAGCGGCTCGAAGAACGCGGCGCTGCCGGCCATCGCCGCCGCGCTGCTCACCGACGGCGAGGTGCAACTGCGGCGCATCCCGCGCGTGCGCGACATCCGCACCATGGAGCGGCTGCTCGAAGACATCGGCACCGAAGTGCAGGTGAATGGCGAAGACGTCACGCTCCAGACGCGCCAGATCGTCTCGCCCGAAGCGCCCTACGAACTGGTCAAGACCATGCGAGCGTCGAGCCTGGTGCTGGGGCCGCTGGTGGCCCGCGCCGGCCGCGCCCGCGTCTCAATGCCCGGCGGCTGCGCCATTGGAGCGCGCCCCATCAATCTGCACCTGGCCGCGCTCGAACAGCTGGGCGCCACCATCTCGCAGGAGTATGGCTACATCGAAGCCAACGCTCCGCGGGGGCTGAAGGGCGCGCACATCCGCTTTGATCGCATCACCGTCACCGGCACGGAAGACCTGATGATGGCGGCCACGCTGGCTTCGGGCGAAACCGTAATGGAGAACGCCGCGCGCGAGCCCGAGGTGGAAGATCTGGCGCGGCTGCTGATCTCGATGGGCGCCAAAATCGAGGGCGCCGGCACCTCCACCATCCGCATCCAGGGCGTGGACCGGCTGCACGGCACCGACGCGCCGCACATCATCATCGCCGACCGCATCGAAGCCGGCACCTTCCTGATCGCCGGCGCCATCACCCGGGGGGACGTCCGGGTCACCGGCTGCGTGCCCGAACATCTGGACGCGCTGATCGCCAAAATGCAGCAGGCGGGCGTCCAGATCGGGCGCGGCGCGGACTGGCTGCAGGTTACGGCCGGCGGACCGTTGCGCGCGGTCGACATCACCACCGAGGAGCACCCCGGCTTCGCCACGGATCTGCAGGCGCAGTATATGGCGCTGATGACGCAGGCCGAAGGCATCTCGCTGATCACCGAGACTATCTTCGAAAACCGCTTTATGCACGCGCAGGAGCTGCTGCGCATGGGCGCCAACATCCGCCTGGAGGGAAAACAGGCCATTGTCGCGGGCCAGACCACGCTGTCGGGCGCCGGCGTGATCGCGTCGGATCTGCGCGCCAGCGCCTCGCTGGTGCTGGCGGCGCTGGTGGCCAGGGGCGAAACGGTGGTTGATCGGGTCTATCATATCGACCGCGGCTACGAGCAGATCGAGGCCAAGCTGATCGCCGCCGGGGCCGACATACAGCGCGTCGAGTAGCGCGTTCAGGCCCACTACGCGGATGCTAAGCTGAGTCTGAATTGTGGCGCTGGCGCAACCAACCAATACACGGCATTCTGTTCGATGTCGACGGCACCCTGTATCGCCTGCCACAGGTGCGGCGGGGGGGGGGGGGGGGGCCGGTGGCCCNNGCTGGCGCAACCAACCAATACACGGCATTCTGTTCGATGTCGACGGCACCCTGTATCGCCTGCCACAGGTGCGGCGGGGCGTGCTGGGGCGCCTGTTGCGCGCGTATCTGACTTCGCCCGCGCGCGGCTTCCGCACGCTGCGGCTGGTAAGGGCTTATCGCGCGGCGCAGGAACAGTTGCGAGGCTGCGGCGCAGTGCACGCTGACCTGGCCGCCGCGCACCTGGAAACCGCTTGCGGCGGGCCGCCCCCGGACGGCGCCGCCGCTCTGATCGAGCGTTGGATGGAGCTGGAGCCGCTGGACCTGATCGCCCGCGCGCGCTTCGACGGCTTGCTGCCGTTCTGCCAGGCGGCTCGCGCCGCCGGTCTGCGCCTGGGCGCTTTTTCCGACTACCCGCCGCGCCGCAAAATCGAAAGCCTGGGCCTGACCGGCTATCTGGATACCGTGGTTTGGGCGCAGGACCCAAAGGTGGGCCAGTTCAAGCCCGATCCCACCGGTCTGGCGGTCAGTGCGGCGCGCATGCAACTGCCGCCCGAACAGGTGGTCTATGTCGGCGATCGCGCCGATGTGGACGCCCCCGCGGCGGAGGCGGCCGGCATGCCGTGCTTCATCCTTACCACGGCGCAACCCGCGGCCCACCAGTCATGGACGCCGGTATCCGGCTACGCCCAGCTTCTCGCGCTGCTTCAGGAAGATTCCCATTGACCATCCCCGGCGTCACACCCCAGACCAAGCCCACGCTTAAAGGCCATCTCTCCATCGCGCGGGCCGACCACTGGGTCAAAAACGTCTTCGTGCTGCCCGGCGTCGTGGTCGCGCTCTCGATCGACCGCGGCCGCGTGGCGCTGCTCGATCCCGTGACGCTGCTGATCGGCTTCCTCGCCATCTGCCTGATCACTTCGAGCAACTACGTCATCAATGAAGTGTTGGATGCCCCGTTCGACCGCAAGCATCCGACCAAGTTCCGACGGCCCGTGCCGTCTGGCCAGGTCAGCATCCCGCTGGCCTACGCACAATGGATTGCGCTGATGCTCGCGGGACTGGCCCTAAGCATGCGCATCTCCATGCCGTTCACGCTCACCATGCTGACGCTGTGGATCATGGGCTGCATTTACAACATCCCGCCGCTGCGCAGCAAAGACCTGCCGTATCTGGATGTGCTGTCGGAATCGGTCAACAACCCGCTGCGCATGCTGGCCGGCTGGTATCTCACGGGCACTCTCGCGGTGCCGCCCACCTCGCTGCTGATCAGTTATTGGATGGTGGGCTGTTACTTCATGGCCATCAAACGCTACGCCGAGTACCGCGACATCAATGACCCGGTGCGCAGCGCGGCGTATCGCAAATCGTTCGCCTACTACACCGAGCAGCGGCTGCTGGTGTCCATCATGTTTTATGCCGCGCAAGCCATGCTCTTTTTCGGCGCGTTCATCGTGCGCTACCGCCTGGAGCTGATTCTGGCCTTCCCGCTGGTGTCGCTGGTGATGGCGCAATACCTCGCCCTGGCGTTCAAACCCGACAGTGCCGTGCAGCGCCCCGAAGGCCTCTACAAAGAGCCGTGGCTGATGGCTTCCGTGGTGGTCTGTTTTCTGCTGATGTGCGCGCTGCTGTTTCTGGATCTTCCGGTGCTGCACCAGATCTTCGTGCCCACCATCGCCTGAAGCATGCAGCGCGCCGCCATGCTCGCGCGTCTCGCGGCTCACCCCGAGCCTTGGGACATGGTGATTATCGGCGGTGGGGCCACGGGCGTGGGCGCGGCGGTCGATGCGGCCGCCCGCGGTTACGACGTGCTGCTGCTGGAGCAAAGTGATTTCGGCAAAGGCACGTCGAGCCGCAGCACCAAGCTGGTCCACGGCGGCGTGCGTTACCTGGAGCAGGGCAACATTTCGCTGGTGATGGAGGCGCTCAAGGAGCGCGGTCTGCTGCGCCAGAACGCCCCGCACCTGGTGTCCGACCTGGCCTTCGTGGTCCCCAGCTACGACTGGTGGGAGTCACCTTTTTACGGGCTGGGTCTGAAGCTCTACAACCTGCTGGCCGGCAAATACGGCTTCGGCCACTCGCAGATCCTGTCGCGCGACGAGACCCTGGCGCGGCTGCCTGGGCTCCGTCCCGACGACCTGCGCGGCGGCGTCGTCTATTTCGATGGCCAGTTCGATGACGCGCGGCTGCTGATCAACCTGGTGTCGACCGCCGCGGAACAGGGCGCCACGCTGTTGAACTATGTCGCAGTCAACGGTTTCGAGCGCGCGGCCGACGGCACGCTCGACACAGTGCTCGCCACCGATACGGAATCGGGCGAAGCATTCCGCATCGGCGCGCGCGT
>DOZZ01000179.1:3848-4807 GCA_003517725.1 Bryobacterales bacterium | reverse complement strand
CTGGGCCATACCGCCGACGACTTCTGCGAATCGCTGCTGCGCAACGCCATGTTCACCGGCCGGCTCAGCGCGCTGCCGCCCGTGACCTACTCGCGCGAACGCGACTTCCGGCTGATCCGGCCGCTGGTCTATGTCACCGAAGAGATCACCCGCGGCTACGCCGAATCGCGCGGCATGCCGGTGATCCCCTGCGGCTGCTCGCAGAAGACGGGGACCGTGCGCCGCAAGCTGCGCGATGTGTTCGCGGATCTCGAAGTGGAGCACCCCGACGTGCGCCAGAATCTGCTCTCCGCCATGGGCAATCTGGAAGTCTCGCGGCTGCTAGACACGCGCTATCTGGATCTCGACGGCCAGCGCGAAGCCAAGGCGGCCGGGCTTTTCACCATCGTCTAGCGGTGATTCGTCAGCATGCGCCGCACCCTCATCCAAACTGTGTTTGCCGGACTGCTGTGTGCCGCGGGCTTGTGGGCACAGGCTGATTCCGAGCCCGCGCCCGAGACGGAGCGCTGGAATCTATACTGGCAGGCGACCTCGATCGGCCAGTATCACGGCAATTTTCCGGCGGCTTATCAGGGCGCCAATAGCCTAGACAGCACGCCGGAGCGCGATGTCTCGCTGACCACCACCTTCTTCCTGGGCTTCCGCCTGGGCCAGAACACGCAGGTGTACTTCGACCCCGAAATCGCCGGCGGCCGCGGCTTCAGCGGCGTCACCGGGCTCGCTAATTTTTCCAACGGAGAGCTGCCACGCGTCGCCTCGGCCACACCCAAGCCGTATATCGCGCGGCTCTATATCTCACACGATTTCGCATTCGGCAGCGAAACCGAGGCCACCGAGAGCGGCGAGAATCAGCTGGCCGGAACACGCCCGCTGCGGCGCTACACCGTCACGGTGGGACGCTTCACCGTGACGGATTTCTTCGACAACAACCGCTACTCGCACGATCCGCGCACGCAGTT
>DOZZ01000179.1:0-3671 GCA_003517725.1 Bryobacterales bacterium | reverse complement strand
TGGGTGCATGAACTGCACTTGAAGCAGTGGTCCTGGCGCTATGCCAGCGCGGCCGAGCCGACCCAGGCTAACGGAGGGCGTTTCGACCGCCGCCTGCTGCGCGACCGCGGCGACATGGGCGAAGGCGAATACCGTTTCGCCGTGAAAAAGCACCCCGGTGCCGTGCGGCTGCTGGGCTTTCTGCTGCACACACACTCCGGCAATTATGGCGATGCCCTCCGAATGTCTGGCACGCCGGATGTCGAGCAGACCCGCAAATTCGGGACGTTGAAATATGGGTGGGGTCTCAATTTCGATCAGGAACTGCTCAAAGACGTCGGCGTGTTCGGCCGCCTCGGCTGGAACGATGGACAGACTCAGTCGTACGCCTTCACGGCCATCGACCGTCTGGCGACCGGCGGTGTCTCGGTAACGGGCACGCGCTGGAGCCGGCCCTTCGACACGGCGGCCACCGAAATCACGACCAGCGGCCTGTCGGCGGTGCACGCGAGCTACCTGGCCCGCGGCGGGCTCGATTTTCTGATCGGCGACGGCCGCTTGAACTATGGCCGCGAAACCATCTGGGAGAGCTACTACAACGCGCGCCTGCTCCCCGGCTTTTTCGCGGGCCTGGATCTGCAACACGTGACGAATCCCGCCTTCAACCGCGATCGCGGCCCGTTGTGGATCGTCTCGCTACGGCTGCATCTGGAGTACGGCTCGAAAAACTTTCGCTAGTAGCGCGCTTGACTCTGTAGTGCGCTACAGGGTTTAGGCTGGAAGTTGAACATGAAACTTGCCAGGCAGAACCTGCTTGCGGTTCCCGGTGTCTTGCTCAGCTTTCTGCCGTTGGCCAGCTGCCCCGCGTGTTGGCCCCTTTATGGAGGCGTGCTTTCGGCGCTGGGCCTGACTTTTCTGCTTTCGTCGCGCTATCTGCTGCCGCTGACCGCGGCGGTGCTCTGCCTGGCTCTCGTTTCGCTGGCGTGGCGAGCCCGCACGCGGCATGGCTACGGTCCGTTTGGCATCGGACTACTGGCCGCCGGGCTGATCCTCGGCGGCAAGTTCGCGTGGTCTTCGAACCCGCTGGCTTATGGCGGCGTGGCGCTACTGGTGGCGGCATCGGTATGGAACAGTTGGCCGCGCCGGGCCGAGTGTTCGAACTGCTCTCTGGAGGAACGGTCATGAATACCAAGCAACGCAAAGTCGAAGTGTTTAGCGCCGGCTGTCCGGCCTGCGAGCCCGCCGTGCAACTGGTCCAGAGCATCGCCTGTCCGTCATGCGACGTCGAAGTGCTCGACATGCACCAGCCGGAAGTAGCACGCAAAGCGGCGCAATACGGCGTGAAGACGGTTCCGGCGGTGGCCATCGACGGGCAACTGGTGAGCTGCTGCACGGGCGCCGGTCCACAAGAGTCAGCGCTGCGCGCCGCGGGCCTGGGCGAAGCGAAGTAAGCAGGAATGGACGGCGCACGCTTCAGTTGACACGAAACATCAAAATGCCTACCGTTGGGGCATGCCACTGCAGCTCTCGCCCCAACAGGAAAGCCGCATTGCGGAAGCCCTGCGCTCCGGCGCTTACCAAGACCCGAACGAAGTGATTGACCGCGCGTTGGAGACGCTGCGCGAACAGGACGAATGGCTATTGGCCCGTCGTGAGGCCATCGACACGAAGATTCGCAGGGGCGTCAAGGAACTTGAACGCGGCGAAGGTATCGGCGAGGACAAACTGGACGACTATCTGACACGGTTGAAAGCTCAACCGGAATGAATCATCGCAGGTACGCAACAAGAGGGCAAACGGCGGCAGACAACTCTACCTTTAGCTTGCTTTCTTCTAGCTCCGCGAAGTGGTATTCAGAGAGCGCCGCTTCGATCGAAAACACAGCATCCTTCAACCTCGCATCGGCCCACTGATGGAAGTCTTTCGATTCCGTCCGAAACCATCTCTCGAAATCGTAAACCGACACGCGATCCGCAGCAAGTTCGTCGATTTTTTCAGATAGCTGGCGAACGTTAAGCATGTCGTCGACCCATCATCATGATACATCGAACGAGGTTGCCACTGGTTTCTTGAGAACGATCGATTGGCGTGGAATTAACTATCATCTGATCGGCAAAAGATCCACAGATTGCAAGCATTGCCAATCCGGCCAGACCACGTTTCCTACCGGAGATTCAACTTCTTGCTGACGTGTCTCCATGAGCCAATGAGGCCGTGCACGGAGTCCTCATAAGTGCGTTCGTAAAAGCTGGAATTCCCGCGCGCGGTAGAATTCGCCAATGCGAATTGCCTTGGTGTTTGCGTTTGCCTGCTGTGCCCTGCCGGCCGCGCCACGGCCGTCTTTCACCCTGGAACAGGTGCTGGGCACGGCTTTCCCCACCGAACTGGTAGCCGCACCGGCCGGTGGGCGCATTGCGTGGATCTCCAACGAAAAGGGCGTTCGCAACGTTGTCGTCGCCGGGCCGCCGTCATTCAAGCCGCGCGCGTTAACCACCTATAGCGACGACGATGGGCAGGAGCTTTCCGGCCTGGCCTGGTCGCCGGACGGTTCGGCGCTGGTCTATGTGCGCGGCGAGGGCCCTAACAGCCGCGGCGAAAATCCTAATCCGGTGAGCAAGGTCGAAGGCGTCGAGCAGGACGTCTTCGCCGTGCTCGTGGCGGGCGGCGGTCCGCGTCTGATGGGCAAGGGCAGCGCGCCGGCCGTGGCGCCGGATAACAAGACCTTGGCGTTCGCCAGCGGCGGCCAGATCTGGACCGCATCGATCGACGGTGCTCAAAAGGCTGCGCAACTGCTGCATGCGCGCGGCACGGCCTCGGCGTTGCGCTGGTCGCCCGATGGACAGCGCCTGGCGTTTGTGAGCGAGCGCGTCGACCACTCCTTCATCGGCGTCTACAACGTTGCCGCGAAGTCGCTCCAGTTTCTGGACGCCAGCACCGATCGCGACTCCGAGCCCGCCTGGTCTCCTGACGGCACGCAGATCGCCTGGCTGCGCGAACCGGCTTCGCAATACGCGTTTGCCTTCGGCCCCAAAACTGAGGCCGAGCCGTGGTCCCTTCACGTAGCCAATGTGTCCACCGGCAAAGCCCGCGAAGTATGGCGCGCGGCGGCGGGCGTCGGCAGCCAGTTTCACGAACTGCCGGCTTTCAACCAGGTGCAGTGGGGCGCCGGCGGCCGTCTGATATTTCCGTATGAGCGCAGCGGGTGGGTGCATCTCTACTCAATCTCGACGCGCGACGGCGGCTTGATCGACCTTTCGCCCGGCAATTTTGAAGTGGAGCACTTCACCATCACGCCGGACCGCGCCCACGTGGTCTTCGCGTCGAACCAGGGCGACATCGACCGGCGTCATCTGTGGCGCGCGCCGGTGGCCGGCGGCTCGGTGGAGGCGCTGACGCGCGGGACAGATCTGGAGTGGGAGCCGGCCGTGACCAGCGAAGGGCGCATTGCCTTTCTGAAGTCGACGCCGCAAGTGGCCGCGCATCCCGCGGTGCTCGACGGCGCCGTTGTTCGCGACCTGGTTTCGATGCCCGCGGACTTCCCGGCAAACTCCCTGGTCACGCCGCAAGCCGTTTTGTTTTCCGCGGCCGATGGGCTAACCATCCACGGCCAACTCTTCTTGCCGCCCAACGCGCGCGATGGACAGCGCCATCCGGCGGTCATCTTTTTTCACGGCGGTTCGCGGCGCCAGATG
>DOZZ01000281.1:7342-7758 GCA_003517725.1 Bryobacterales bacterium | reverse complement strand
GTGCCGATGCCGATGGGCGCGGCGCCCGCCGAGATCTGCGCGAGCTGAATGAAGTTGCGCCCGTTCAGCGGGAGTTCCACGATCGACTGGCTGCTGATCACCTGGCCGATCGAGGCGTTTTCCGCCAGCGCCGCTTCGGCGGTCCCGGAGACGCTAACGGTCTCGGTCACGGCGCCCAGCGTAAGCACGACATTGACCTGAGCGCGCTGGCCGATGGCCACCACGATATCGGTCACTTCTGCCTTGCGGAACCCCGGGGCCGACACTTCCAGCAGGTAGCGGCCCGGCTTCAACTGGGGCAGCACGTAATTCCCCAGGGTGTCGGTTTCTCCGGTGAGCTGCACGTTCGTGTCGGCGTGCGTCAGCGTAAGGTGAGCCCCGGACACCGTCCCGCCGCTCGAATCGGTGACGTTGAC
>DOZZ01000281.1:0-7157 GCA_003517725.1 Bryobacterales bacterium | reverse complement strand
AAGCCCTGGAAATGCTGCAAACTTATGGGGGAGTTTATGTTAACGCCGAGGGCTTGTCAATGCCTTGATCCGCCGGAAAGACGGCGGCTGAGCTTCCGGCAATAAAATGCCGAACGAGGTTGGCCGAAAGCACCTTCGCAATTCGCATTCCGCCGTCCCAGCCGCGCCTTGCGGCTGACCAAAAGCTTCGAATGGAAATACAATCCCTTCGTTTCTTCGTTCAACGAAGTTCAATGACCCGGTCACCGGCATTTAATCCGGCTTCGATTCTCGGCCAGAGACGTTCCACTGCGGCGAGAAGCACTTTCGTGCGGCAATTCCCAAAACGAATCCAGACGAGCCGACCTTTTGCCGGGCGCGCATTCGCCAAGTAGAGAAAATCCTCGTCCTTGCTGATGACAATGCAATCGTTCTGACACGCATGTGCCCAAATTTCCGCATCGGACGCGTCGCCTAAGTTTAAGTCGAGCACATGCTGACAATCGACACCGCGCGAGGTCAGAAAGCGGGCAAGCGCTGCGGGCAGCTGGTTATCTACCAGAAACTTCACGTGACTTGCAAGACTGTGTGGTCGGTTTGATGGGCAGCGTATTCAATGGCGGCGTAAATGTCTTCCGGTTCAAGAAAGCCATAGTCGGACAGAATCTCGTCGAAGCTTGCGCCATTGGCCAGAAGCTCGAGAATGTCGGTGACACGAAGGCGCTGACCGCGAATGCACGGACGGCCCCCGCATTTGCCCTCTTGGACGGTGATTCTCTTGAGTCTGTCTGCGCTCATATCGTCCTGACTATTTTTAAGATAGGCTCTGGGCGCTACTCTGGCAAGTTTCCGGATGGGCGATTCTGCCCAACGCCCTCCTCGCATACAATAGCCGTACCATGTCGTTTCCTCCATTAGATCGCCGCGATTTCCTAAAAACGGCCGCCGGGCTGTCGGCCGCCACCAGTTTATGGGCCTCCAAAGCCGCCAGCCGCGGTGCCTCGCGCGTGCTGGGCGCCAATGACCGCATCAACGTCGGTGTCGTCGGCGTGGGCGGCCGCGGCAGCTACCTGTGCGATCAGTTCGCCAAGCACGGCTTGGCCAACAACAGTTGCCAATTGGTCGCGGTCTGCGACGTCTACGAAAAACGCAAGCGCCTGGCCGCCGAAAAACACAACGTCAAGGGCTACCTGGATTACCGCGAAGTAATTAGCCGCCCCGACATCGATGCCATCGTCGTTGCCACGCCGGACCACTGGCACGCGCATGTCGCGCTGGCCGCGATGGATGCCGGCAAGGACGTCTATTGCGAGAAGCCGATGACCCACACCATCGAGGAGGCCCTGAAGCTGTCGGCCACCGTCAAGGAGACCCAGCGCGTGCTGCAGGTGGGCTCGCAAACCACCTCCGCCCTGCAGTGGCACAAGGCCAAACAGGCCATCGCCGAGGGCCGCATCGGGCACATGGTGGGCAGCCAGGGCTCCTACAACCGCAACTCCACGGAAGGCGAATGGAACTATCCGATCGATGCCGGCGCCGGTCCGGATGGCAAGGGCGACAACTATATCGATTGGAAGACGTGGCTCGGCAGCGCGCCCAAGCGGCCCTTCGACGCCGACCGCTTTTTCCGCTTCCGGAAATATTGGAACTACTCGGGGGGCATCGCGACCGACCTGTTCTTCCACGTGGTGGCGCCCCTGAATATCTGCTGGCCGGCGCCCGAGTTTCCGGCGCGGGTGAGCGCCCTTGGCGGCATCTTCGTCTTTAAAGACGAGCGCGAAGTCCCCGACACCTTCAGCCTGCTGGCGGACTTCCCCAGTGGGCACACGCTGAATCTGGAGTCGTCGATGGCCAACTCGCACCACATCCCCGGGCTGATCCGCGGCCATCTGGGCACCATCGTGATGGTGGAACACGGCATGTTCGAAGGCAAGACCGACCACATCACCGTCACCCCTGAAAAGCGCGTGATCGACGCCGACTATAAAGCCAAGTTCGGCGATACCGAGACCGTCATCCCCATCGAGCCCGAGGACGTTATGCAGAAGCACATCGGAAATTTCATCGAATGCATGCATACGCGCCAGAAGCCAACCCTCGATGTCGACACCGCGCTGCATGCGCAGGTGACCATCTCGATGGCCGTGCAGTCGTACCGCGAAGGGCGCGTTTTGTATTGGGACGAGCGGGCGCGCAAGGTCGTCGCCAAGGCGCCCAAAGCGTAGCGCGGGACTACTGGATTCCTGATTCTGTTTGAGTATAATTAGGAATCCTTTTGATGTTTGGTGTTCGGAAGCACAGTTTCACGAAGGCCGCGTGGCTCCCACCACGGCGGCCTTTTTTTGTTTTTGAGCGGCAAACACGTCAAAGGACGTGAAACGATTTTTCAGAGAAGGAAGCATCATGAGAGAAAAAGGTACCGTGAAGTGGTTTAATGCTGCCAAGGGCTTCGGGTTTATCCAACGTGATAGCGGGGAGGATGTGTTCGTGCATTTCTCCGCCATCCAAAGCTCCGGTTACCGCAGCCTGGATGAGGGATCGGCCGTTGAATTTGAGGTCATGAACGGACCCAAGGGTCTGCAGGCAGCCAACGTAACCACGGCGGCATAGGACACGGCTGGCCCGGGAAGCGCGCTAAAAACGGCTTTCCGGGCTCCGGATCTGAAACAATAGGAGCTGGATGAGTAAAGAAGACAGCATAGAAGTAACGGGCACCGTGCTCGAAAAGTTTCCGAGTGGTTTGTTTAGCGTGCAATTGGAACAGGAACGGGTGGTTTTGGCGCATTTGGCCGGACGGCTGCGCCGCAACCGCATTCGCGTGCTGGCCGGCGATCGGGTTACCCTCGAGCTTTCCCCCTACGATCTCACTAAAGGCCGTATCACCTTCCGCCATCGCTAAAATACCCCCGATCCATCGACTCACCTGAGATTTTTCAGCACTGGGCCGACTTGTTTTCCACATGCGCAAAGTTCTGCTGATCTTCGGAACGCGGCCGGAAGCCGTGAAGCTGTGCCCGGTGATTCTGAGTTTGCGCGCCCGGCCCCACCAATTCGAGACGCGTGTGTGCGTCACGGCGCAGCATCGCGAGATGCTGGACCAGGTGCTGGCCGCGTTCGACATTGAACCGGATCACGACCTGAACCTGATGCAGGCTGGACAGAGCCTGAGCCAGACCACCGCGCGCACCATCGCGGCGCTGGAGCAGGTGATCGCGGCTGAACGGCCCGATCTAGTGGTGGTGCAAGGCGACACAACGACAACATTTTGCGGCGCGTTGGCGGCCTTCCAGCAACGCGTGCCGGTGGCCCACGTGGAAGCCGGGCTGCGCACCGGCGACATCCTTGAGCCGTATCCCGAAGAGATGCACCGGCTGCTGACCAGCCGGCTGGCCTCGCTGCACTTGGCCGCCACCGAGGAGGGCGCGCGGCATCTGCGCCGCGAGGGGATCCCGGAAGAGACCATCGCGGTAACCGGGCAATCCGGCATTGACGCCATGCTGCACATCCGCGAGCGCCTGGAACGCGGCGAGCTGCCCGGGCGCGCCTGGCCCGAGCTCGATCCGGAGCGCAAGCTGCTAGTCGCCACCGCGCACCGGCGCGAGAGCTTCGGGCACGGAATCGAACAGATCTGCGACGCGATCGGCCAACTGGCGGATCGGCGCGACGTGCAGGTGGTGTTCCCCGTTCATCCCAACCCGGGCGTCGAGGCTCCCGTACGCGAGCGCCTGGGCGGCCATCGCAACGTGGTGCTGTGCGAGCCACTCGGCTATGTGCCGTTCATCGACCTGCTGCGGCGCTGCTATTTCGTGCTGACCGATTCGGGCGGCGTGCAGGAAGAGGCCCCGTCGCTCGGCAAGCCGGTGCTGGTGATGCGCGCCAAAACCGAGCGCCCCGAGGCGGTCGCGGCGGGCACGTCGCTGCTGGTCGGGGCCGATACGGGCCGCATTGTGGCCGCCGCCCGCCGGCTGTTGGAGGAAGCCGATTATTACAGTTCGCTGGCGCGCGTTCACCACCCCTTTGGCGATGGCCGGGCCAGCCACCGTATTGCTGACGCAATCGCCTCATTCCAAGCGTATTAGGCCGAACCGAACGGACCTTGCCGGGAGTCCCGGCGACGAAAGATGGACACCGTTTTTGGAACACTCCGTGGCTATAATGATTCCACGTATGGTCGAGCAACGCGGCAAATCACAACCTTCGGCAAAAACACGAAAGCGACCGGACGAGAGAGTGGACGATCTATCCACCGTTCTTTCGGAAAAGGTGGTCGGTCAGCCGGCCGCCACCAAAGTGATCGTCCCCTACATTCAGATGTTCCAGGCGGGCCTCTCGCCCGAGGGACGTCCGGTAGGTGTATTTCTGCTGTTGGGACCCACCGGCACGGGCAAAACGCGCACGGTGGAGGCGCTGGCCGAAATACTTCATGGCAGCTCCAAGAGTGTTTTGAAGATCGATTGCGGCGAGTTCCAGATGGAGCACGAGGTGGCCAAACTGATCGGCGCGCCGCCGGGCTATCTGGGCCACCGCGAGACGCAGCCCATGCTGTCGCAGCAGAAGCTGCAACAGGTGACCAGCGAGCGCAGCCAACTCTCGCTGGTGCTGTTCGACGAGATCGAAAAGGCCGCGCCCTCGCTGACGCGTCTGCTGCTGGGGGTGCTCGACAAAGGCGTGCTGCGGCTGGGCGACAACTCGTCCGTGAATTTCGAGAAGAGCCTCGTGTTTTTGACGAGCAACCTGGGCGCGCGCGAAATGATGAAGGAGATTGCGCCCAATTTCGGCTTCCAATCAGGCATTCCGGGCATGCGTGGCGACGTGACGCAGAAGCTGCAAAACATCGCCCTGGTTGCCGTGCGCAAAAAGTTTTCGCCCGAGTTCGTCAACCGCATCGACTGCGTGATCACCTACCAGCCGCTCACCGCGGAATCGCTGTCAGCCATTGTCGAGCATCAGATTTCCGACCTGCAGAACCACGTCAACACGCGGCTCGGCGCGCGCTGCTTCACGATCGAAGTGCCGTTTGAGACGCGCCAGTGGTTGATCGAGCGCGGCACCAGCCAGGAATACGGAGCCCGCGAACTGAACCGCACCATCCACAAGCAACTGACGCAGCCGCTCGCAACCATGGTGGCGGTGGGCTCGGTGGAACCGGGGTCGCGCGTGCGCGTGGAGGTGCACGACAACCGCGAGGGTCTGGTACTGCGCGCCACCAACGCCGGGGAAGCCGAGGTGGCGGCGCACCCCACGGTGCTGCTGGTGGATGACAACACCGACCTGCTTCACTTTCTGGAGCGGCTGATGGCCGAAGCCGGCTGGAAGCTGCTGACCGCGGAGACGGCCAGCGATGCCCGGCGCATCGCGGCCGAGAGCCGGCCCAATGCCGCGCTGCTGGACTATATGCTGCCCGACGGGAATGGCGTGGAGTTGGGCGTGGAGCTGGGCCGTCTGGCGCCGCGTATCCAGACCATCATCATGACCGGCACGGTGCTGCCGCCGGACGAAGAGGCCATGTGCGAGGAGCATGATTTTCCGGTGTTGCGCAAGCCCTTCCTGGCCACCGACGTGATGAACCAGATTCGCGGACGGCTGGCCGGGGCGGCCGGCGCGGGCCGGGCCTGACAGAGCCATGCAGACTGCTACTATCGGGCTGGTCGCATGGCTCGCCAGAACGTAACGCACTCGAACCCCACCGTTCCGCCGATCATCGGCTTCATTGTCGCGGTCGCCATCCTCTATTTCGCGCGCGCCCTGCTGATTCCCTTCGGCCTGGCCCTGCTGTTCGCATTCCTGCTCAGCCCCATCGTCAAGCGTCTGGAGAGCTGGCGCATCCCGCGCGTGATGGCGGCGCTGCTGGCATTCGCCGCGGCCTTCGGCATTTTCGTGAGCCTGGGATGGGTGGTGGCCAACCAGTTAGTGCAGATCGTCAGCGAGCTGCCGCGCTATAGCGACAACGTGCACCGCAAAGTGGTGGCGCTGCAGGGCGAATCCGGCGGCGTCAACAAGCTCATGAATACCCTCGAGGGGCTGGGCAAGGAGATTACGGCGGCCACCACCGACCAGACGCCCAAGCCCATCCCGCGCAACCCCATGGCGCGCGATGCTTCGAACCCGCTGCCGGTGCAGGTCATCGAGCCCCGCAACACGCTGCAGTCGATCCGCGATTTCGGCAGTCCGCTGGTGCCCCCGCTGGGTACCGCCGGCATCGCCATCGTCTTCACGCTGTTCATGCTGATCGACCGCGAGGATCTGCGCAACCGCCTGCTGCGCCTGATGGGCGAACGCCAGTTGAACGTGACGACGAAGGCCATGGACGACGCGGCCCAGCGCGTCAGCCGCTACATCCTGCTGCAATTTCTGGTGAACGCCGGCTTCGGCGCGGTGCTGGCCATCGGTCTCTCGGTGATTGGCGTCCCGAGCCCGCTGTTATGGGGCGTGCTGGCCATGTTCCTGCGCTTTCTGCCCTACGTGGGGCCGGCCATCGCGTGCTTTCTTCCGTTTGCGCTGACCTTGGCCGTCACCGACGGCTGGCACACGCCAATCCTGACCGTGGCACTTTTCGCCACCACCGAAATTATTGTGGGCAATTTCGTCGAGCCCATGCTGTACGGCGTGCATACCGGCTTGTCGGCGGTGGCGGTGCTGGTGGCGGCGGTCTTCTGGACCGTCTTGTGGGGACCCATCGGCCTGATTCTGTCGACGCCCTTAACCGTGTGCCTAAGCGTGCTGGGGCGGTATGCGCCGCAACTGGAATTCTTAAGCATTCTGCTGGGCGACGAGCCGGTGCTGAAGGATGACGCCATCTTCTACCAGCGGCTGCTGGCGCGCGCCCACAGCGACGCGTTCGCGCTGCTCGAAACGGCCGCCAAAGAAAAGCCGCTAGTCACGGTTTTCGACGAAATCGTAGTGCCGGCCCTGTCCATGGCGGAGCAGGATCGGCACAGTGGGCTGCTGGAGGCCAAGCGCGAGGAGTTCATCGTGCAGAGCATCAATGAATTTGTGACGGAGCTGTCCGAACTGGATCGCGCGCCCGAAAAGCCGCGCAAGAAAGGCAGCGGCAGCCTGCCCGAACCGGGTAGCGGACGCGCCGAGCGCAGTAGCCGCATCTTCTGCGTGCCGGCGCACGACGTGGCCGACGAAATCGCGGCCGCCATGTTCGCCCAACTGGTGAATCAGGACGGCTT
>DOZZ01000007.1:2575-3297 GCA_003517725.1 Bryobacterales bacterium | reverse complement strand
GTACGGCCGCGCATGACGTTGGCCAGGCCGTTGAGAATGCGCTCTTCGGTGATGGTATCGACGCTGGCCAGCGCGTCGTCAAGAATGAGGATGCGCGGTTGACGCAGCACGGCGCGGGCAATGGCGGTGCGCTGCTTTTGTCCGCCCGAGAGCGTGATGCCGCGCTCGCCCACCGGCGTGTCGAGGCCCAGCGGGAACGCCGCGATGTCGGTGGCGAGGCCGGCTAATTCGGCGGCGCGTTGGATCTCTTCGCGCGTGGCCGATTCGACGCCGAAGGCGATGTTCTCGGCGAGGCTGGCGCTGAACAGAAACGTCTCCTGCGGGACTAAGCCGATCTGCCGCCGCAGTTCCGCGGGATCCAACTGGCGCGCGTCCACGCCGTCGATGCGCACCACGCCCGAGGCCGGGTCCATCAGGCGCGGGATCAGGTTCGCCAGAGTCGTTTTGCCGGAGCCGGTATGTCCCACGATGGCGACGGTGCGCCCGGCGGGAATGCGCAGCGACACGCCCGCTAGCGCGTCGCCCGCGGCATAGCTCACCCGGACGTCTTCGAAGTCGATTTCACCGCGCCATTCCGCTTTTCTAACCGGCTCGGGCGGCGCCGCGATGCCGGGCTTTTCATACAGAATCTGATTGAGCCGCGACAGCGAAGCGGTGCCGCGCTGCATCAGGTTCACGACCCAGCCCAGCGCGATCATGGGCCACACCAGCATGCCCATGTA
>DOZZ01000007.1:1262-2452 GCA_003517725.1 Bryobacterales bacterium | reverse complement strand
ATTCTGCGCGATGTACTCGCGGTTGAGCGCGGCGAAGCGGCGAATCTCAGCATCCTCCTGCACGAAGGCGCGGATCATGCGCACGGCCGAAAGGTTCTCCTGCACGCGGCTGCTGATGTCGGAGAACATCGACTGGATGGCCTCGAAGCGGGTGTGGATGCGGCGTCCGAAATAGACGACGGCGAAGCTCACCAGGGGCGCTGGCAGAATGGCCAGCAGCATGAGCCGCCAATCGATCCAGCCCATGATGGAGATGGCCAGCGCAAAGGTGAGGCTGGTCTCGGTCCAGTACATCACGCCGGGGCCGAGCATCATGCGGACGGCGTTCAGGTCGTTGGTGGCGCGCGCCATGATGTCGCCGGTGCGGTGGCGGCCATAGAAATCTGGCGCCAGCGTGGTGAGGTGCGCGAACAGGTCGTTGCGGTAGTCGTATTCGACGTCGCGCGAGATGCCGATCAGGATATAGCGCATCCAATATTGGAAGAAGCCTTTGAGCAGCGACACGCCCACGAGCAGGCCGGCGTAGCGCAGGACCAGACTGGGGCGCGAGCCGGTGTTGAGCGCGTCGACCGCCTGCCGGATAATCAGCGGCAGCATGGCCGCCGTGACGTCCTTCAGGATGAGCGAACCCATGCCGAGGGCGAAGCGCGCTTTGTAGCGCGCGACGTACGGGCGCAGGGTGCGGAAGGATTCCTTCATAAGCCGACGGCGTTGGCGACTGTTTTCAGGTATTCGTCGAACAGCGTTTTGCGGGATTCGCGATAGTGCCACCAGGCGTCGACGGGGAAGTTGGCGTCGCCCGAGGAGATTACGTGCGGCTCGAGATCGGGACCCTCGTCTCGAAAAATGCGCCCTGCGCGGCGCGTGTGGTAGTTGCTGGTGACCACCAGATATTTATGCACGTGCCGGCGCCGCAGTTCCGCCACCACGGCGTGCGCCTCTTCGCGGGTGGAGTTCGCGGGGAAGGGAAACCGCACAAATTCGTCGGGGCTCTCGCCGTGACGCACGGCGTAATCTACTTCGAGATCGCTCTCGTGATAGCCGTAGATGTAGCCGGAGCCGCTGACCAAGGCCTGGGAGGCCCAGCCTTCGTGGATCAGGCGGGAAGCAGCCAGGATGCGCGCGCCGCGGAGGTCGCCACCGAGGACCACGATGATCTCGGCTTTTTGCGGCGTTTCGGCGGAGACTAG
>DOZZ01000007.1:0-1153 GCA_003517725.1 Bryobacterales bacterium | reverse complement strand
AGGTGAGGAGGAGTTTACGGTGGCGGTCTGCCCTCAAGCTACGCCGCCCACAAAAAACGATGGGCCGCGCCACAAAAGATTTGCGTCTTTTGTGCGTTATCACCTGGTTCGCGCATGAGCATGACTGACGCGACAACGGGGTCCGTGGGGCACGTCTTCAGCGTGCGGAGGGGTTTAAGCCCGACCATCTTCATAGTGGATGATCAAACCACCCGAGCTATTTCTCGTCACCGGAATTTTTGGGGTCCAGATGGCGCTCCTGGCGCAGCTTTTGGTAGATGCGTTCGATGTCGGCTTCGTCTTCGGCTCGCAGAAAACGGGCGCGCGGAGTGCTGATCTGGCGGCGGTCGCCGCTGGTTACCAGCAGCTCACCCCAATATTGACGGTACGGTACGCCATCGATCAGGGCGTCCCGCGACATGCGCCGCAGGGAACGGATCAGCGTTTTGCAGGAATCCAGATCGCCGGGGTAGATCAGGGTAAAGCGGGTGTCGTCGTATAAGGTGAGCCGGACGATGAGCGGCGAGAGCCAGCCGGTGCCGTCCAGCCGTCGTATGTCGGCCCAGGGGATCACGCGGCTGCCGGCACGCAGCACCGACTCCTGGATTTCGACCGCCGGTCGAAAGCCCAAAAGCAGTAGCAGTACGGCCGTGAGCGCGAAGAGAGCGGCCGGCAGATACGCCGGAGCCCAGTAGCGAAAGCCGACCCAGCCCGAGAAGAAGCCTAGTGCCAGCGACGTGCAACCGAAGACGAAATAGTGGCGGGCAGGTAAAAACCGTGTCATGAAAATCCCGACTCTCTAAGACTACTCTCGCGACCAGATGGCGTCAACGCAAACGGGTGGTGTCGAGCAGGCCGCGCCCCGCGCGCCACAAATAATGGATACCGCTGGCCAGGGTCACGGCGGCGGACGGCCACGCCAGCCAGCCGGCCCAGGGCGGTGGCAGGGCCAGGGCCGACGTCACGACCGCGATCTGCAGCAGCGTGCTGAGCTTGCCCAACTGGCTGGGCCGATACTGGCGATAACCCGTAAAAGCCAGGCCCGCCGCGGACGCCAGCAGCAGCACCGCATCGCGGCCCACCACCACGGCGACGAACCACACGGGGATGCGCCCGGCGGCGGCGAGGGCCAGGGTCACGGCCATATACACAT
>DOZZ01000183.1:3927-4381 GCA_003517725.1 Bryobacterales bacterium | reverse complement strand
CGAAGCACTTGGTGCAGCCGCACGATCTGGCGCACACGTATGTCGCGGCAGCCGGGGCGCCGGCGCTGCCGTATCCGGACGGCCGCGCGCTGCAGCCGTTGTTTGCCGATGCCGCGGCAGCTTCCTGGCCGGACCAGATCCTGTGCGCGTTCTACGGCGGCGAGTTCCTCTATACGCAGCGGATCGCCATCACAAAGCGCTTCAAGTATGTGTTCAACGGGTTCGATATCGACGAGTTCTACGATCTGGAGCACGACCCCGAGGAAATGCACAATGCTGTCGCGGACGTCTCGTACGCCAAGTACGCGGACGACATGCGCGCCCGGCTCTATGAAATGATGAGCCAGTTCGAAGATCCCTACGGTTTGCCCGGCACGTGGACGTTACCCGGAGAAAGACCCAATCGCTATGGCGCTCCGCGGTATCTGCCGCGCGGGAAGCGCTTGTAGTTGCC
>DOZZ01000183.1:0-3766 GCA_003517725.1 Bryobacterales bacterium | reverse complement strand
GGATCGTTGCCGAGTTCGTTGCCGGTCAGATTTGTTTTCGGTCCGGGATGGCGGCGGATCAATTTCCAATCGCCTTCCACTAACGACAAAGACGAGGCGTGTTCCACCAGGTAAGGGCGCCCGGTCTTCGACTGGCCCAGAAAGGCGGGCAACAGATCGAAGCTGTCCGGGCCCGCGCTGGGCGGCAGCTTCTGGCCGGTAAGGCTCGCCAGCGAATGCAGCAGATCCACATGGCACATCAGCGCATCGGACGTCGTATCCGGTTGGATGTGCTTGGGCCACCGGATTAGAAAAGGGACCCGCGTGCCGCCATCGTAATTGCTGTACTTGCCGCCGCGGTAAATTCCCGCCGGCCGATGCGTGCCGGCCTTCTCGGCGGATTGATCCTGGTATCCGTCATCCAGCACCGGACCGTTATCGCTCGCGAACATCAGAATTGTGTTGTCGCTCAGTTTCAGGCGGTCGAGGGTGTCGAGAACCTGACCCACAATCCAATCCAGCTCCAGAATCGCGTCGCCGCGCGGGCCCATGACGCTTTTGCCAGCAAAGCGCGCGTTGGGAAGACGCGGCACATGGATGTCGTGGGTAGCGAAGTAGAGGAAGAAGGGACCCGCCTTTTCGCGCTCCACAAATGCCAGTGCCTTGGACGTGAATGTGCCGCCCATATCCTCGTCCACCCAAAGCGCCGATTTACCGCCCTTCATGTAACCGATGCGGCTAACGCCGTTCACGATCGCCATGTCGTGCCCATGACTGGGATGCATCTTCAGCAACTCGGGGTGGTCCTTGCCGGTGAGTTCGCCGGGAAACGGCTTTTCATAACTGACCGAGATAGGGTCCGCCGGATCGAGATGGACCACGCGGTGGTTTTCCACGTAGACGCACGGAACGCGGTCGCCCGTGGCGGGCATGATGAATGAATAATCGAAGCCGATTTCGAGAGGTCCGGGCTTGATCTCGCCATTCCAGTCGATGGAGCCCGCTCCGAGTCCCATGTGCCACTTGCCTACCACGCCGGTGCGATAACCGGCCTGCTTCAACATGGAGGGCAGGGTGGTGCGGCCGGGTTCGATCAAGAGCCTGGCGTCGCCGGGAAGCACGCCCGTGCCTTTTTTGCGCCACGCGTATTCGCCGGTCATGAGCGCGTATCGCGACGGCGTGCACGTGGCCGAAGCCGAGTGGGTTGCGGTGCCGCGCATACCCTGTCCCGCCAGCCGGTCGATATTGGGCGTTTTGATTCGGGTGGCCCCATAACAGCTCAGGTCGCCATAGCCCACATCGTCGGCGTAGATCAGAACGATGTTGGGCTTGGCTGCCGTGGCCGCCTTTAGGGTTACCGCGGCGGCAGTCGCGGCGACTTGTTCTAGAAATGCTCTTCGCGTGGTCATCGGGCTCTCAGGGCCGGCGCATCTTCAGTTCATCGGGAAAGTCCGCGCTGCGACCCTTGGCGGGATCCCGTTTGTTATTTTGCTTGCCCGAATCGCGATACAACGGAATTTTCATCCCGCCCGTCGCCTCCATGCTGTCGAACAGCCGCTGGTTCAAAACTTTTACGGTATCCTTCCGCTCCGGGTTGGAGATGAGATTGTTGGTTTCAAGCGGGTCTTCCTGCAGATCGTACAGTTCATCGAGATCCCAGATCCCGTAATAGTGGATGTACTTATAGCGGTCGGTGCGCAGCGCGTGCATGGTCGGAGTCTGGGGAAAATTCCGCTCCCAGTAGTATTCATACAGCAGCTCCTGGCGCCACTGCGGGTCAGTTTTCCCGGTTAGCAGAGGCAACATGCTGCGTCCGTCAAGATCGTTGGGGATGGCGGCGCGGGCCGCATCCAATACCGTCGGCATGATATCCAGGCCCGCCACCATGCTCTCGATGACCTTTCCGCCCGGGAACAATTCCGGGCACCGCGCCAGCATGGGAACCCGCATGGATTCTTCATAGGCCGTGCGCTTATCGATCAGCCCGTGCTCGCCGAAAGCGAAGCCGTTGTCGCCCATGTACAGGATCAGGGTGGAATCGAGGTCTCCCCTTTTCCGCAGGGCATCGAGGACGCGGCCCACGCTGTCATCGACCGCCAACAGCGTCTCGGCATAACGCTTATAGTACTCGCCGATATTCAGGTCGGAATGGTACGGGAAGTCAACGCCGTGCCAGCTGTTGCGTTGGTTGCGCACCCACATGGGGCGGTGTTGGGCGTACTCGCCGGATTCCGCCATGGTCTTGGGCGGATGAAAGGTCTCTTTGGCATACACGCCTTTATGCCGCTGCGCCGGGATGAAATCCGCGTGGACGGCCTTATGCGATAGATACAGGAAATAAGGCTGCTCGCGCGGGATCTGGTTGAGCCAGTCCAGCGCGTAATCGGTCAACTCGTCGGTGATGTAGCCCTTTTGCGCAACATGCTTGCCGTCCACATTGAGCCCGGCGGGATTGGGCAGATACGATCCCTGCCCGCGGAAACTGACCCATTTATCGAACCCCGGCTGAGGCTGATCTCCGCTATTGCCCATGTGCCACTTACCCATGAAGGCAGTCTTGTAGCCGGCCTTTTGCAGCAGTTCCGGGAAGAAGCGGGTACCGGGCGGAATGCGCGTGTTGTTATCGACAATCTGGTGGCGATGCGCATAAACGCCGGTCAGGATGCTGGCGCGGCTCGGAGAGCACAGCGCGGTCGTCACAAATGCGTTCTTCAGGTGAGCGCCGTCTCGCGCCAGCGAATCCATGTTCGGCGTCCGCAGCCACGGTTGCGGATGCATGAACCCGAATGCGTCGTAGCGCTGATCGTCGGTCAGGATGAAGATCACGTTGCGAGGGCGCGGGGTGCCGGCCAGGGTGGCCCCGGCGAGCGTGGCGGCGGCCGCCGATTGCAGGAAAGTGCGACGGGAATGGGGTGTCATGGCTGCTTCCTGGGAATCTACTCTATATGACGTTGACTCAAGAGGAAACAAGCCCAGAACTGACCTCAGTCGTGGCCGGCTGGGCGCGCACCGCTAACGGTCCTCAACCCTGGACTCGTTCGGCCAAGCCGGTCCAGAAGGGCTCGCGCAACTGGCGCTTCAGGATTTTGCCTGTGCCGGTTTTAGGCAGCGCTCCGGTCCGGAAGTGAAACACGCGCGGCATCTTGAATTTGGCCAGCCGCGGCAGCAGAAACGTGCACATCTCTTCGGACGTCAGCTGGTAACCGTCCTTCGGCACCACAAAAGCCACCGGGATCTCGCCCCAGCGCGCATCGGGCGCCGCGACCACGGCGCATTCGAGCACCTGAGGATGCGCCCCGATGCAATGCTCCACCTCGATCGACGAAATGTTTTCTCCGCCGCTGATGATAATGTCCTTCTTGCGGTCGACGATGTGGATGTAGCTGTCCTCGTCCCACACCGCCATGTCGCCCGTGTGCAGCCAGCCATCGGTCATCACGGCTGCCGTCGCGGCGGGCTCGCGGAAGTAGCCGTCCATCACCTGGTCGCCGCGCACCACCACTTCGCCGATGGCGCTCATATCGCGCGCAACATCATGCATCTCGCCATCCACCACGCGAATCTCGGCGCCCGGAATGGACCAACCCGCCATCGATTGTCGGTGCGCCCGGTCCTCACTGTCGCGGTAGTTCACCGTTGACTTCTGCATCGCCGTCGAGATCACCGGCGACGTCTCGGTCAGCCCGTAACCGGCGCACACATTGCAGCCAAATGCGCGCTCCATGCGGTCGATCAGTTCCGGTGACGACGCCGCGCCGCCCAACAGAATATCCTGCATCGACGACAG
>DOZZ01000114.1:6845-9307 GCA_003517725.1 Bryobacterales bacterium | reverse complement strand
TTGCTGATCGACGACGTCGATCTGTTCAAGGTGGAAGACGATCTGCCGAAGCTGCCGGTGGTGCCGCCTCCGCCCCTCACCTGATGCGCCTGCTTAGCCGCTACGTTTTTCGCGAGCTGGCCGCAAGCGCGCTGCTGGGCGCGTCGCTCGCCACGTTTGTCATCTTCCTGCAAAGCCAGGCCAGCCGCGCGTTGTTCGCGCAACTGGTCCGCAGCTCCGCCAGTTTGGCCACCATCGGCAAACTGTTCCTGCTCTCGCTGCCGCCCTTTTTTCCGCTGACGGTTCCGTTCGGGGTGCTGGTCGGCATTCTGATCGGCCTTGGCCGCATGTCGGGCGATGGCGAGATCACGGCCCTGCGCGCCGGCGGCGTGCCCAGCCGCGTCGTAGTGCCGCCCGTGCTGGTCTTCGCGCTGGTGGGCGCGTTGGTCGCCGGCTGCGCCTCGCTCTGGGTCACGCCGCTCGCCATCCGATCCAGCCTGCGCGTGGCCAATCGCCTGCTGGCCGCGCAAGTCACGGCCGACGTGCAGGCGCGCGTCTTTGACGAGCAGTTCCCCAACACCGTCCTGTATATCGGCGACGTGCAGCCCGGCGGCTCGCTGGCCGTCTGGCGTCACGTCTTCATGGCCGATATCACGCCCGCCGAGCAGCGCACCACCGGCACTCGTGCCCAGGTCGACGGCCCGCGCATCACCGTGGCCGAGCGGGCCATAGCCGTGCCCGACGTGACCCATAACCGCATCCAGCTCTCGCTCGAGAACGCCAGCAACCATGAGGTTGCCAAAGATGTCCTTACCGGCATCCACACCCATTCCGGTCACGACGAGCAGATTCTGGAAGCCCAAGCCTCACCCGAGTTGAAGGCCAAAGGCTACACCGAAATGCCGACGCGCCGGCTGATTGCCGTGGTCCGCGACGCCGAGCGCTCCTCCGCCGAATACATCGAATCCAACATCGAGCTACAGCGCCGCCTGACTCTGCCCATCGCCTGTCTGACGTTGGCGCTGGTGGGCATCCCGCTGGGCATCTCGACGCGCAAAGGCGGCCGTTCCGCGTCGTACATCATGGCCATCGTGCTGGCCTTCTTCTGTTACTACCTGGGCTTCATCACGCTCACCGGCCTGGCGCGCCAGCGCAGTATCGGCGTCGTCACGGCGGCATGGCTGCCCAACATCGTCTTCGCCTTGGTCGGTATCGTCTTCCTGCTGCGGCTTGAAAAGCCCGGCGATCGCGATCTGATGGGCTGGCTCGGCGACGCCTCGCGCTCGTTGTTCGGCTTGCGCAAACTGGCCGGCTTTTCCGCGCTGGCCCCGGCCGAGCCTACCGTGCGCCGCTCGCGTCTGCTGCTGTTTCAAATCATCGACAGCTACATGCTCTCGAGCTTTCTGTTCTACCTGTTGGTGCTGCTGACCAGCTTTGTGCTGATGACCGAGGTGTACAATTTCTTTGAACTGCTCAGCGACATCGTCAAAAACCGCATCCCGCTGCCGCGCGTCTTCACCTACCTGTTTTTCCTGACGCCCAAGCTGATCTACGACACGCTGCCGGTCAGCGTTCTAGTGGCCGTGCTGGTCACCTTCGGCATCTTCACCAAGAACAATGAGGTCACGGCCCTCAAGGCCTGCGGCGTCAGCCTGCGGCGTCTGGCCGTGCCGGTGATTTTGATGAGCGGCGTGCTGAGCGCCGGCCTGTTCGCCTTCGACCACTACTACATCCCGCAGGCCAACTTGAAGCAGGACGCCATCCGCACCGAAATTAAAAATTTGCCGCCGCAAACCTATTTGCGGCCCGACCGGCGCTGGATTTACGGCCAGGGATCGCGGATTTTCTTCTACCGCTACTTTGAGCAATCCTCGCGCACCATGGTGGGCGTCAATGTCTACGAGATCGATCCCAAAACCTTCGAGCTGACCCGCGAAATCGGCGCCGAACGCGCCCGCTGGCAGCCCTCGCTGCACGCCTGGGTCTTCGAGAACGGCTGGTCGCGCGACATTCGCGGCATCACCGAAACCAACGTGCAGAAATTTCAGGCCACCACCTTTCCGGAGATCGGCGAGACGCCCGAATACTTCCTGAAAGAGGTGAAGCAGGACAAGCAGATGAACTACCTGCAGCTACAGGCCTACATCAAGGACCTGCAGCAGAGCGGCTTCGACACCACCAAGCTGCAGGTGCAACTCTACAAAAAATTCTCGGTGCCGATGTTCGCGCTGATCATGGCTATGATCTCCATTCCGTTCGGCTTCCTGGTCGGCAACCGAGGCGCGATGACGGGCATCGGCGTCAGCATCGCGGTAGCCATGGCCTACTGGGGCGTGGGGCAATTCTTCGAACAACTGGGCGACGTTAACCTGCTACCCCCGGCTGCGGCCGCGTGGGCCCCGGACGCGCTGTTCATGCTGACGGGATCGTATCTGCTACTGCGCATGCGCACCTGAAAACCCTTCGGGGACATAGCGGTTTTT
>DOZZ01000114.1:0-6699 GCA_003517725.1 Bryobacterales bacterium | reverse complement strand
GCCGCCGACTCCGACCGCGCCGGCTTGCGCACCGAGGCGTCCAGGCGGCGTAGTTGCTCGCTGACGCAGACCAGGAACATGGGCTGGCGCGCGTTTTTTAAGATTTCGATGACGCGGTTCGGGCTGTCTTCCAGGTAGATATTCTTGCCGTCCGTGAGCAGATGCATTTCGCTCTCGGCGCCGACAGTATCGGCCAAGCGCTTGCCCAGTTCCTTCTGCAGAAAGCGGAGCACCCGGCGGATTTTCTGGAGCGAGAAGCCCTTGCGGCGCAGCGCCGCGATCACCGAAACCTCCAACACTTCCTGCTGCGTGTAGACGCGGCGATGGCCGTCCTGGCGCGGCGATACTACCTCGCGTTCGTCCCACCACTGCAACTGGCGCAGGCTGACGCCCGAGATGGACGAGACGTCGCTGCTGGTGAAGACTTGGTCGGCCGGGGCGAGGACGGAACGCGTTTTCTTTGTTTTGAACATTTCGCCACTCCTTTGTTTCGGCTGTTAACAGATTGTACTCAATTTCGGAACCGCGCGGGAGGGGCTCGTAACTGCTTGAGCATGTTACGATAAAAGTTCAATCTCCGGAGTTTGCGTGGCATCTCAATTTTCCCGTCAAGACTTAAAGACCGACCGTTTCGCCGTTGAAGTTGAACACACCGTTGACTATTTCGCGCTGCACCGCTCGCAGGTAGTCCAAATTGTCGCCGGCGTGGTAGCCGTGGCGCTGATTGTAGGCGGCGTGCTGATCTGGCGCGACAGGCAGCAAGGCATCCGCGAACAGAAACTGGGCGAAGCGCTGGCGTTGCAGGACGCCCCGGTGGGTCCGCTGGCGCCACCGATGGGTCCGAGTTTTCCGAACGAGCAGGCCAAGCAGGACGCTGTGACGCGGGCGTTTCAGACTCTGGCCAATGATTACCCCGGCACGCATCAGGGCAGCCTGGCGCAATACTTTCTGGCGTCCGCCGACCTGAAGGCCAACAAGCTGGATGACGCCCGCAAGCGCTTCCAGACGCTGGCCGATTCGAGCGATAAGGAATATGCTTCTCTGGCGAAACTGGCGCTGGCGCAGATTGCGTACGCCCAGAACCGCCCGGCCGACGGCGAGAAAATTCTGCGCGATCTAATGGCCAATCCGACCGACCTGGTGTCGAAGGAACAGGCCACATTGATGCTGGCCACCAACCTGGCCCAGACCAACCCGGCGCAGGCTCGGGTGCTGCTGCAATCGCTGCTGGGCGTGAGCGGCGCGGTGGGGCAGGAAGCCAACACGGCGCTGGCCGCCCTCAACGCGAAATAAACGCGCGCCGGCGATGCTCGGACCGCTCCGATTTTCCGCCGAAACCAGCCGGGGCCGCCGTTATCCTGAACCGCATCATCCGTATCGCAGTGAGTTCGTGCGCGACCGCGACCGCATTATCCATTCGCGGGCATTTCGCCGGCTGGAGGCCAAGACGCAGGTCTTCGCGGCGGGAGTTTCGGACCATTTTCGCAACCGCCTGACGCACACCATTGAAGTAACCCAGATGGCGCGCACGGTAGGCGCGGCGCTGGGCTTGAACCAAGAGCTGGTGGAAGCGCTGGCGCTGGTCCACGATATCGGGCATCCCCCCTTTGCGCATGCCGGCGAGAGCGAGCTGAATCGCCAAATGCAGCGCTTCGGCGACGGCTTCGACCACAACGAGCACGCGCTGCGCATCGTCGAAAATTTCGAACAGCGCTATGCGCGTTTCCCTGGACTGAACCTGACGTTCGAGGTGCGCGAGGGTATCGTGAAGCACTCGAAAGATTTCGAGCGGGGCGATTTTCCGGCGCTCGATCAGTACTTGCCGGGCCTGCGGCCGCCACTCGAAGCCCAGCTCATCGATCTGGCCGACGAGGTGGCGTATAACGCGGCAGATCTGGACGACGGCATCTCGGCGCAACTGATTCACATGGACGAAGTGGCCGCCGCCGTGCCGGCATTCGCCGACTTGCTGGAGGCCGTGCAGACGCAGTTTCCGGGAGCCAGCGCGCATGAGCAGTTTCAGGAGTGCCTGCGCGGGTTGATCGACCGGCTGGCTTCGGGTTTGATCGAGGGCACGGCGGAGGCGGCGGTGCGCGCCGGGGTCGAGAGCAGCGACGACGTGCGTGCGTGGCCCGAGCGGCTGGCCGCGCTGAGCCCCGATTGCGCCACGGCGTCGGCGCAAATCAAGCAACTACTGCACGCGCGTGTGTACGCGTCGGAGATCATCGAGCAAGACCGCTTACTGGCCACGGGGCGCATCGCGACGCTGTTCGCCTATTTTATGGAGGACCCGGCGCGCATGCCTCCGGCGTACACCGAAAAAGCGGTGGACCATCCGGTGCACCGGGTGGTGTGCGACTACATCGCGGGCATGACCGACGTGTTTTTCGACCGCACCTACACGCAGATTTTTAGCTAGCGCTCGACGGGGGCGGAGTGGGAGAGCTCGGCGGAGCGCACGACGTAAATCTTTTGGATCTGCCGCGCGATTTCAATGGCCAGGCGCTCGGGCGATTCGTTAGCGTCGTGCTCGACTTGAACTTTGAAAAACAAATTAGTGCGCATGCTCCTCCGATATTAGCGTGGGGCAGGCCTTCAGCCCCACGGGATCTGTTATCCATATGGAGAACGAATTACACTGGAATTGTTGTCGGGCACGTAGCTCAGATGGATAGAGCAGCCGCCTCCTAAGCGGCAGGTCAGCAGTTCGAATCTGCTCGTGCCCACCACCTTTACTCGAATCCCACCGCCACTGTGTGTTCGCCGCGTGGCAACAGCAACGTATCTTCCTCAAAGACCGGTTGCGCCGCGTTTCCATCGATTTGGAGCGACAGCGGCTTGCGCTCGAAACGGGCCAAAGCGCGGGCAGCGCTGCGGTAGCGCAATTCGATGGCGGTGCTGGTGACGCTGGCGCTTTCGAGCGTGGCGTTGAAGTCGAGCAGCCGCACGGCCACCACGCGATCGCTCGCTGCCACGGTGTGGACGCCGGCCGGCAGCCACACCGTGTCGTGATCCTGCGCCGGCCAGGGCCGCGCATCCACCAGCGCCGGGCCATGCCACACCAGGCCCACGCCAAAGGGCGAATCGACAGTCACGCGGTTTCCTTTGCGCACAATCCCGCGCACCGCGGCCGTCGCGCTCGGCAGCAGATCGAGATCCGGCGCCAGAATTGAGTTTTCGAAATAGAGCGCCACGCGCGGAAAGGCCTGCGCGGCCACGTGCACCAGTTCAAACAACTCGGCGCCGGTCTGCTGCTTGGTGGGATAAACATCCTGGTAACGCTCGACGATGTTGATGTCGATGGCCATTTTGTCGGGCCGCGGCGTCAGCGGCTGGTAACGCCGGGCGATTTCCGTATAGCGCGCCGGGCCCAGGTTCCAGATAGTCGCCGGATCTTCCACCAAAAAAGTGAAGTCGCGCGTCTTCAACATCGGCAGCACGGCCGCGGCATCGGCGCCGATCGCGTCTTTCATGCCGGTGTCGAAGCGGTCGTCCACATGCGTCAGAACAATGTCCAGATCGGGATGAAACGTCCGGCACTGTTCCACAACTTGCAGCCACTCCTGTTGCATAGCGCGCGCCAGACCCGCGCGGTAGTCGAGAAACAGCCGCACGCTGGCCGCGTCTTTGCGCGTGGCGAAGAGCTCCGCCGGATCCCATGCGTTTTGGGCGCGGAACTGCGCGCGCACATCGGCGTTCATGGGCGTGAAGCGCGCCGGGTTGGCCATGCCCTCGAGCGACTCGAAGTAAAGTTCCGCCAGGTTCACGCCATCCCAGTCAAAGCGCCGCACCAGACTCGTTACTCCCCCGGAGGCGGCGCGGAAGCAGTCGCGATTGATCAGGTTCATGAGCTTGCGCCAGTCGAGCTGGGCGTCCTGCTGCAACGCGGTCTTCTCGCGCCACTCGGGATGCTCGTTCCAAAACTTCTCGCTAACGTGCGGCAGTTCGATCCAGGCATAGACCTGAATATCTTGGCGGTGACACGCGCGAATCAGGCGCTGCAGATATTCGTCACGCTCCGGATCGCTGTCGTAGAAATGCCAGGCCGCGACGTGCAGCGCCGCGATACCGGCTTTGCGCCAGCGCGCGGCCAGGTAGTCGAGGTCGGCACGGGTGCGATACGAGTAGTCGAAAAAGGCCCACAGCCGCGCGGAACGCACCGGCGCTTCGAGCCCCAGATCGTGCAAGGCATGCAGCAGGTAAGGGAAGCGCTCATAGCCCTGCGCGCCGGGGCTGGCCGCGACCCACAGCACCGCGCCCTGGCCCTGCTTATATCCCGCGATGACGGGCGCGTTCGACCAGTGGTCCTTGGCGAAAACGCGCGCGGCGGCGGGCACTTCAAAGCGCGCGATGTCGAGCGCGTGCTCCAGCACGATGGGCAGCGCCGGACGATGCACATCTTCGATGCTCGTGAGCGCCACGGTATCGCGCGTGGCGCGGAAGCCGAAGCTGGCCGCGAGCGCCGATTCGCCCTCGAGGATGAGCAGCGCGCCCGCCGTAACCCGCGCCGAGAGTTGCGGATCGGCGGCCGTCGATGCGCGCGCCACCAACACCCGCGCCGTGGCGGCCGGTTCCGTCTGCAAACCGATAGAACCCAGCAGCGTTGGCCATGGGCCCACGTCGGAAGACAGGACCGCGAAGGACTGGGCGTGCAGGCTCGCGGCGGCCAGCGCGAAAAGGGCGAGCTTAATGCGTGAAGGCATACCACAATCCAATCCGGACGTCATTGAAATTCGGCCCGCGCGGGTTGCCCCGGTTGATCAGATAGGCCCCGCGCAGAAAGTTAGCGGAGAACACCAGCGGCCGCGGCGTGCCATTCACGTGCACGCGCACACCCGGCCCGGTCTCGATGAAGTTCGCCCAGTATTGGCGCCGTGCATCGAAGGTCAGCCCCGCGTTCCAAACCACCTGCGTCGCGATGCGCGGCGTGGCCGGCGTGTAGCCGGCATGCAATTGGCCATAGTTGATCAGATCGTTGTTGAAGCGGCCGATGAAGACGGAGTCCGCGTTGTTCTCCAGAAACAGCCCGCGCTCGGACGAATAGATGTTCCGTCCGTAGAAGCGCGCCCACGACGCTCCGCCGCGGTAATCGGGCCGCGCGTGATGGTCCAGATAGCCGATCGACGAACCGGCTTCCGCCCACCCCATCAGCCCGTGCCACTGGCGCGTGGCCACGCCCGCGCCCACGATGATCGAGCTCTCCGAAAGATACTGCGGCTCGACCCCGCCCGGCAGCGTCTGCCGCGAGTCGCCCACAAAGCGCATCGAGAGATACGGCCGGAAGGGCAACTTGCCCAGGCGGAACTCGGTTTTGACTTGGCCGTACGCAAACACGTCGTGCCATCGCGAAGAGTAGAAGGGGAACACCCAGGTCGTCGTGCGCAGCAGAGCTAAGCTCGGCCGCAGATTGTGCCAGGCGCGGGTGGCGTTAGCCGCGATCTCGGCGTCGGGGCTGCCGCGGGCCACGGCGAACCATTGAATGGCCTCGGCATCGTCCTGCAACTGGTTGAGCACCGTGCCCAATTTGTAGATGACCGAGTAATCGCCCGGGTCGGCCTCGTGCGCCAGGCGCAGGTAGCGCAGCGCGTCCTTCAGATAACCGGCCCGCAGGCTGCGGTCGGCCATCAAGCGCGGGCTCGCTTCCGTTGGCACCGCGCTTCGGCTCACCAGTTTGACCGGGAGGTGCATCGCCGTGCGCACGCGGTTAGCCAGATCGTCGTCCGCGCCCTGGAGCACGCGATCGAGTAGCGGCCGCGCCAGCTCTTTCTCGTCGCGTCCCCAATACAGCAGCCCCAGTTGCGCGGCGGCCTGCACATCGGCGGGGTCCTGCGTGGTGATGTCCCGAAACTCGCGCTCGGCGTCGGCATGGCTGACTTCGCCGGTTTCGGCCATTCGCATCAAGAGGTAAGCCAACTCGCGATGCAGCGCGGCATTCGCGGGATCGAGCAGCAGCGCGCGGCGGAATTCATAGACGAAGGGATAGCGCGCGGGCAGCAGGCGGCGCGCCATCTCGGCGGCACGGGGCTCGCCACCACGCGAGGCCGCCAGCCACGCCGCATGCGCCTGGGCTGGCAGGCCGCGACTCTGATATACGCGGCCTAAATCGATCAGCACGCCGCGGCGCTCCGGCAGCAGCTTCCACGCAGCGAGATAGTTCTCGGCAGCCAGCGGTAGATCGTCGCGCTGTTCGGCCAGTTGGGCCAGCTCAAAATGGGCGCTGAATGACGGGCTCCGCAGCACCGCCTCGCTCCAGCGGGCAATGCCCGCCGCCAGCGGCGCGTCGATGTTGCTGAAGGCTTGCCCGGCGGTGGCGCGCGCGGCCGGGTCGGCGCTGTGGCGAAGGCGGTCGAAGATGCGCCGGGCTTCAGCTTTGAACGGAATGGCGCGGGCCTCCTCGCGGTCCGGCGCTTCGAAGCACAGGAAGGCATATTCGAGCGCCGTGTGCTCATCACCCGGGGCCAGACGCACGGCCACCGCGAACTGGTCCCGCGCTGCTTCAGACTCACCCGTTTTGAGCAGTGTGTACGCCAGATCTTTGCGGATGGCGGCGCGCTCGGGCGCCACGGCAACGGCCTGCTCGAACAGCGGAATCGCGCGATCGTAATCCTTCACGCGCAGCGCTGCATAGGCCTGCTCAAGCGGCGCGTAAGCCGGATCGGCCGTTTGCGCCAACAAGCCAGGTCCCAGCGCGCATAGCCA
>DOZZ01000310.1:20521-21570 GCA_003517725.1 Bryobacterales bacterium | reverse complement strand
GTGTAGATGATATCGAAGCCGAACATCAGTTTCAGCCAAGTCAGGTTGTCGCCGGCCAGCGTGCCGCCGGTCAGCAGCGAGGTGGTCAACTGCATGGCGCCCAGCAGCTCCGGCATCAGAATCGGATAGATCAGCAACGGCAGCATCAGCTCGCGCAAACGTATGTTGACCGTCAGCGCGGCGAACGCCGCGCCCACCACGGTAAGTCCCCAGGTGCCGAGCAGCGCGGTGAGGATCAGCGGCCCGGCGTTATCGAGCAGCCGCACGTCATAGAAGATGGCGAAGATTGGGAGCGCCACCAGCTCCACCATCAGCAGCAGCGCGAAACTGGCCGCGGCTTTGCCCAGGAAAAGCGCGGCGCCGGGGAGCGGGGCGGTCAGCAGCGCGTCCAGGCAGTCGTTGGGCAGTTCGCGCGCGAAGCTGCGGTTCAGCAGCAGCACGCCGGCGAAGGCGAACACGATCCAGATCAGGCCGCCGGCCAGCGCGCGCGTGTCGGCCTCGGTGGGATCGAAAGCGAACGTGAACAGCAGCAGGATCACCAGCGAAAAAGCGGCTGCGGCGTTCAGCGCTTCCTTGCTGCGCAGCTCGGTCCGCAGGTCTTTGCGCGCAATGACGAGGGCCTGCGAAAAGGCATTAGGCATCGGCGTATTGGGTGTACAGCCAGCCTGGATCATCGGCCATCTGCTGCGTGCGCGGCCCGCGAAACAGCAGCCGGCCGCGCGCCAGCAGGGCCACGTCGGTCGACAGTTCGAGCGCCTCGCGCAGCTGGTGCGTCGACAGGATCACGGTGCGGCCTTCCGCGCGGGCTTCGCCCAACAACGATTGCAGCAGCGCGATCGCCCGGTCATCGAGCGAAGTAAAAGGCTCGTCGAGCAGCAGCAGTTTGGGGCGATGCAGGAAGGCGCGGGCCAGGGCAATGCGCTGGCGCATGCCGCGGGAGAATTCGCGTACGAGGCCGCCGGCCGCGTGCTGCATGCCCACGCGCTCGATCCACTGGTCGGCTACTACGTCCGGCGCCGGTACGCCGTAAAGCTCGGCGAAGAGACGCA
>DOZZ01000310.1:6448-20284 GCA_003517725.1 Bryobacterales bacterium | reverse complement strand
CCCTGCGCTTCAGCGGCGGCGGCCGGCATGTTTTTCAGGCGGTGCGGCGGCCAGCTTAGCCGCGGCGGGCGGGGCAGGGGCTTGCAGGCGATAGACCAGCGCGAAGGCCAGCACCAAAATTGCCGCCATCAACAGCAACAACCATTTCACCGCGAGGAAGCCGGCCCAGAAACCGTCGGCCGGGTTCACTTCGGCAAAAAGTTTCGGCAGCACCTGCACCAGTTGCGGACCGCTGTTGTCGTCGGCTGCCGGCGCTTCGGCGCGCGTCAACGTCCCGCTGCCTTCTATGGTGAAGCCAAACGCCGGCGAGGTCACGCGATACAGCGAGGCCTGCGTGCGCGGCTCTTTGCCCAAGCTCTCCAGGCCGTCGCCCTTCAGTTCCACGCCCACCGGCGCCACCAGTTTGGTGTCCTTGCTTTTCGTCAGAACCTTGCTTTCGAAACGCGCGGGCGTCTGGAACGGCATGGCATAGCTGAGGTCGATGCGCGACTCGCCCGGCTTGATCGGGAAATCCACTTTGTAGACGTTGGGCGCGCCGGTCTTCTCCGCCGCGCGCCGAATCGGCATGCCCTGCGGCGCCAGAACGTTCACGACTACTTGCCCCTGTGTCGCGGCCGGCAGAAAGAACTGCAGCGTGCCATGCGCCGGATCGTTCCAGGTCGACTTGCCGGGGTTGTTGTAGACGAAACTTTCGCTCACCGCGAGCTGGCCGTTGGCGGGCTCCACCAGCAGCATGTGCTCTTGCACGCGCGCCTCGCCCGGCCGCGGCGACGAGGGGTACACCTCAATCGCGATGCCCGTACTGGGCGCGCCCGGCGGCACCATGTGGTTATAGGTCACGCCATCGAAGGCGGCCTGCACCAGCCGTGGGCCCGGCAGATCCTGCAGTAGCGCGAACTTGCCGTCCGCGGCGGATTTGACGCTCTCGATCATCTCCGGCCCATTCTGTCCGACGCGGAACAGCGTCACCGTCGCGCCCGCCTGCGGCTTGCCCGTGGCGCCATTGATCACGGCGCCGTCAATGGCGGCCGCGTGTGCCGCAACACTCAATACGAAACACAACAGTACGGTCTTCATGCGCGCGCCTTCATGGGTTTGCCGCACTCGCCGCAAAATTTCAGCGATTGCTGGAACGTCGCGCCGCAGCTGGGGCAAAGGAACGCCGCGGCGGCTTTGGGTTTCGCCGCCGGCACGGACTGCAGATCCGCCGGTAACTCCGTGCGCACGCGATCGATTTCGGCCATCACGCCCGCCAGCTCGCGCTGCAAGTCGAGCTTGGTCTGCTGATAATCGCTATCCGACAGCTTGCCGACGCGATATTCGAACTGCAGATCGCGCAGGTTTTCATAAATGGCGGCCTTTCGTTCATCCAGATGCTGGAACGGCGAAGGGGGCGCCTGGACCGGCAGGTCCGAAGGGCGCAGGAAAATCAGGGAGCCGAACACCGCTACGGCTACCAGGCAGGCAAAAGCAATCACCATCAGTCGAGTTTCGCCATCTCTTTCTCAATCGTGTCTCGGTAGCGATCCAGGCCGGGGTCGGTCGCGGCGCCAGTGGGCGGCAACCCCGCGCCCTTGTAATAGCGCCGTATGAACCAGAAGATGGCCAGCAGCCCGATCGCCAGCAGCGCGTACGGCACGATCAAAAACGACCGGTTGGGACCGGCGCGGTATTCGTCGGGGCCAAACTCGCGGGTGAACACGTCGATGATCGACTGATCCGAGTTGCCGGCCGCCTGCATGGCGGCAATCTTCTTCTTGGCCGGATTGCAAAAGCCGCAGCCTTGCAGCGACATGGGGCACGACACCACGTCTTTGCACGACCCGCAGCGGCAGGCCAGATGCGATGCCACCCGGTGCACCGCCTCGCTCTCGGGCTGCGGCTGCGGCGTTTGCGCCACTGCCACAACAGCCAGCAGCGCCGTCCCGACGCTAAGCTTCAATCGTGACATTCTTCTTGATTCCCACCACTTCCGTACGCGCGTACTGGCGCGTCACCTGGCTCGGGACCAGCGCGATCAGCGTGCCGCCGACCAGGCCTAGTGCTCCGATCCAGATCCACGTCACCAGCGGGAAGATGTACAGCTGCAGCGTGGCGGCATCACCCACGCGTCCGGCGAAGTTGATGTAAAGGTCCTCGTTCAACCGCGTCCGCAGCGCGACCTTCGCGGTGCCCTGCTGGCTGGCTTTATAGAAGCGGCGTTCCGGCTCGAGCGTGCCCAGATACTGGCCGTTCTTCGAAACCTTCAACAGCGCGCTATCCCATTGATAATTTTCGGTATCGCCATTGCGCAGTTCGACTACTTGCAGCGTGTACGCACCGATGGTGGCGGTGCTGCCGCCGTTCACCTCCACGGTGCTGTTTTGGTTGAAGGCCGAGCCGGTCCAGCCGATAAACATGAGTACGATGCCCATGTGCACCAGGTAACCGCCGTAGCGCCGCGTGTTGCGATGCGTCAATTGCACCGTGGCGGAAAGCAGGTTGATGCCGTCTTTGTTCGAGATGGCGCGCGCGCCCCGGTAGAACTCGCTCACGATGGTCATCATCACGAACAGGCAGAAGCCAAACGAGATGATGGCGTAGGCGTTGCGCATGCCCAGCGCGAAGAGCGCGATGGCCAGCGCGATGGCGGCCAGTCCCGGCACAAGAAAATTACGGCGCAGGCTTTCGACCGACGTACGGCGCCAGGCAAACAGCGGCCCCACGCCGGTCAGCACCAGCAGGAACAGGCCGATCGGTATCATGAGGCGATTGAACCAGGGCCCGTCGAGACTGATCTTCTCGTTGCTGACCCACTCCGAGATCACCGGGAACAGCGTGCCCCACAGCACCGCGAAACAGCTGGCCAGCAGCACCAGGTTGTTGAACAGAAAACTGGATTCGCGCGAGACCACGCTCTCGAGCTGCGATTCGCTGCGCAGGTAGGGCAGGCGATCCAGAATCAGGTACACGGTGCCGGCCACCAGCAGCGCCAGGAACGCGACAAAGTAGGTCCCAATCGGCGATTGGGCAAATGCGTGCACCGAGCTCACTACTCCCGAGCGCGTTAAAAATGTTCCGAACAGGCACAGGAAGAACGTCACGGCCACCAGCGCCATGTTCCAGATCTTCATCATGCCCTTCTTCTCCTGCATCATGACGGAGTGCAGAAAAGCGGTGCCGCCGAGCCACGGCAGCAGCGAGGCGTTTTCCACCGGATCCCAGGCCCAGTAGCCGCCCCAGCCGAGCACGTGATAGGCCCAGGCCGAACCCAGCACAATGCCCACGCCCAGAAAGAGCCACGTCACGATGGTCCAGCGCCGCGTGGTGTGGATCCACGCATCGCCTTTCTGGCGCGTGATGAGCGACGCCATGGCGAAGGCGAACGGCACGGCAAAGCCTACGTAACCTAGGTACAGCATGGGCGGATGAATGGCCATCGCCGGATACTGCAGCAGCGGGTTCAGGCCGACGCCATCCGGCACCGACGTGATGAACTGGCCCACGGCCAGCACCTGAAACGGGCTCGCCACAAAATTATTGAGCAGCAGAAAGAAGGCCTGCACCGTCGACAAAATGGCCATCACGTACGGGATGAAGTCGCGATGCCGGCGCTTGTTCGTCACCACCACCACGGCCGCATAGGTCGCCAGCAGCCAGCTCCAGAACAGCAGCGAGCCTTCCTGTCCGCCCCACCACGCCGTGAACTTGTAGATGGTGGGCATGGCCTTGTTGCTGTGGCCCGCGACATAGGCGAAGTGAAAATCGCTGGTCATCAGCGCATATACCAGGATGCCCGACGCCGTAGTCACCAAGGCCCAGACCGCCAGCACCGCGCGCTCCGCGCTCAGGACCAGGAAGGGTTTATTGCGAACACGCCCCACCACGGCCGCCACGATGGCGAACAGCGATACGCACATCGCCATCAATAATGCGAACGCGCCTACATTTTCCATGCTTGCTCTTCTTTCTTAAATGGTCCCGCGCGTATTGGTGACCGGCTTCAGCCCCGCCGGCGCCTGCCCCGGCTTGGCGGCGTACTTCGACGCGCACTTGGCCTGAATCTTGTTGGCGTGAAACACACCGTCAGTTCCCATCTTGCCGTCGGCAAGCGCCTGCGCGCCGTCGCGGAAGGTGTCGGGCAGCGGATCCTTGCCATCGTAGGAAACTTTCAAGCGCCGCTGATCCTGCGCCAGCGTGAATTCCACCAGGTCAGCCTTACGAATAATGGATCCCTTTTCGACGTCGCCGCCCACGCGCACACGCTGCCGCGCCGCGCCCGGCCCGAGTTGTGCCAGCTCGGCGATAGTTTTGTAATAAGTTTGCGTGTCTTTCATGCTCGATGTGCCGAGCCAAATGAGCATACCTAGAATCAGCACGGTGAGGGCAATGAACTTGCCGTATTTTTTCATACTGGGACCTGTATCTTTAGTTTACCCCGCCGCCACCGGTTGTAAGCCGGAACCCCGGATGCGATGATCGCGACCCCTGCCAGTGAAGGCCGCGGAGCAGTGAAAAAATTGTTGATGACCAGCCAGAAGGAAGTCGCCGCAAACAGCAGCGGGGTTACCGGGTAGCCCCACATGCGATACGGTCGGACGGCTTGAGGCCGGGCGCGGCGCAGCACCACCACGCCCAACACCGTCAGGCCGTAAAATAACCAGGCGCCGAACATGACAAACGAGAACAGCAGCTCATAGGAATCGGTAAGCGCCAGCAGGGCCGCCCAAACCGCTTGCAGCCAGATGGCCACCCACGGCGTCTGGAATTTGGGGTGGATGGCCGCCACGGACCGGAAGAACAGGCCGTCCAGAGCCTGCGCGAAGTAGACGCGAGGCGCCGTCAATATGCTGCCGTTGGTGGCGCCCACGATTGAAACCAGAATGGTCAGCGCGACCAGCAACGCGCCGGCGTGCCCCAGGCTGCGCTCGGCCGCGCTGGCGGCCACACGGCTGGTGCGCGCGATTTCGGCGACCGGCAGAATGCGCAGGTAGGCCACGTTGGCCAACATATAAAGTAAGACCACCAGGCCCGTGCCGAGGGCCAGCGCGCGCGGCAGATTACGCCGCGGCTGGCGCACCTCTCCCGCCACGAAACTTACCATGTTCCAGCCTTCGTAGGCCCACAGGCAGGCGACCATGGCCATACCGAAGGCAGCCGGATGAAACGTAACTGACGGAGCGGCCACGCGCGTGGCCGGGGGCGCCCCAAAAGCGGCCGCGATCAGCAGCGCCAGGCCGCTCAGTTTCAGGACGGTGAACAGATTTTGCACCGCCGCGCCTTGGCGCACGCCACGGAAGTTGATCCAGCTCAGTATGCCGATTAACCCGGCCGCTGCCGCGCGCGAAGCCCAGGGCGCCAGCGGCACGAAATATCCCAAATAGATAGAGAAGCCGACGGCCAGCGTGGCGATGCCGCCGGACTGTATCACAAAGAAAAATGTCCAACCGCACAGAAAAGCCGATAACGGCCCGTAAGCCGCCCGCAGGTAGACGTACTGGCCGCCGGTGGACGGCAGCATCGCGCCCAATTCGGCATACGCCAGCGCGCCGAAAAATGAGAGTAACCCGCTCAGCATCCAGGCCAGCAAAATCAGGCCGCGGCTGGGCAGGCTGCGCGCGACTTCGCCGGGGGCCAGAAAAATGGCCGAGCCGATGACTGTCCCGACCACCACCGAGGCCGCGTCCAGCAGATTCAGGCTTCGCGGCAGTTCGGGGTGTTTGGCGTCCTCGGGCATGAGAGAATAGCTAACGCTAACCCACGTTGCGTACGCTAGTTGCACAAATTTACACGGTCGTCGGGCCGGACGGGTTACCTTTCATCGCCGTTGACGTCTCCCTTATTTAACAATGCGAAAAGTTTTTCTGTTTTCGGTTCTTCTGGGTGCCTTGCCGGCCATGGCGGCGTTGCGCCAGGACGCCACTCCCGCGGCGGCCAAGCCCGCGGCTGTCACCCGCGTGGTTGGGGAGGTTACCTCCGTCGATAGCGCTCAGATCACGGTAAAGACCGACACCGGTTCCGCGGCCACGGTGAAGTTGGCCGCAGCTACATCGTTTTTGAGAATTCCGCCAGGCGAAAAAGATCTCACGAAGGCCACCCGCATCACCATCAGCGATATCGCCATGGGCGACCGCGTGCTGGCGCGCATCCGCACCGCCGCCGAAGGACAGCCCGACAATCCGGCGAGCATTGTCTACCTGATGAACAAAGCCGAGCTGGCGCAGCACCTTGAAAAGAGCCGCGCCGAGTGGCAGCGCCGCGGGATGGCCGGCAAAGTGGAGTCGATTGACGCCACGGCCCATACTTTCAGCATCAAGACCCAAACGCCCACGGGTCTGAAAGACGTGACCGTCGAAACAGCCGCGAACACCGGGTTCCGGCGCTATGCCAACGACTCAATTCGCTTCAGCGACGCCAAGCCCAGCGCCGTTGCGGATATCCATGTGGGCGACAACCTGCGCGTGCTAGGCGAACGCAGCGAGGACGGGCGCTCCATCAAAGCCGAAGAAATTGTTTCCGGCAGCTTCCGGAATATCGCCGGCACGATCATCTCGATCGACGCCGCCAAAGGCGAAATGCGGGTGAACAATCTGGAGAACAAGAAGCCCCTGACCGTGAAGATCGCGGCCGACACCACGCTGAAGAAATTGCCGCCCGAGATGGCCGCCATGATGGCGCGGATGCGGCAAAATACTGCCGGTGCAACGCCCGGCGCGGTTGGTGCGCGGCCCGGCGGCGCTCCGGCTGGATCGTCAGCGGGCGCCGGCATGGCCGCGGCGGCAGCTGGTAAACCCAACCAGGCGGCCGCTCCCGGCGAACGTCCGGCCTGGACCCATGGCGGACCCGGTGGCGCCGGAGCACATGGCGCTGGGGCCGGTGGTGCTGGACCGGGTTGGGCGGGAGCCGGTGGTATGGGACCGGGCGCCGGCGGCCATCGCGACTTTCAACAGATGATGGAGCGCGTCCCGGTCATTACCCTGGCCGAGTTGAAGCCCGGTGATGCCGTCATTATTTCGAGCAGCTCCGGCGCAGACCCTGGCACGGTTCTGGCTATTACTTTAATTGCGGGCGTCGAGCCGCTGCTGACCGCGGCTTCGTCCTCGGGACAATCCGTGCTGAACGGCGCCTGGAATTTCGGCGAAGTCGGCCTGCCGCAGTAGGCTGCTCTCGTGGCCGGCTTGGAACCGGCACCAGCACCAGTATTTTCACACTTGAAAAGGATCTCTATGTTTTTGCGACGCCATTGCTATATTTTGATTACTCTCTGCCTGGTGCTGGGCGCTGCCATCCTGCCGGCCCAGCAGATAGGCGTGATTCGAGGCACGGTTCTTGACGACACGTCATCGCCCATCCCGGGGGTGGCCGTGTCCGCCACCGGGCAAGGCGTGACGAAGAAGGCCGAGACGGATATTACCGGCGCCTACAGCATCGCCGGCCTGCCACCCGGCAATTACACCGTGATTGCCACCCGCAGCGGTTTTGCGCCGTTCACGGCCAAGCTCACGGTGCTGGCGGGCCGCCCGATGAAAGTGGATGTCGCCATGAAGCTGGAGGCCTCGAAGCAGGAAGTAACGGTGCAGGGCGACCCGGTCGGCACGGTCAGCGTGGATGCCACCCAAAACGCTGGGGCTCTCGTTTTGCGGCAGGAAGAAATCGACGCGCTGCCTGACGACCCTGACGACCTGGCCAGCGATCTGCAGGCGCTGGCGGGACCCGCGGCCGGTCCCAACGGGGGCCAGATCTTCATTGACGGATTCACCGGCGGCCGGCTGCCGCCCAAAGAGTCAATTCGCGAAATCCGCGTCAATCAAAATCCGTTTTCATCCGAGTATGACCGCATCGGCTTCGGCCGCATCGAGATCCTGACCAAGCCCGGCACCGACAAGCTGCGCGGCCAGGTATTCTTTAACGACAGCGAAAAAGCCTTCGACGCTCGCAATCCCTACACCAGCGTTTACCCGGACTTCTCGTCACGCCAGTACGGCGGCAACATCAGCGACAGCCTGGGCAAGCGCGCCTCCGTGTTTGTCGATTTCGAACGCCGCGACGTCTCCGATGCCGCCGTGGCCAATGGCCAGCTGGTCGACTCCAACTTCAACATCGTTCCCTTTGGAATTTCCACGCCGCAACCGCAGCACCGCACCACCGTCAGCCCGCGTGTCGACTACCAGTTGAACGCTAACAACACCCTGGTGATGCGCTATTCCTACGAGCGCAACGACCAGGCCAACGCCGGTCTGGGCTTCTTCGATCTGGCCACTCGCGGCAACCATATGTTCCAGCAGGAACACAGCATTGCGCTGACCGAGACCGCCGTGCTGGGCGCCCGCGTCATCAACGAGACGCGCTTTCGCCTGGAGGACAACACCACCAACCAGACGGCCGTCAGCAATGCGCCCGGCATTCAGGTTTCCGGCGCCTTCAGCGGCGGCGGGTCGGGCATAGGCAGCGCCCGGAATACCGACAAGAACTACGAATTGCAGAACTACACTTCGGTGTCGTCCGGCACGCACGCTTTTAAGTTCGGAGTGCGCGTGCGGGTGGACGATATTTCGAGCCAGGCGCCATCCAATTTCAACGGCAACTTCAGTTTTCAGGGCAGCCTTGGCCCGGTGCTCGACGCCGGCAACAACGCATCCGCCGCGGCCGTTGCGGCATGCACCTCGCTGCCGCGGCCGAACCCGGACCCGTGCGCTCTCAGCTCCATCGAGCAGTACCGCCGCACGCTGCTGTTCAGCCAGCTGGGTTACTCGCCGCAGTTGATTCGTCAGCTGGGCGGCGGCGCGTCGCAGTTCCTGATCTCGGGGGGCAATCCGCGCGCCAACCTGACCCAATTCGACGAAGGCATCTTCTTCCAGGACGACTGGCGCGTGAAACCCAACTTCACCTTGAGCTTGGGCCTGCGCTATGAGTTGCAGAACAATATCTCCGATTGGCGCGACATCGCGCCGCGCGTCGGCTTCGCGTGGTCACCCGACTCGCATGGCGGCAAGCCCGGCAAGACCGTCATCCGCGGCGGCTCAGGCATCTTCTACGATCGAGTCAACAACAGCCTCACGCTGGCCGCCCTGCGCTTCAACGGCGTCACCCAGCAGCGCTACATCGTCAGCGACCCGCTGTTTTTCGGCGATGTCCCTTCGATCGATCAGTTGAACGCCCGCGTGCTGCCGCAAACCATTCAGCAGAAAGAGTCCAATCTGCGCGCGCCCTACCTGATCCAGACAGCCATGGGCGTGGAGCGGCAATTGCCGCACAATACCACCGTCGCCGTGAACTTTACAGTCACGCGCGGCGTGCACGAATTGCTCGAGCGTAACGTCAACGCTCCGCTGCCCGGCTCCATTTCAGCGGACAACCCGGCGGGCATCCGCCCCTACGGCTCCGGCAACCTTTACCAGTACGAATCCGACGGCGTGCTGAACCAGAACCAGATCATCGTGAACACCAACTCGCGTATGACGCGCAGCATCAATTTCTTTGCGTTCTACGTCTTCAATCATGCCCGCAGCAACACCGACGGCCCCGGCACCTTTCCGGCCGATCAGTACAATACGCGGCTCGACTATGGACGCTCCGGCCAGGACATTCGCCACCGTTTTGTGATGGGAGGTTCGTTGGCCACCAAGTGGGCCGTGCGGTTGAGCCCCTTCATCATTGCGCGCTCCGGCATGCCCTACAACATCACCACCGGCCAGGACTTTTATGGCGATTCGGTCTTCACCGCCCGGCCCTCGCTGATTGGTGGTTGCACTGAAATCGTCCGCTCCTGCTTCAATGTCAATCCAGGCCCCAACGACATTCCGATTCCGCGCAACTTCGCGCAAGGCCCGGCCTCGTTGACCGTGAATCTGCGGCTGAGCAAGGTGTTCGGGTTCGGCGAATCGACGGGCCGCGGCGGGGGCGGCGTTGGCGGACCGATGCACGGCCCAGTCTTCGTTGGCGGTCCCGGTGGCCGCGGGCACGGACGCGGCCCGGGTGGCCCCGGCGGCTTCGATGGCAGCACCAGTCATCGCTACAACCTGACCCTTTCGGCGTCGGCGCGCAATGTGTTCAACACCAATAACCCGGGCAACCCGATCGGCGTCTTGTCGTCGCCCCTGTTCGGCGTCTCCAACAGCCTCAGCGGAGGTTTTGGTCCAGGCGGAACGTCGGTCACGAACCGCCGTCTGGAGCTCAGTCTGCGCTTCTCGTTCTGACGAGACCCGCGGAGTCGCCCCGGTGATCAGAACGTCAGCTTCATTTGCATCTGCAGATTGCGCGGCGGATAGGCGCTCGACAGAGTCCCAAACGCTTTATCGCTTGCGTTGGTGTTCAGGCCGGTGAAGTTCGCGATATTGAACGCGTTGAAGAAATCGGTCTGAAACCTGAGGTTCCAACCTTCTCGAACCTTGAAGTTTTTGGCGATGGAGAGGTCGTAGGACTGCAGCGCGGGTCCTTCGATCACGCCCACTCCGGCATCTCCGAAACGATCGTTCGGCGCGGGTCCGAACGCCGCTTTATCGATCCAGTTATTGATGTCGCGTCCCGGCGGGGCGGCCGCCGCGACCGCCAGCGCGCGCTAACGTTGTTAAGGTAAAAAGGTCTTTCCGTGCTGCCGCCTTGTTGGGACGTTTTAGTAAAGGATTTTTCTTAATGCTCAAGGTCAGAAGGGGTTAGCTTTTGCCCAGTCTATAATCGCTTTCTCTAGGACGTCCGCTCCGCCCCTTTTTTACATCGCTCCATTTTGCCGAAATTGCTTGTTTTCGTGCATCTATTTTCATGATGCTATCGCAGGTCGAAATCTGTCAGTTAAGTATAATTGTGGCTCATGTCCATCGACTGGTTTCCGGTCTGGTTGAGCCTGCGTGTGTCGGCGCTCGCGACGCTGCTGTCGCTCGCCATCGGCGTGGCGCTGGCGTGGGTCATGGCCAATCGCAATTTCAGCGGCAAGAATATTCTGGACGCCGTCGTCACGCTGCCGTTGGTGCTGCCGCCGACGGTGCTCGGCTACTACCTGCTGGTCTCGGTCGGCCGAAACGCATTTCCTGGGCAGCTCTACGAAAAGTTGACGGGGCAGCCGCTGGTGTTCACGTGGCAAGCCGCGGTGCTGGCGTCCACGCTGCACGCCGTGCCGCTGCTGGCGAAGTCGGCGCGGGCCGCTTTTGAAAGTGTGGACGGGCGCTTCGAGCGTGCCGCGCGCACGCTGGGCGCTTCGGAGCTGCGCGTCTTCTGGCGCGTTTCGGTGCCGCTGGCCCGGCGCTCGCTGCTGGCCGCGACGGTGCTGGCCTTTGCGCGCTGCATGGGCGACTTCGGCACCACGCTGATGGTCGCCGGCGACATTCCGGGCCGCACCCAGACTGTCTCGATCGCCATCTATGACGCGGTGCAATCCGGCAACGGCGTCGCCGCGCGGGTGCTGGTGCTGGTGGTGTCGGTGGTGACGATCGCGATCGTGTATTTGGCGGGACGGGTCGAGCGCACGCGCGAGACGGCATGATCGAAGCCCGCATCGCCAAGCGCTTCGGGGCCGGCGCGGAATCGGCTGCGTTCGAGCTGGACCTGGCGTTCGAAGCCAAGCCCGGCGTCACGGTTTTGTTCGGAGCCAGCGGAGCGGGCAAGACCCTCACGCTCGATTGCATCGCGGGCTTCTGCCGTCCCGATGCAGGACGCATTCTGCTGAACGACCGCATCCTGTTCGATGCCGAGGCCGGCGTTGACCAGCCGCCGCGCGAGCGCCATTGCGGCTACGTCTTCCAGCAGCACGCGCTGTTTCCGCACATGAAGCTGCGCGACAACCTGATGTTCGGCGCCGAGCGCCTGCCGCGCCTGGAGCGGCATCGCGCCGTGAACGAGATGCTGGAGCGCTTCCAGCTGGCGCCGTTGGCGGGACGCTATCCGCATGAGCTTTCGGGCGGCCAGAAGCAACGCGGATCGATCGCGCGTGCGTTGATCGCGGGGCCTGAAGTGCTGCTGCTGGATGAACCGGCGCGCGGCCTGGATCTGGCTCTGCGCGACGATCTGCATCAGGCTCTATTTGCGCTGCGCGATGGCGTGAGTATTCCGATTCTGCTGGTCACCCACGATCTGGAGGAGGCCTTCGCGCTGGGCGATGCGCTGCTGCTCTATGCGGGTGGTCGCATTGTGCAGCGCGGCGCGCCCCGCGATATCAGCGCTCGGCCGGTGTCACGTGAAGCCGCCGTGCTGATGGGGCTGACCAACATCTTCGACTCCGAGATTCGCGCGCTCGACCCCGGGCGCAACACCAGCCGCCTGCGGGCTTTCAACGGAGAGCTCTCGGGCCCCTATTTTCCGGGGCGCTTCCTGGGCGATCGGGTGCAGGTGTGCCTGCCGCCTTCGAGCGTGCGCCTGGCGTCAGGGCCGGGCGAGAACCGTGTGCCGGCGGAACTGGCCCGGTGCACGCTGCTGGCCGGGTCGGCAGTGCTCGAGTTCTCGAATGGGCTGGCCGTCCACGCGCCGCTGCGGGACTACGCCGCTGCACGCGACAGCGCCGCGAAGGACAATAAGGAATGGTATTTGGAAATGCCGCCGGGCGAACTGCGCCTGATTGGCTGAGATGAAGACTTTTGAAGAGTACGTGCAATTGGCCGAAGCCGCGCACGGCCACATTTGCGCGGGGCAAATTCTGGGGCTGCGCATGGCACTGCATGGCGTGGCGCTGCTGGGGCTCGAAGATCCGGCCGGGCGCGACCGTAAGCGGCTGATCACGTTTGTTGAAATTGACCGCTGCGCTACCGATGCGATTCCCGTCGTGACCGGTTGCCGCCTGGGCAAGCGGGCGTTGAAGTTTCGGGACTTTGGGAAAGTCGCGGCGACGTTTTGCGATCTGCAGACCGGCCGCAGCGTGCGCGTGGTGGCCAGGGAATCGTCGAAGGCGCGGGCGAGGGAGCTGTTTCCCGAGATCGCGGATAAGAATCGCCAGCAGATGCAGGCTTATCGCGAGATGCCCGTGGACGAGATCTTCGATGTGCAGTGGGTGCGCGTGGATCTGGCGCCTGAAGATCTGCCGGGATACAAAGGCGCGCGCCACGTGTGCGACGAGTGCGGCGAAGGCATCAACTTCGAGCGGCAGGTGCAGAGCGGCGAGCGGACGCTGTGCCGCGCCTGCGCTGGGGAACGTTACTACACCGCGCTGTGACCGGCTTGCGTTACTACATCACCGACCGGCTGGCGCTGGGCGGTGGTTTTTTAGATGCCGTTAAGCGCAATGTGGCGGCGGGTGTGGACTATATTCAGATCCGCGAGAAAGATCTGGAGGGGCGCGCGCTGGCCGAGCTGACGCGGCGTATCGTTGGTCTTACTTTAGGAACTTCAACGCGGGTGCTGGTGAACGATCGGCTGGACGTCGCGCTGGCCTGCGGCGCGCACGGCGTGCATTTGCGCGGCGATTCGCTGCCGCCGTTGCTGCTTCGCACGCTTACGCCCCCGGGCTTTTTGATCGCTGTTTCGTGCCATTCGATTGAGGATTTGGCCCGCGCCGCAGGCGCCGACTTCGCCGTTTTCGGGCCGGTGTTCGAATCGGCGAAAGGGAACGGAATTGGACTTGATGCTTTGGCCGTCGCCTGCCGCTCTACTGCGCTGCCGGTGCTCGCGCTGGGTGGGGTGAGCTTCGAAAATGAAGAGGATTGCCTGCGGGCTGGAGCCGCAGGCATCGCTGGGATTCGGCTGTTTCAGTAACCGGTGGGTTAATTCGTTAACCGGCGCGTTGGCTGTTGGAGCGACAGGCCGGCTGAAGCCAGCCGCAGCCTGAAGGCCGCCCCACAAGGGAGCCGAGGGTTTCTGGGTGGATTGGTTTTGCTGAATTGACGGCTAGACCGGGATGCCGATGCCTGCTACGTCCCGCGTTTTTAGCGCCTTCAC
>DOZZ01000310.1:5908-6237 GCA_003517725.1 Bryobacterales bacterium | reverse complement strand
TCTTCTTCGCGTTCCACCGGCACCGTCACGTAATCGCCCTCGGCGATCTTCACCAGCATCATGTCGATGGGCTTGATAATCGACTGCGGCGTAATGTGGTGCAACTCGTTGTAGGCCACCTGCACGGCGCGCCGCCGGTTGGTTTCGCCAATAGCCTGTTTCATGCTGTCGGTCATGACGTCGCCGTACAAAATGGCACGGCCTTCCAGGTGGCGTGCGGCCCGGCCTATGGTTTGGATCAGCGAGCCGTTGGAGCGCAAAAAGCCCTCTTTGTCGGCGTCCAGAATGGCCACTAGCGAGACTTCGGGCAGGTCCAGGCCCTCGCGCAG
>DOZZ01000310.1:2659-5785 GCA_003517725.1 Bryobacterales bacterium | reverse complement strand
GTCCAGGCCCTCGCGCAGCAGGTTAATGCCAATTAGTACGTCGAACTCGCCGCGGCGCAGGTCGCGCAGGATCTTGATGCGGTCCAGCGTGCTGACCTCCGAGTGCAGGTAGTTACATTTCACGCCTACTTCCGAGTAATACTCGGCCAGATCTTCCGCCATGCGCTTGGTCAGCGTCGTGACCAGCACGCGCTGGTTCTTCTCGACGCGCGTGCGGATCTCGCCCAGCAGGTTGTCTACCTGGCCTTTGATGGGGCGCACCTCCACTTCGGGGTCCACCAGGCCGGTGGGGCGGATGATCTGCTCCACCACCACGCCCGCTGCTTTGGTCAGCTCGTAGGGGCCCGGCGTGGCGGACACATACACGACCTGGTTGACGCGGTGCTCGAACTCCTCGAAGGTCAGCGGGCGATTGTCCAGCGCGCTGGGCATGCGGAAGCCGTGGCCCACCAGCACTTCCTTGCGCGAGCGGTCGCCGTGGTACATGCCGTGCAACTGCGGCACCGTCTGGTGGCTCTCGTCCAGAAACATGACGGAATCGTTCGGCAGATAGTCCAGCAGCGTTGGCGGCGCTTCGCCTGGCAGGCGTCCGGAGAAGTGCCGGGAGTAGTTTTCAACGCCGTGGCAGTAGCCGATCTCGCGCATCATTTCCAAGTCGAAAAGGGTGCGCTGGTGCAGGCGCTGGGCTTCGATCAGCTTGCCCTGGGCTTCGAGCTGCGGCCGCCACCACTCCAGCTCCTCGCGAATCGACTCCATGGCCTTTTCGCGCGTCTGCTCCGACATCACGTAGTGCGTTTTAGGATAGATCGGCAGCCGCAGATAGGTCTGGCGCACCTGCCCCAGCAGGGGGTCGATCTGCGAGAGGCTTTCGATTTCGTCGCCCCATAGCTCAATGCGATAGGCGTAGTCGTCGTAGGTGGGATTGAGTTCGATGGTGTCGCCGCGGACCCGAAATGTCCCGCGCCGGAAGTCGTGGTCGTTGCGGTCGTATAGAATATCCACAAGGCGGGCGATGATCTGCTGGCGCGAGATCTTCTGCCCTTTTTCGAGCATGAGAAGCATGCCGTAGTAGGCTTCGGGGGACCCCAGGCCGTAGATGCAACTGACGCTGGCCACGATCACGCAATCGCGCCGCTCGAATAAAGACCGCGTGGCCGAGAGCCGCAGCTTGTCGAGCTCGTCGTTAATGGTGGCTTCCTTCTCGATGTAGACGTCGCTCGACGGAATGTAGGCTTCCGGCTGGTAATAGTCGTAGTAACTGACGAAATACTCGACGGCATTGCGGGGGAAGAATGCTTTGAACTCGTGATAGAGCTGGGCGGCCAGCGTCTTATTGTGCGCCAGCACCAGAGCCGGCCGGTTCAGCCGCTCGATCAGCTTGGCCATGGTGAACGTTTTGCCGGATCCCGTTACGCCCAGCAAAACCTGATGCTTGTCGCCGTCCAGGAGCCCGCGGGTCAGCTCCTCGATGGCGGTGACCTGGTCGCCGCGCGGCTGGTAATCGACGACCAACTCGAAGTCCATACTTCAAGTATAGGCAGCGCGTTTAAGGGTTACGAGCCGGGCTCGGGGCTGACCTCTTCCGGCATCTTGTCGTACTCGAGGGCGGCGCCACTGGTGGCCACGGCGTCTTCGAAATCCTTCTCGCGGCCGTCGGTCACCTCGAACTCCCAGACCTCGGTGCCGAACGGAAAGAAGTCATCGTCCTCCTCCATGCGCTCTTCCACATGCAGGCTATCGGGTACGAAAGTTTCCACCACCGCGGAATCCTGAACCACGCCGTCAGGCAGATTCAGTGAGGTGACCGGATCGTCGCTTCCCTGGCCCTCCTGGTTGAAGCGCTTGCGGAACGTGACGCGATATCTCATGCCCTGCTCAAGAGCAATTGCATCGCCTTTTTAGAAGCCCATCTGGTTTCTCAGTGCAACGGCCTTGCCGGCCAGGTCTGCTATCTCGCCGGCTTGGTGCACCAGCCGTGGCGCCAGTCCGCCTCTGCCGTCAGACGGCTGGGCCGCCGCGGGATCATGTTCCGGGAGGGCGGGCAACTGCAGCTTGGGTCCATCTGCCGAAGTCTCCTCATGAGACAAGCCCTTGAGGTTTTCCGCGACGCGCGCCGGCAGTTCGTTGATCCAGGCTTCCAGCGGTTCCCGGCACGCCGCGGTGGCGCGCTGTGCAGCGACGACAAACGCCTCGATCTCTCGGCGGGCAGCCGCACTCTTGCGCTCGTTCTGTGCCAGACGCGCGCTCAGGGCGGCCGGCGACACCGCCTTGGAGGGCCGGAAAGCGCGGGCCGCCGCCGCTTTCGACTGCTCCAGAATCACGCGGTCAGACTCGTCCAAATCCGCCTCGATGGCCGCCAGCCGGCTCCCGAAAGCGTCGAAGGGGCCGTTCTCCGGAATGGCATCAGCAGGTGGCGACGAGCGCATCGCCTGGCGATGCGGCTTGTTCTTCAAAATCACGGTCGCGGCGAACCCCAGCGCGACGCCCAAAGAAAACTTCGGAGACATGTGGTTTCCTGGCCACTATCGCACCAAACTGGCAGCCCAGTTGCAAGCTAACCCTTTGTTTTACGAAGTCCACAGCCGGGGAGGTATCCGCTCGCGCCATGCTCTTCTATTCGTTGGTTTTTGTAATTTTGGCGGTTCTGGCCGCCATGTTTGGTTTCGAGATCGCCGCGACTTCCTTTGCCGCTATTGGCAAACTGGGTTTCTCGATCTTTGTAGCGGGGTTTGTCGTAAGTCTGGGGATGCACCTGAAGCGGCGCGTTTAAAAGCGCGGGCCCGCGGCGTTGAAGCGGTGGCCTTGGGCCTATGGGTTCGGCGACGGCGCTCCGTTACTATCGGTTGGCGGTGACGGCGGCCGGTTCCGGCGCCGACTGGCTGGGCTGCGCCTGTACCGGGCTGCCCACACGCATTTCCTTCCAGTTGTAGTCAAACTCCTTGCCGCAGTCGAGGCAAACGACATAGGTATTATTACGCTTCGGCTGCCCGGCATAACTGCTTCCTGAAACGGCTCCCCGTCGCGAAGGCGTCAACGGAAACGTGGTCCGAGTATGGCCACACCCGAAAAATAGACTCAGAAATGAGCTCATCGTGTCTCCCTGTACAACCCAGTAGATTCAAAAAA
>DOZZ01000310.1:0-2497 GCA_003517725.1 Bryobacterales bacterium | reverse complement strand
ACGCCGGCCAGATATACGCCGTTTCGGGCGCTTTCGAGCGTGTGCTTGTCGGTCTGCGGCCGCAGCGTCGCCGGATCCAAAGAGATACCGGTACGCTCCAGAAATTCCAGATCGGGCCGATAGCCCACCAGCGCGAAAACGAAGTCGTTAGTTAGCACCTTTTCACCCTCGGGTGTAACCAGCCGCACGCTGTTGTGCGAAATCTCCGTAATATGGGAGCGGAAATATCCGGTGATCTCGCCCGCCTTCAGCCGGTTTTCGATATTAGGCTTGATCCAATACTTCACCTTGGACGAGATGTGCTCGCCGCGGTGTACCAGCGTGACCCGGGCGCCGGTCCAGTAGAGTTCCAACGCCGCCAGCGCCGCGGAGTTCTTGGCCCCAATCACGACCACGTCCTGGTTGTAGTAAGGGTGCGGCTCTTTGTAGTAATGCAGCACTTTGGGCAGATCTTCGCCGGGTACATTCAGGCGGTTGGGGACATCGTAATAGCCGGTCGCCAGAATCACCTTCCTGGCCGAGTATTCGTGGTGCACGCCGTCGCGATCGGTGCTGCGCACGGTGAAGTTCAAGTCGCTGCCTTCGATCGAGTCCACCTGCTCGTATTGGTGAATGTTGAGCTTGAAGTAATCGGCCACGCGCCGGTAGTACTTCAGAGCTTCGTGCCGGTTGGGCTTCTCGTTCAGGCTGGTCATGGGAATGCCGCCGATTTCGAGCAGCTCCGGCGTGGTGAAGAAAACCAGGTTCGTCGGGTAGTGGTAGATCGAGTTGACCACGCAGCCCTTGTCGATAATCAGCGCCGACCGGCCGCGCTGCTTCAGTTCAATGCCGCAGGCCAGGCCGGTGGGCCCGGCGCCCACGATCACGGCGTCGACCGAATTCAAAGCGCCGCCCCGATGGTTTCGGTGGCGCGCTGCAGTGCCTGATCCAGCGCGGCCGCGTCTTTGCCGCCACCTTCGGCCAGGTCGGGCCGTCCGCCGCCTTTGCCGCCGACGGCTTGCGCGATGCTGCCCGTCAGCTTGCCGGCGTGCACTTTGGCGGTGAGGTCCTTGGTGACGGCCGAGATGATCGAGACGGCGCCATCGTCGACGCAGGCCAGCACCACCACGGCCGATTTCAGCTTGTTGCGCAGCGAATCGGCGAGCGAGCGAAGCTGGCCGCGATCCATGGGCTCGACTTTTGAAACCACTACTTTCACGCCGTTCACGGTGGTAGCTTTCTGCTCGAGCTCGCCCGCGGCGGACTGCGCCAGGCGGGTCTTCAACTGCTCATTATGGCGCTCCAGCGCGCGGTTTTCCGCGAGCAGGCGGTCGACCTGCTCGATCAGTTCGGGTTCGGCCACGCGCACCGTCTGCGCCAGGCGGGTGAGGACGTCGGACGTCTTCTGGAAGCGTTCCACGGCGGCTTCGCCGGTGACGGCTTCGACGCGGCGCACGCCCGAGGAGCTGCTGCTTTCGGAGGTGATTTTGAAGACGCCGATATCGCCCGCACGGCCCACGTGAGTGCCGCCGCAGAGTTCCTTGCTGAAGCCTGGGATGGAGACCACGCGCACCTGGTCGCCGTACTTTTCGCCGAAGAGCGCCATGGCGCCGGTGGCGATGGCCTGCTCGATCGGCAGCACGTCGGTCGTGACCTGTGTGTTGGCGCGAATTTGCTCGTTCACCAGGCGTTCGACTTCGTGCAGTTCCGCCGGATCGACGGCCGTGAAGTGGGTGAAGTCGAAGCGCAGGCGCGCCGGTTCGACGACGCTGCCGGCCTGCTTGACGTGGCTGCCGAGGACCTGGCGCAGGGCCGCGTGCATCAGATGCGTGGCGGTGTGGTTGCGCATGGTGGCGAGGCGCTCGTGCTCCGCGACTTCGGCGGTCAGCTGGTCGCCCACTTTGATGGTGAGGTGAGTCTTGACGCGGTGCACCGTCAAACCTGCTACTGCCGGGTAGGCCGTCTCGACGTGGGCGACGACCTCGCCGGCGGCATTGCGCAACAGGCCGCGATCGCCCACCTGGCCTCCGGTTTCGGCATAGAACGGGGTGCGGTCGAGAATCAGCTCGTCGGCGGAGCCGGCGGATTCGACAGCCTGGCCATCTTGCAGTAGCGCCAACACCCGCACGGCCGTTCTCAGATGCTCATACCCCACGAAATTTGTTCTGCGGAATCTTTGCAAGAGCTCCTGATAAATCGGGGCCACGGCGGCTTTGTCGCCGCCCTTCCAGCTGGCGCGCGCGCGTTCCCGCTGGCGCTGCATCTCGTGCTCGAAACCTTCGCGGTCGATGTGCAGGCCGCGCTCGCGCGCCATCTCCTCTTGCTCATCGAGTGCGAGCCCGTAGGAGTCGTAGAGGCGGAACGAGACTGCGCCCGGCAGCTTGCCATCGCTGAGGTGGCGGACCTCCTCCTGAAACACTTTCTCGGCCACCAGAAAGGTGGTGGCGTAGCGGTGTTCCTCATCGCGTACCACGCGGGCCACACGCTGGGCGCTGTCCATCAATTCGGGATAGGCCGG
>DOZZ01000224.1:9948-15541 GCA_003517725.1 Bryobacterales bacterium | reverse complement strand
GCGCGGCGAAGCGGGGTCGTGGAAGTTGGTCCCACTCCGCAGGCATTGCACCAGTTCGCCCGCGGTCCTATCGATGGCGAGGATGCCAAGATTTACGGGACCTTCGACGTAATCCTTGGCCTCGGTGTTGTGCAGCGTCAAGAAGATATCGATGGGATGACCAGCGTCCAGCCAGCTCAACATGGACCGCCGCGCCGCGGCGATCTCCGGCATCAGCTTCGGGTCCGCGGTGTCCCAGTTGCGATTATTGTCATAGCCATTCGCGTTGAAACGCACGGCCCCTTCCGCTACTCCGTCCGGATCGAAAATCGGCATCACTTTAAAAATGGTGGATCGCCGCAGCCGTACCGCCGCCGGGTCGCGTGAAAGAAGGAATCGAACCGCGCCATCCGCCACCCAGGAAGTTCCGGCCTCCCAGGCATGCTGCCGGCCCATGAGCCACACGACGTGTTTGCCAGCCGCGGCCACTGCGGGATCGGTGATGGTCAGAAGGGCGATGTCCCGCCCGTGAACCGACTTGCCGATCGTCTCCTGCTGTATGCGCGGGTCGCGAATATCGAGCAAGCGCTGCAACTCTCGCCCGGTGTAGGGCGCCATGTGAGCGATCCAAATGGTGCGGCGCTCCGGCTTGAAACGAAGGGTCAGCCGCACCTCGCTTTCGCTCCAACTGGCCTGATCGTCGCGAAAGTGCGTCCACGTCTGGTTGTCATAACTAAACACGGGACGCGTGTTGCGAGTGATGGCGTGGCTGCCGGGATGGAAGTTGTATTCTCCGACCAGATCCACGAAATCGATCTGGAACTCGCCTTGCGGCAGGCCGTCCAGGCGGAAGTAATACCAGCTGGCCTGCCGGTTCCGATGGTTCTGGTCCGCCTGGCCCCGCACCGCGCAGCGTATATGGTTGGGCGCAAGGTAGTCGACTTTTCCCAGGCTGCCGCCCTCGAACGCGGCGGACACCGTGACTGTCGCAAGCAGCAGCGCCAACATCGCTATTCCAAGTCCCCCAACAACCCTACTGCTGCCTGCGTTTCTACCACTCCAGTCGCAGCCCGGCGCGCAGTTGCCGCGGGCCAATGTTGTCGAGATCGTTTCTGCCCACTACCGACGTGATTACGCCCGGAGCGGAAGTGATATTGGTCCGCGGATTGCCCCAATTCGGATGATTGAAGATGTTGAACGCGCTCATTTCGAAATGTACCTTAACGCGTTCATGCAAGTATATCGACTTACCCACCGTCGCGTGCCACACCATCGAACCCGGACCGATGATTACGCCGCGGCCCGAAGTTCCAAACGAGCCTCGAGTTGGCGCGCCAAACACCGTCGGATCAAACCACCGGTTCAACGACCGCTGGTCACTCGAGAGGTTCGGATTGGAAAAGATATTTGGACGGATCGTGACGGTCGCTTTGCGTATGGCGGTCGGGAGATTCGCGCTGGCAGCTCCGCTGCCGGCGGGCGGAAACACCTGCGGCAGAACGACGGTTGGATTGTTGGCCGGGTTGGGTAAAGCTCGGCTCGCTCACCGTGTACGGGCTCCCGGCATTATCCACCTTGTAGACAAGATTGTCATAGAAGATTCCGAAGCCGGTACGGATCACCGTATTGTTTCCCCACGGCCGGTAGGCCAACCCGACGCGCGGGGCAAAGTTGTTTTTATCGGTCGGCAGCAGTGTTTTGGAAGCGTACCCGGCCTGGCCGGCCGTTACGATGTCGACAAAATTCTTCGGATAGAGCGGGCTGACTTTTGACAAATATCCGTCCGGCACCACAATTTTTCCGCTTTTGATGTCGAATACCGAGAGAATGCCGTTCCAGTACGGGTGGTACTCGTAACGCAGGCCGAGATTGACGGTCAGCCTGGGCGTGACTTTGAAATCGTCGTTGACGAAGAAAGCGTAGTTTTTGCGGATCGTCTCATCGAACACGGGCGGGGACTGGCGGTCCATCGTGGTCGGAATGCCGAGCAGAAAATCCGCGTACGGGAGCCAGTGAATCGATTCGAGAATTCAAGATTACCGAACAGGTTGTTTCCGGCGGCCCGCTCCGCCCAGTCCGCCCACACGTAGCTGACGCCGGCCTTGATGCTGTGACGGCCATTGAACCAACTGAGCGTATCCTGAAAAATATGCGCCATCTGGCTATTGCCGGAGCTGGACTCCGGCGTTTCGGAGATGCCCTGGATCGGCAACCCGCTGAAGCCCATGCGGAAGGGCCCAGCCGCCGAGACTGGGTTGAGCAAGCGTCGCTCGGGCTGCTGGCCACCTACGCAATGGGTTCGAAGGGCCTGGCCGCCGCGCCAGACGCACCCGACTGGGTCCATGGCTTGCGAATTCTCAATGCCGAAGCTTACAATCCTCCCTTCTACCCGCTTTACCGTTACGACCCGGAACGCGCGGTCAAGATCGCGGTTGAGCTGAACGCGAACGCCTTTCGCTACCCGGCAGCGTCGTACTACGCGTACTTCCCGACCAAGACCCGCTATCCGATTCACCCGGACCTTGCCGCTGCCGACCCGATGCGCGCCACAGTCGATCTTTGCCACAAGGCCGGAGTGAAGGCCATCGCGTACATCCCGATCAATCATCCGTTTATGCAGATCGAGTCCAAAAATCCGGACTTTCCGAACTGGGTGAAACGCGATTCATCGGGCGTGCCGATGACGACTGCGCATTATGGCTTTGGCCGCTTTTACGAAGGCTGCCTCAACTCGCCGTTGCGCCAGCAGATTTTCGATCTGGTGCGCGAAGTACTCACGAAATACGACTTCGACGTGCTCTATTTCGATGGCCCGTACCAAGGCATGGACAATGCGCGCATGTTTTGCCACTGCCGCTATTGCCGTGCCGCCTATCGCAGCGCCCGCGGCAAGGAGATCCCGCGCCAGGACAACTCCAGTTCCTTCGAGCAAACCCTCGAGTACACGCTATGGATGCGCGATGAGGTGGTGATCGCCACGCTCCGCGATGTGCGCGAGATGATCCGCCGCACGCGCGACGTGCCGGTTCTTTATAACGATACCGGGCTGGTCGGGAAGCAGCAGTGGCGCGGCCGGGCATTCCCGGTGGTCGATGGATTCATGTTCGAAGCGGCCGAGACGCCTCAGCAGAAACTCTTCAATCTTCAGCTCGGAAAATCGACCGGTAAAACCATTTGGACGTACCTGGGCCACCACACGCAATATAACCGGGAGCATATGAAGGACCAGAGCGTGCGGGGATGGTATAGCTATCCCATCGACGGCGACGAACTTTTGCTCGATGGCGCAATTGCGGTGGCCGCCGGCGCCGGCATGGTGTATTGGTCTCTAAGCCGGCTGTGGCCGGTGCGGGACACCCCGCTCCACAGTTCGAGCGGCAGGTATGTGCGCCAGATTTTCGATTTCGCCGGGCAGCACGAAACCATGTACCGGGCCGCGCGTTCCGCGCCGCGCGCCGGCGTTCTGGTCGGCACTCAAAGCATCGACTGGTATTCCGGAGAGACGTTTGTGCCGGCGGCATACTCGAACTGCTTTCACGGCGCCTATGGCCTGCTCAAGGACACCGGTCACGAGGCGGAGCCATTCCTCGACTTCACATTGACGTCGCAAATTTTAAGCAAGTATGCGCTCGTGTGGGTACCAAATGCCCCATGTTTGAGCGATGCGCAGTGCGAGCACCTGACCCGATTCGTGGAGGCGGGCGGAACGCTGATCGCCACGCACCTGACATCCGTTGCCGACGAATTCGGACGCCGCCGGGAGCAGTTGGGCTTGAGCCGTCTGCTGGGCGTGCGGTTCAAGACAGCAGAGCCCATCGAGCGGCCCGATTTGTATCTGCGAATCCCAGGACAGCCGCAATTGATTCCGCAGGATCCGCAGATCATGCCGTTCGAAACCATGGACGGCGTCACGGTGCTGGCGGAGACCTGGGATGCCGCGCGCGAGCGCAACCTGGGTCCCGCGATCGTAGCTCGCAGCCACGGCAAAGGGCGTGTCCTCTATATCGGGTCGAGTCTGGAGGCGGTGTATCTGGAGACCCGCTTGACGCCGCTCCGCGAGTACTTTGCCGGACTGCTGGAGCCGATCCTGGGGCAGTCGCGGCGCTACCGCATTTTGGGTGACCACCCCGGGCTGATGGCCCACTTCAGAGCTGCCCCGAATGCGCTCTACCTACATCTGCTCGCCGATGCGGGCGGCCGCGTGCATAAGGCACATGCTCGTGAGACGTTCCTGCCCATCAGCGATCTGAAGGTCGGCATTCGTATGCCGCCAGGACGCCGCGCCGCGGAAATCCGCCTGCTGCGCGCCGGTGTTGCGCCTGGTTTCAAAGTTCGGCAAGACTGGGTGGAACTGACCGTCCCGCGCGTGTTGATCCACGAAGCCATCGAAGTGCGGTTGGCTTAGGAGCGTTGTGTTCCGGAAAATTTAAGTTAGGAGCGCGGCCTGAACCCACTCCGCCAGAACGGTCTCCGTGGGAGTGGACTCGACCCGGAGTTTCGCTGTGTCCGCGTACGCCGAGGGGATTGCACGCAACGGCATAGGTTCGCCTCTGGGATCGACAGGATTCAACAGCCACACCGGGCGCGGCGACACAACCGAGGAGAGTTGCGGCAAGTCAAAATGTTGCAGCAGCCCAAAGGTGAACGCGCCGACCTTCAGATTGTAGTTCTCGGCCGCCACCACGGATTTGAAATCCGCGAGCGTACGATCGAGCAGCAAGGCGCGGAAGCGGTCGTCCAACGCGGCTGCGTACAGGGCTTCGAGTCCGGGCGCGCCGCTGCCGAACAGGCCAATGCGCAACGGGTCTACATCCGGACGCGCATGCAGATAGTCGAGGCAGCACAGAATATCCCGAGTGCGTTGGCCGGTAAGCGGAATGCCGGCCGCGAGACTCACCAGCGAGTACGCCATGTCCACGCCATGCCCATAGAACAGCGGCCCGGAGGAGGGCAGGCGCGGCGTGGCTTGTCCCAGGCCTCGAATGTCGATGGCACACAGCGCGATGTTTTTGAGCTTGATGGTGGCCAGCAACTGCTGATTTTCGAAGATGCGATCTTTGGATCCCGACACAATCAGGACGGCCGGCAGCCTCGAAGACCCACGCGAAGGCTTTAGAAACCAGCCTGGAACACGGACGGACGGCTCCGAGCGCACTTCGAATTCCTCAATAACCAGGTTCCGGTAGGAGCTCGTGGATAGCACGGTATTGCGGGTGATGTTACCGCGAGAGGGCAGCCCCAGGAGTTCTCGAAGTGTGTGGCGCGCTTCTTCCTTGAGGAGAGGCGCCGGGCCTCGGGCCGCCTCCAGCGCGACCAGCCGGTCGAAGTTCACCTGATACGCAGTCCGGCCCCCAACTGACGTAAGGATCTGACCGGTCGAGGTCGACAATAATTCCGAATCGGGAGACTGATCGAAATCCGCTTCGGAGTCATCGCCGGTGCCGCGGAGCCATTTGTTAAACCAGCCGTAGGTCGCTTGCCGGTGAAAAAAGTCGTAATCGTGCGGAAGACTCGAGGCCGACAGCTTAACCTTCCCGGACGCTCCGTAGAGCGAGTAAATGTCTTTCGATTCCTGAAAAACTTCGCGGGTACCTTGTTCATAGTGCGGTGAGTA
>DOZZ01000224.1:0-9711 GCA_003517725.1 Bryobacterales bacterium | reverse complement strand
CTCCGGCGACATTCTCGGTGTGGCCTTCGACCACCACCGCTGCCTGAATTCTGGGTTCAAGCGCGCATAAATACATGGCCTGCGTGCCTCCGCCGGAGTGACCGCAGCACCCGACGCGTCTCATATCCACGTCGCGGCGCGTGGCCAGGTAATCGAGCGCGCGAACCGCGTCCCACACCTCAAACTGAGTGGTGGTCGAACCAACCAGGAAGGCGGGCCAACCGAACTGCTCATGCTCGCCGGTAGGGCCGAAGCGGGAACGGTTGGTGCCGCGAACGGGGTACTGCAGGCGCTCGCCCTGGCCCGGCGGATCCCATGTAAAAACCAGAAAGCCTTTGCGGGCGAGGTTCTGAAAAACAATCTGGTAGCTTCTGAACAGCTTGCCATCGCTGGTGTGGCCGAGAGGCGCGAGAATGCAGGGAAACGGCCCGTTTCCGGCTTTGGGCACGTAAAGATGGGCCGGCGCGTGGAACCCCGGCTGGCTTTGAAAGATCAGCTTCTCAATACGGTATGCCTCGCGTTCGACGACACCGGTTGTGTGCACGTTGGGAGAGGTCTGGGGCGGAGGGCCGCCGATGAGTTCCCACACCTTCGCGCGCACAAAGGCAGTTCGCTCGTCCGCTTGCCTTCGGGTTTTTATCTTCGACAGCTCCGATTTGCGACGAGCGCGCGCGGCGTTAATTACCGACGTCAAATAGTTGGGGAGATCGTTCCAATAATCCCGCGCCTCCGGAACGGCTCGGGTGCTTGCGGGGGGCTGTTGCGCGGCACGAGACTGGCGCGGCAGTTGGCCCGCGATAGCGAGTGAGCTTGCTTGTAAAAATCCACGTCTGGTGTTCATAGCGGAGCGATGCCGATTTCCACGACTCTCCCGGTCACGGCCGCTTCATGAGCCGCCAAAGTGATCTCGCAAACCCGGTAAATTTCCGATAGCGGGAGCGAGGCGGGCTTGTTCAGGTAGGCGTTTTCGAGGAAATCGAGAAACACGGACCCGGCGGGCGGCAGAGTGTTCACCGTGGCCGGCGGTGATTTTTCGGTGATGACCGTAAGCCCGGTGGCGGCCATGTATTCGGCAACCCCGCGGGTGCCGGCCAGGCGCAGACGATCGTCCCCGTGCGTCGCCGCCGTCTTCGGCCGGTAGTAGTCCATGTGCAGGGTGGCGGTCCCGCCGTTATCGAGTTGGAACGCGCTGACCGTGGTGTTTTCCATGGCGCCAAGATCCGGGAACCCGACGTGTCCCATGAAGGAGCTGACGCGCGTCGGCTCGCGGCCGCTGGTGAACCGCATCAGATCGATCATGTGGATGCCGATCCACAGAATGGTGCTGCCGTAAGTTTCGCGCCGCTTGTACCATGCCTCGCGCTGCCCGGCCTGGTAGGACTTTTGAGCGGAGATCTGAGCTACCTCGCCGAGCGCTCCGCTCCGTACGATGTCGCGGAGGGCGCGATAAAAAGGGTCATAGCGCATCTCGAGAAGCATTCCCAGCTTGACGTTTTTCCGCGCGACGGCGGCTTGGATGCGCCCCAGATCAGCGCGATTGAGGGCCAGCGGCTTCTCCGCCATGACGTGCAAGCCGCGCTCGACCGAGGCAAGAATGGCGCCCGCCCGCTCACCGTTGTTATTGCAGACCGCCACTACGTCTAGCCTCTCGGCATCCAGCATGCGGTGGTAATCGGCATATCCGTGAGCCGTGGCGAGCGTTCGATGGCGGAGAAAATTGGCGAGGGCCGCCGAATCGTCGTCGCAGACCGCCACAATTTCCACTTCAGGTAAAGCCAGAGCGGGCCCGGTGATCAGGCCGGTGTGCCCTTCAAGGCCGATGATGCCGACCCGGATCTTTTTCGGAAAGCGAACTAGCGGAGGCGCAACGGGCGCCGCCAGCGCCGCCAGCACCGAACGCCGGGTCAGCATGCGAGAAACCTGGTGCGCGTTGGCGCGTTCCTGAACATTTCGCGAATCCGAGAAACTTTTCTTGAATCCATGCGCGGCTCTACGTATAGTTTGCTTATGACGCAGGTAAACGCTATCACAATCTATCAAAAGGCCGGGGCTTTTACGTGGAAACGATAACAACGGCGCCGGGGCGGCTGCTCTTGGCGCTGCTGCTGTGCGCGGGCGTGACCCGTGCCGCGCCCGTTACGTTGAAAGCAGGGGAAGGCAAGATCGATGTGCTGGTCGGCGGCAAGCCATTCACGACCTACTATTTCAGTAAGGCGGTCGCCAAGCCCTATCTGATGCCGCTGCGCACCGCGTCGGGTGTGGTGATCAGCCGGAGTTTTCCGGTTGCCAATTCGGTCTCCGACGCAGACCGGAAAGACCTCTCGTTCGAGCCCCATCAGCGCCCGCTGTATTTCGGTCACGGTCTGATCGACGGACTGGATTTCTGGGCGGAGGAGGCGTTTGCGCCGTACTATCACAGCCCCGCGAGCCATGCGTACGGGCGCGTGTCTCTCGTTAAGGTAGAAGAAATGAAAGAGGGCGCGGATGTTGGCACGCTGCGCGCGCGCTTCCACTTGCTTTCGCCAGGCGGCCGCGTGATCGCGGAAGAAACGCAGACATTTCGTTTTCGCGGTGACGAGCGGGCGCGCATGATCGATTGTGAGTTTGTGGTGGAAGCCAATCACGGACCGGTGACGTTTGGCGATACCAAGGAAGGCACCTTCGCGCTGCGGCTGGGCCGGGAATTGAGCGCTCCGCACGACCACATGACCAATTCGAATGGCGCACAAGGCGAGCCCGCCATCTGGGGCAAGCCGGCCGATTGGGTGGAGTATACGGGAACGGTCTCCGGCAAGCCGGTGAGCGTGGCCGTATTCGATCATCCCAGCAGTTTTCATCATCCGACCACGTGGCACGCTCGCGCGTACGGCCTGTTTGCCGCCAACCCGTTTGGCCTTCGGGAATTCACGAACGATCCGCAAAAGGACGGTAGCTGGACCGTGCCGGAGGGCAAATCGCTGACTTTCCGCTATCGCGTCATTATTGATGAAGTCACACTCTCACGGTCGCAGTTGGCGGCGATGTTCCGACAGTACGCGGAAACGCCATAGCCGATGCCCGATAAAATCTACAGGAGACTTGCAATGCCATCGACAACTCGCCGCAGCTTTATCCAAGCGTCGGCTTTTTCCGCGCTCTCCGCCTCTCGCGTATGGGGCGCCAATGATCGTATCAACGTAGCCATTGTGGGCGTGGGCGGCCGCGGCCAGGCGCATATCAAAGCGTATGCGGCCCGGCCGGACGTCAACATTTATGCGCTTTGCGATGTCGACCAAGCCAACCTGGAACGCAGCCAGGCGCATGCGCGGCAACTCACGGGAGTCACGCCGAAGGGCTTCAAGGAGATGCGCGACGTATTCGCCGACAAGCAAGTGCAGGCCGTGTCCATGCCGCTTCCTAACCACTGGCACGCGCTCGCCACTATTTGGGCGTGCCAGGCCGGTAAAGACGTGTACGTCGAAAAACCGGCTTGCCACGACCCGTATGAAGGCCGCCAGATGGTAGCCGCGGCGCGCCGCTACGGACGCATGGTGCAGATCGGCTCCCAGAGCCGCAGCGCGCCTCACAAAATTCGCGCGGTGCAACTGCTGCGCGAAGGCGTGATCGGCAAGGTGTACCTGGCCAAGGGACTGTGTTTTAAGCGCCGCAAATCCATCGGACACACTCCTGACGAGCCGGTGCCGCCGGGTGTGGACTGGGACCGCTTTCGCGGACCCGCGCCCATGATTCCTTTCAGCAAAAATCATTTTCTCTACAACTGGCACTGGTTCTGGGACACCGGCAACGGAGATATCGGCAACCAGGGCGTGCACGAGATGGATATCGCGCGGTGGGGTTTGGACGTCGGTCTTCCCCGTTCCGTAGTGGCCAGCGGCGGCAAGTACGTCTATCAAGACGATCAGGAAACGCCCAACACCCTTCTGGCCCGCTTCGACTATGGCGATAAGGAACTGGTGTTCGAAGTACGCGGGCTGCAGACGGGCGGGGAAGGGGAGCTGGCGACGGACAGCAATGGGAACGTCATCGGCAATCTGTTCTACGGCGACGAAGGATGGATGTCGCTCGACGGGAGCGGCTACCGCATTTTCAAAGGCGATCCCGCCAAGTTGATCCAGTCGGAGAAGGTCAAAGGCGACACCCTGGCGGAACATCTGGCCAACTTTGTATCCGCCGTGCGCAGCCGCAAGTATCAGGACTTGCATGCCGACGTGGATATCGGGCGTATCTCAGCCGACCTTTGCCATCTCGCCAATATCAGCTATCGTCTGGGAGGCCGTCAACTCACGTTCGATGCCCAGAAGGAGAGCTTTGGCGATGCCGAGGCGCACCGGCTCGCGCATCCCAGTTACCGGGCGCCATATACCATTCCGAACTTGGGGTGAGTTACCCGCAGTGCGGGTTTAGGTAATCCCCAGGCGCGTAAAGCACTCCACTATGAGTGGGCCTTGGTCATGCGTGGCTGTGATTCGCTGCGCAGCCAGATCAACAAGGGCGAGTGGGGCGCCGGTGGCGGGGGCAGATGCAGTTGCAGCTTCTGGCGCTGGCCTTCGCCGGGAACCGGCAGCGGCAGATCCGGCACTGTTTCAACTTGCTCTTCGCTCCATCCGGCTTTCTCGATGGTCTCGAGGTTTTGACCCGTCAAGCTGGCATCGCTCTCGGTGATCTCAAATTTTTCGATGCGCGGCACGCGCACGATGCGGCCCATGGCGTAAGGTTGCGAGCGGCCTTCCTTGCCGTTGATTACGGTGGCTTCGAGCGGGCAGCCGTTGGACCATACGGAAGTGTCGACCGAAAGAAACACCTGGTCCGGCGTGAGCTGCTGCAGGCTGATGGGGCCCGAGCGGTCGCCCAGGCGGAGCGTGACGCCGGCGGCATCCGGCCGGTGGCAGGCCAGTTCGACGCTGCTGTTCGATTGCAGATGCTCGACGCGCAGCATGGCGCTGAGATAGCCGCCGCCCGGAAGTTCGCCGGGCGCCAGTTGCACGTCCTGTTCGGGCGGCGAGGAGATGCGCAGTTCGGTAATGCGCGGACGGGGCCCCACAATGCGCACGGCATCGGCGAAGGTCAGCGGCTCGGCGCGGTCTCGGATGTAGGCTTTCATGGCCAGACTGGTGCCGGCATCCACACCCGGCGCGATGTGCAGCGTGAACGGGCGCTCGGCGGACCCCGCCGCGGCGTCGTGCAGCTGTACCGTGGCATGCGCCACTTCGAGGCGGGTCAGCAGGTCGAGGCGCTGACCTTTCAACGCGAAATCCACCGAGGTCGTGCCTTCATTCAACACCACCGGGAAGTTGTCGATGTGCGGGGGCGCGGACAGAATCTTGAAATCCACCGGGTGCGGTTTGGCGTCCACTTGCGAAATCAGCAGGCGGTAGGCGCCGGGCTCCAGATCGACGGTGTTGAGCTGCAGGTCCATGCGCTCCTGCGGCCCGTGCCGCAGACCGGCCGGCAGCAGGAAGGGAACCGCGGCGGCCGAGGCGAACTTGTCGTCCGTCTTCAAGACTTCAACTTTTGTGACGAATTCAAAGTCGCTGCCTTCGAGCGTCACCGGCACTTTACCGGTTCTCGCAACCAGCAAATCCTGCGAGAGCGGAATCAAGCGCGCGGAGGTGAAGTCGCTGAGCGGGCGCAAGTCGATGTAGCCGGGAACGCTGAAACGGTTCCAATCCCAGTTGGCGGCCAAGCTGTAGCGGCCAGGCTTGACGGAGGGCGCAATCTCAAATTCGAAGGTCTTGGTATCGCCCAGTTTCTGCGTCTTTACCGGAATGGGCTTGCCGTTTGGCGGAACAAGCGTCCAGTTGCGGGCGCGCTCCACATATTTCCAATCGGCATCGGAGGCCGTCACCAGAACTGGGGATTTCAGACCCGGCGGCACCGACGCCGGCTTATCGATCGATAGCCGCGGCGGCGGCGCGTTCGGCACGCGCAGCGCCCACAGGTACGCCACGCGCGTGTGCGACGCGACGGCGTCGCGGCGGCCGCAGAGGCCCAGTCCCTCGTCCGGCAGAGATTGCGCAAATGAGGAGCGGAACTCGGCGTTGGGAAATGCCATGGCGCGGATTTCCATCAACATGGCCGTGCCTCCGGCGGCCAGCCCCACTGGACTGCCGAAGAAGAGGGCGGCCACGGAGGTGGCCAGGGTGGCGGTTTCCCCGAACTGTTTGGTGCGCTGCGGCGAGATCGGGTCGAAGTTGGCCATGGCCGGATTGAGGGCCCGGAACAGTGTGATGGCCTGCTGGTCGACGGGGGCGTTTTTGTCGAGCTGCACATTTAGCCCATAGTGCGAGGAGAAGCCATGGAACGCTGCCTGCACCGCGTCGGCGGAGCTGTCGGGCGAAGCCAGCGCGGCGATCAGGGCTTCGGTTTGCGCGGTCTTTTCCGCGTAGTCGGCGAGCTGCGCCACCAGATCCTGATCGCGCGCTAAAAAGCTCTTCACCTTGCGGGTATTCAAGCCCGCCGGACCGTAGATGTACGCTACCACCGCAACCCGTAGCGGCACCTTCCACTGCTGCGGTTTATTGGCGGGCTTGGGATCGAGCACTATCAGACCCTCGCCGGCCGCCACTTTATTGGCGGGCACCAGCACCAGCGCCACTTCGCCCTTGCGATTCTCGCCGGAGCGCAGGATGGGCCGGTACAGCAGCGTGTTGCCCTCCTCCAAGCGATTGATCGTGCGAAGCGGCAGCGCGTCAGCAGCATTGCCGCCCGAGGCCACGCGCAGGTCCACGTTGCCGATCGGCGCGCCGGCGGGGCAGACCAACGGTGGCAGTGTAGCGGCGGACAGACCGGCCGCGGCGAGATATAAAGCCAAGAGGCACACGCGAGCGCCCATGCCTTTGATTCTATCGCGCGCAAGTTTTCGCCTTTGCGCTTGCTGGCTAACCCTGGCGATAGTGGGCTTCGAGCTCACTCGAAATATGTCCGACCGTTTCCGGAGCACGCCGCCGCTGCCATTGCCTGCTCGCGGCAGGCGCTACCATGGGCGTTGTCGGCGCGGCGGGTTTCGGCGTCGAACAAAGCCATGAAAAGGAAAGCTTTATGACCCATGTGGGTTCTCTGAATCGGCCTCGGCGCCGGCCCTAAATAAACAATGGAGACCGCCGTCAAGAAACCCCTGCGAATAGAATGGACCCTGGTGCGGGCGCACGCCGTGGCCGCCTTTGCAGGCCTCCTTCTCTCCGCCATTTTCGGCCTGCTGGTTTCGCTGAAGTTCCATGCGCCTTCTTTCCTGAGTGAAAATGCCGCGCTCACCTGGGGCCGGCTGCGGTACGACCATACCCAGGGCATCCTGTATGCCTGGCTTGGGAACGCTTTCCTGGCATTTTTCTACTACGCCCTGCCGCATCTGATCCGCCGCGGCGTAACGAGCCGGCGTTTGGGATTACTGATCTTCTGCTTGTGGAACTTCGTCGCGGTTCTCGGCGGCTGGACCCTGGTGTTGAGCGGCGTAAGCCAGCCCCTCGAATGGGCGGAATTTCCGCTTATCATTGCCGCCGTAATCGAAGTCGCCTGGGTTCTGTTAATCGTCCAGTTTGTGCTCCCCTTTTTGCGCTGCGGCGCGGCGGACGTTTACGTGGCGGGTTGGTACTTGCTAGGCGGCATTACTTTCACCAGCCTCGCCTACCCTTTGGGCAATATCATGCCGCATGTGCTTCCGGGCGCCATGGGCGCAGCCTTCAGCGGCCTCTGGATTCACGATGCCGTCGGCATTTTCATTACGCCGTTTGCCGTGGCCATCGCTTACTTCGTGATCCCCGCCGTGACGGAGCGGCCCATCTTCAGCCATTTCTATTCGATGGTCGGGTTTTGGGTATTGTTCCTGGTCTATCCCCTCAACGGCATTCACCACTACATTTACTCCTCGCTGCCCATGGGCGCCCAGCATGTTTCGGAGGTGGCCTCGATCTACCAAGGCCTGGATGTGGTGTTGGTCGTGACGAACTTGCTGCTTTCCATCCCGGTGGCGGTGGCCGCCGTGGCCTTCACCAATGTCGCGCTTCGCTTTGTCTGGACCAGCGTGGTGCTGTATCTGATCGTCAGCCTGCAAGGCTCGATCCAGGCCATCATGACGTTCAACCGCTTCATTCACTTCTCCGACTGGGTGATCGGACATTCCCATCTGGCCATGATCGGCTTCGCCTCCTTCGCTGCCATGGGCGGCCTGGCGCATATCTGGCCGCGAATCCCCGGCGTGCGCTTCAACTCCCGGGCCGTGGCGTGGTCCTACTGGCTGCTCATTCTTGGGCTGGCACTGATGGTTGCGGATCTCACCGGCGCGGGGTTGGTGCAGGCGAGCCTTTGGAACGGCCACCTTCCCTGGATTGAATCGGTCCGTAGTTCGCAGCCCTACTGGCTGATGCGCACCATCAGCGGCTGCGTCCTGATCACCGGTTTTCTCACGTTTGCCGGCAGCTTCTTCACCGGACCGCGCTCACCGGCGCAAGCGCTCCCCGAACCGCCGCCGGGCGACGCACCCGAAACGGCCTCCGGTCAGCGGGCCCGTTTCTGGCTTAACAGTGCCTACGCGGCCACCTTTGGTGCCGGCTTACTTTTCTACATGATTTCGTTTCTGGCGCTCGGCGTCTTTCCGGCCGTGCGGCTGCGGGGCCAGATTGCCCGCACCACGCCGCCCCATGCTTTCATCGCCTTCACGCCGGCGGAACTTCGCGGGCGGCAAATCTACGCGCAAAACGGTTGCGCTTATTGCCACACCCAGCAGGTGCGATTCACTCCAGCGGACCAGCGCCGCTTCGGTCATCCCACGCAGGCGTGGGAAACCCAGCACGAGTATCCTCAAATGTGGGGAACGCGGCGCGTGGGACCCGACTTGGCCCGCGAAAGCGGTAAGCACTCCGATGATTGGCAACTGGTGCATCTCTTCAATCCCCGGTATGTGGTTCCGGATTCCATAATGCCGTCCTACCCGTGGCTGTTCACCGGCAGCGCGGCGAGCCCAACCTCGAGCGCCACGGACTTGGTTGCCTACCTCAACATCCTGGGCCGGGCTGGAGCGTCGCCGCCTCAAAATATCGCGGCCGTGGAACAAATTCTCCCCGCCGCGGCCGACCTGGATTCCGGCCAAGAGGTTTTCGCGCGGGACTGCTCAGGTTGCCATGCCGCCGATGGTACCGGCGCCTCGCCCGGCGGTCGAGCCTTACGGCCCGTGGCCTTCAATCTCGCCGGCAACGAACTTGACCCCCAGCTGATTGTGGGCGCTCTGCGGCACGGCGTAGCGGGTACCGCCATGCCGTCGTGGACCGAACTGCCCGCCGATGAATTCCAGGCCGTGTTGAGCTTTACTCTTAGCCTGGGGCATGCGCCGGATCTGGCTGCTGATCGGTCCTGGGCTCCACCAGACGTTCTGCTCGAAGCCGGCCACCGCGTGTATACGACGCATTGCGCTCTATGCCACGGCGACACCGGAACCGGTAATGGTCCGGATGCGGGCAAGTACGTGCCTCCGCCGGCCAATTTCGAGCAATTGAAGCCGTCTTATCAAGCTGCCGCGGAAGTCATCCACCAGGGCGTACAGGGAAGCGGAATGGCCGCATGGCCCTTGCTCACGGACCCGGAAATACAGGCCGTCACCTACTACATCCGCTCGTTCTACCGGGCCTCGCCCAAGCCCCCAATCGTCTCGACAAGCGGCGCGGCTCATTCAACGATGGAGAGGATGCCGTGACCGCCTGGCTGATCGGCTCCGCGACCGTA
>DOZZ01000239.1:17546-17902 GCA_003517725.1 Bryobacterales bacterium | reverse complement strand
ACTCCGCCGCCGACGCCCACGTCGCGCATAAAGCCCCGGCGTGAAACACCGCCGGTCTTCTTGGGAACTTTACTTTCCATGCAAGCGCTACCTTTCCGATGCTGGCTGTAAAAGTCTGATGATATACCAGTGGGGCGGCGTTTTTAAGCCGTGGCCGCCGTATCCATAAAGCTGTAGCAAATCATGTGGCACACAATCATGTGGGCATCCTCGATACGGCCCATATGCGGCACCGGCACCTGTATATTCAGCGCCGCCATCGGGCCCAGCGCCCCGCCGTCGCGGCCGGTCAGCGCAATCGTCCGGCAGCCCGCCAGCGTGGCGTATTCCATGGCGCGCAGCACGTTGGGCGAGTT
>DOZZ01000239.1:15337-17413 GCA_003517725.1 Bryobacterales bacterium | reverse complement strand
GGCGCGCAGCACGTTGGGCGAGTTGCCCGAGCCGCTGATGGCCAGCAGCAGGTCGCCCTTTTGCGCGAAATTGCGCAGTTGCTCCACAAACACCAGGTCGTAGCTCACGTCATTGGCATAGGCCGTGATGGTCGCCATCTGGTCGGTCAGCGCCATGATCTTGAAACGCTTGTCGCGGTTGTAGCTGGCGCCCTTGACCATGTCGCAGGCAAAGTGCGACGCGGTGGAAGCGCTGCCGCCGTTGCCGCACACGAAAATGCAGCGCCCGGCATCGCGCGTCTCGGCCAGCTGGTCGATGGCCCGCTGCACCTTGGCCGTGTCGATGTGCGCGATGGTGTCAATCAGTTTGGTGCGGTATTGCTCCGGATAAGAATTGGGCATATTGAAAGCGGCTCTCCAGTTAATGCTAACTCGCCCGCGCCAACTCGAGCGCGCCCCACAGCACGCTGTCGTCCCCCAGCGCCGCCGGCTGAACCGAGAGCCGCGCCCCCGACCATGGCGGCACCTGCCGCCGCAGTTCTTCGCGCAACGGCCCAAACAACGGCTCGCCGGCCTTGCCGATGCCTCCGCCGATCACGATGCGCGCCGGGTTCAGCAGCATCACCGCGGCCTTCAGCCCGCGCGCCAGACGCACCACGTAACCGCGCACAAACTGCGGGTCCGCCAACAGCACTTTGGCGGTGCGCCCGTAGTCCCGCGCCAGCCATAACCCGCAGCACATCCGCTCCAGGCAGCCATTGGAGCCGCACAAGCACGCCGGACCGTCGGGCTCAATCTGAATGTGCCCGATCTCGCCGGCCCACGAATCCGCGCCGCGCAGCACCTGGCCATCCACCAGCACGCCGCCGCCGATGCCCGTCGAAAGCGTCATATAGAACAGCGGCGAAGCGCCCACCCCGGCGCCGTGCCGGCCCTCGCCCAACGCGCCCACATTGGCGTCGTTGTCCATCACGGCCGGCGCTCCGGCCACGTCTTGCAGCCAGTCGCCCAGCCGGAAATCGCGCCAGCCACCCACGTGCGTCGATAACGCGATCGACTGCCCGGTGAAATCCACGGGTCCGCCAAAGCCGATGCCACAGCGCTCGAAGCGGAGCTCTCCGCGCCACTTGGCGACGATGGCTTCAATCTGCCGCAGCATCCACTCGCGCCCGCCCGCGGCGTCGGTGGCGTGCGACTCGCGCCGGATCATTTGTCCGCCTTTGAAAACAGCCAGCGTGAATTTAGTGCCCCCGATGTCGACGGCCAGGACGCTCATGCCGGAAATAAGGTCGACAGCAACTCCGGCAGTTCGCGGTAGTTCGGGATCATGAAATCCGCGCCCACGCTGGCAAGGCGCGTGGCTTTCCACTCGTCGATGTGCTCGCATCCGGGCTCGGCCGTCGCCACGCCTACCGCCACGCCGCCCACCTCTTTCACGTTCTCGATCTCGACGTAGCCATCGCCGAAGCCCAGAAACTCGTCCCCGCGAAACTCCGACCCGGCGATCAGGCGTTGGATCAGAATCTTCTTCGAAAAACTCTTGAAATCGTCGAGCGCCCCATAGACGTGCCCGTTGAAATACGGCGCGAGGCCCAGCAGCGTGGCCTCTTCGAGCATATAGGCGTGGTCGGTGCCGCTGGCCAGGTACATCTGGAGCCCGCGCTCGCGCAGAGCTTCGAGCAGCGCCTTGGCGCCCGGCACCATATATTTCTCAGGGTCCACCTGCCCGCCGCGCAACGCTGCCAGGCGGTCTTTAATCTTCTCGTGCAGCAGGTCCAGGTACATCGTCTTGTAGACCAGCGGATCGGGCGGCGTGCCGCCGCGGCGCTCCACATTTTCGGCCAGTTCGATCATCTGGTACATCGTCTGTTTGCCCGTCAGCCGTCCGACGAACTCATTCACCACCGCTTCGAGCTCGGCATCGCTCTCCTCGGTCCCGGTCTCGCGCAGAATCCGAACCATCATCGGAACCATCACGTCGACCCATCCCGAACGTATTGTTGAAAGCGTGCCGTCGAAGTCAAAAAGTACCACCCGGGCGTTAGCGGCATGGACGCCGGGGCGAAGCTGTTGAATCACCTAGGTATTGTGCCATGT
>DOZZ01000239.1:11260-15231 GCA_003517725.1 Bryobacterales bacterium | reverse complement strand
TTCCTGCACCACAATTTCAACTAACGCTACAGTAGCGTTGTTGCCCGCACAGCCCCACGCACGCACTTCCGACGGCTTCGGCCGGCTGCTCCGCGACACGGGCTTCCGCGCCTTCCTGTGGACCCAGTTCCTGGGCGCCTTCAACGACAACGTCTACAAAATCATCGTGTCGATGCGCGCCGTGCATCTTGCCGCCGGCGGCCACTATCTTTCGCTCGCCGGCGCCGTCTTCGTACTCCCGTTCCTGCTCTTTTCGGGCTACTCGGGCCACCTCGCCGACGCCGTTCCCAAACGCAGCGTTCTGATATCCATCAAAATTTTTGAAATCGCCGTGATGCTCTTCGGACTCGCGGCTTTCTTCTCAACGCGCATCGAGCTGATGCTGGTGGTGCTGTTCTTAATGGCGCTGCACTCCACCATCTTCAGCCCCGCCAAATACGGCATCGTCCCGGAGATGCTGCCCGCCGCGGAACTCTCGCGCGCCAACGCGCTGCTTGAAATGAGCACCTTCGTGGCGATCGTGATGGGCACCTCCATCGGCGCGTTTTTTTTCACGCTTTGGAAGAACCAGCCCTGGAACATGGGCTTTGCCACGCTGGCCATCGCGGTCGCCGGGCTGCTCACCAGCTTTGGCATCACGCGCGTTCCGGCCGCCGGCGCCACCGGCAAATTTCTGTTCAATCCGTTTAGTGAAGTGCTGGCCGGCACACGCCATCTGCTGCTGCAGCGCCAGCTGTGGCTCTCGGTCGTGGGCATTTCGTACTTCTGGTTTCTCGGCGCGCTGTTTCAGCTGGACTTGCTGCTGTTCGGCAGCGAAGTCCTGCGCGTCAGCGATCTGCAGGTGGGCTTGTTGATCACCAGCCTCGCCGTTGGCATCGGAGTAGGCAGCATGTTGTCCGGGCGCCTCTCGGGCAATAAAATCGAGCTCGGCCTAGTCCCGCTCGGCTCCCTGCTGATGGCCGTCTTCTCGGTCGCGCTCTTCTTCACGCGCCACTCCTATAGGCTCTCGGTAGCCGACCTGATGCTGCTCGGCATCTCGAGCGGCCTGTTCATCGTCCCATTGAATGCGTTTCTGCAGCACCGCAGCGACCCGCATGAAAAAGGCCGCATCCTCGCCACCAACAACTTCTACAACACGGTCGGCATGCTGCTCGCGTCGGGCATGCTGTGGTCGTTGCACGACAAGCTGCATGTCGCGCCCGACAAATTGATCCTGGTCTGCGGGCTGCTGACGCTGCTGGTCACGGCTTACATCGTTTGGGTCCTGCCGCGGTACGCGATTCGCTTTTCGCTGTGGCTGCTGATGCACACGTTCTATCGTTTCCAGATCCTCGGCCGCGAACATGCGCCGAACTGCGGACCGGCGCTGCTGGTCTCAAATCACATGTCCTGGATCGACGGCTTTCTGGTCGGCGCCTGCATCCAGCGCTTCCTGCGCTACATGATCTGGAAGCCCTATTTCGAAGCCCGCGGCTTCCACTCTTTCCTGCGCTTCATCCACGCCATCCCGGTGGATGAATCGAACCCGCGCCAGATCGTGTACTCCATCCGGCGCGCGCGGCAGGAACTGCAGGACGGGCACGTCGTCTGCATCTTCGCCGAAGGCTCCATGACGCGCACCGGCAACCTGCTGCCGTTCAAACGCGGCCTCGAAAAGATCGTCGCCGGCCTGGATGCCCCGGTCATTCCGGTGCACCTGTCAGGCGTCTGGGGCAGCATCTTCAGCTTTTCTGGCGGCCGCTTCTTGAAGAAGTGGCCGCTGCGCGTTCCCTACCGCATCACTGTCTCGTTCGGCGCCCCGATGCCGCTCGGTGCCACCAACGACGACGCGCGTCAGGCCGTGCAGGAACTGGGCAGCGAAGCCGCCACCCGCCAAGTACGCGCCGACGATCGGCTGGATCTACAGTTCCTGCGCGTAGCCCGCCGCCACTGGTCGCGTCCCGCCATAGCCGATGCCGACGGCCGCCGCCTGACCTACGGCCAGACGCTCTCGAGCGCCCTGGTGCTGGCGCGCCAGGTACGCGCCGCCTATACGGCCGGCAGCCCGGTGCCGGTTTCCGGAGCGCTCGCCCATATCGCGGTCGTGCTAGCGGGACGCGTGCCGGTGAACGCGCCGGATGCCTTGTCGGAAGCGATGCTCGCGCGTGCCTCATGGTTCGATCGCTTCCGCGCCAACGTCGCAGCCCGCCTGCTGCCCGCGAAACTGCTGCTGACCGCGCAAACGCCCTATTCGCCCGCCGCCATTACGGGCTCCCCCGACGTCCTGCTGTCCCACGCCAACGTGGTCTCCAACATCGCGGCATTGCAACAGCTTCTGTGGCTCACGCCGGACGATCGCGTAGCCGGCGTGCTGCCCCTGTCGGATCCGTTCGGGCTCACGCTCACGCTATGGCTGCCGCTGCTTACGGGTTGCGGCGCGCTCTACCCGCCGCGTGAGGCCACGGTGCTGATCGCCACGCCCGCGCTCTACGAAGAGTACGTGCAATGCTGCTCGCGCGAGGATCTGGGTTCCGTGCGGATGGCCCTCTCGGTCGGCGCTCCGCTCGCTCTCGCCGCAGCGTTCCAGGAAAAGTTCGGCCGCGAACTGCTGGAAGTCTACGGCTGCGCCGAGATGACCGCCGTGATTGCCCTGAACAGCCCTAACCGCAGCGAAGGAGACATGCTGCAGATCGGTCATAAACCGGGTACACAGGGCCATCCGTTGCCCGGCGTCGCGATCACAATAGTGGATGAGGCCGGTGTCTCGCTGCCGCCCGGCCGCCAGGGTCGCTTGCTCGTAAAAGGGCCCAGCCGGATGTTGGGCTACGTCGGTCAAACTGTGTCTCAGGATGCCTGGTTCGACACCAACGCGCAGGCGACCATGGATAGCGACGGCTTCCTAACCCTTGTGCGTTAAACCGGTACTCCCGCCGCGTCTTCCACCTCATCGGCGCCCGCCGAGGGCACGCAGCGAAACACCGGCGCCTTCTTCTGGAAGCGCTTCTGGTAAGCCTCCACAATGTCTCCCTCGAAGCGTTCCACGGCATCGTCGGCCACCAGGTTGATGGTGCAACCGCCCCACCCGCCGCCGGTCATGCGCGCGCCGAACACGCCGGGTATCTGTATCGCTGTGTCCACCAGGAAGTCCAGCTCTTCGCAACTGATTTCGAAGTCGTGCTGCAGGCTGCGGTGGGCCGTTACCCACAATTGGCCCATGGCCCGCAGATCGCCGCGTTGCGCCAGGCCGATGAATTCGTCGACGCGCAAATCTTCGGTGATCACGTGGCGCGCGCGCTTGCGCACCACCTCGTCCATGTTGGCGCGCGCCAGATCGTCGAGCGTCGCGTCGCGCAGCTTTTTCACGGCCGGCGCAACCTTGCGTATCGCCTCCACGGCGGCCGCGCACTGCCCCACGCGCTCGGCATAGCCCGACGTCCCCAGCTCATGTTTCACCAGCGAATTCACCACCAGCACCGCGGCGCCCGAAGGCAAATCCACGGGCCGCCCCTCGAGCGAGCGGCAATCCAGACGGATGGCCTTGTTCGCCTGTCCGAAAAGAGAGATGTACTGGTCCATGATGCCGCACGGCATGCCGACAAAGTCGATCTCGGCGCGCTGGCACAGCAGCGCCAGTTCCAGCTTGTCCATGGCTTGGTCCTTCAGCAGCGCCAGGCCGCTCGACACCTCGAGCGCCGCCGACGAACTCAACCCGGAGCCTTCGGGCACGGTGCTGGCAATCAGGAAGTTGGCCGACGCGATGGTCACGCCCTTCCGGATCAGCAACTGGGCCACGCCCACGAAATAGTCGCTCCAGTCGTGGGCCGGTTGCAGCGTCGCCAGCGCTGGCACGTCCCATTCGCGCGTCTCGTTGCGCTCGTGCGAATGCAGCCGGACTTTGCCGTCGCCTGACGGGCCCGTGGCGATCCACGTGGCCAGATGCAGCGCCGCGGGCAGCACGAAGCCATCGTTATAGTCGGTGTGCTCGCCGATCA
>DOZZ01000239.1:7822-11148 GCA_003517725.1 Bryobacterales bacterium | reverse complement strand
GTGTGCTCGCCGATCAGGTTGACCCGGCCCGGCGCACGGAAGATGCGGACTCTTTCGGCGGCGCCGAAACGCTCGCGATAACGCTGGATCATGACCGCTTGCGCGCCAGCAACAGCAGGATTCCGCCGAACACCAGCATCGAAATGCCGCAGTACAGGTTGACGTTAGTATCGGTCAGCGCCGGCCGCAGCCCCGAATACACCACGCCCATAAACATCAGAATCAAGCCCAGCAAGGTGAACAGAATACCGGAAGGAACTCGAAGGTCCATATGCGTCATCCGTCCTTAGCGGAACCACAGATTCAATCCAATGAGCACGACGATCACCACTACCGCCAGCGGCCCCGGCCGCCGGTACCACGGCACGCCCTCCTGGCGCGGCATCTGGGTTAGGCCGTAGACCAATCCGACCAGCTCGGATTCCGCTTTCGGCTTCGTCACCAGGCTCACCAGGACCGTCACGACAAAGCAACTGGACCAGGCCAGAATCGCGATCCAGAAGTTCTGCGCCATGGCCGACGGGAAGGTGTGCCAGTTATGGATCACGCCGCCGCGGCCTTCCGCCACCGTCGAGCACCACGTCAGGGCCGCCACCGACGTCCCGGTCAGCAGCCCGGTGAACGCTCCGTGGCCCGTCGTGCGCTTCCAGAACATGCCCAGCAGGAAGGTCGCGAATAGCGGTGCGTTGACAAACCCGAACACCAGCTGCAAAAAGTCCATGATGTCGTTGAAGTGCGTCGCCAGGTAGGCCGTGGCTAGTGACAGGCCGGTTCCGACCACCGTGGTGATGCGGGCCACCTTCAGGTAGTGCTTGTCCGGCGCGCCCTTGCGGATATAGCCCTGATAGATGTCGTAGGTGAAGACCGTGTTGAACGCCGTCACATTACCCGCCATGCCCGACATAAAGGACGCCATCAGCGCCGTGAGCCCCACGCCCAGCATGCCGCTGGGGTAAAACTGCGCCATCAGCGTGGTCAGCACCTGGTCGTAATCGGGTCCGCCGCTGGCCTTCAGCGGCAGGCTGTAGCCCACGTTCATCTGCGACATGCCCAGCGCCGCGATGCCCGGCAGAATCACGATGAACGGCATCACCATCTTGGGGAAGGCCGCAATGAGCGGCGTGCGCCGCGCGTCCGACATGCTCTCGGCCGCCATGGCCCGCTGGATCACCAGGAAGTCGGTGCACCAGTAACCGAACGACAGCACGAAGCCGAGCCCCGCCACCAGCCCGAAGACCTCCACGCCCATGGGGTTCTGGCTCGCGGTGCCCGCGTATTTCCAGGTGTGCGTCATCACCTCCGGCAGGCGCTGCTGCAGGCCCGACCAGCCGCCCGCTTTCATCACCGCGAAAATGGCCAGCGGCGAAAAGCCCAGCACGATCAGGAAAAACTGCAGCACCTCGTTGTAAATGGCGCTGGTCAACCCGCCGAGGAAGGTGTAGGTCAGCACGATCGCCGCCGAGAGCAGCACCGAGTTGCTGAAGCTCCAGCCCAGCACCAGGTGGAACAACAGCCCCAGCGCATACATCGAAATGCCCGACGAGAACAGCGTCATCACCGCGAAGGTGATGGCGTTCAGGCCGCGGGTCTTCTCATCGAACCGCAGCTTCAGGTATTCCGGCACGCTGCGCGCCCGGCTGCCGTAGTAGAACGGCATCATGAAGACGCCCACGAACAACATCGCCGGCACCGCGCCGATCCAATAGAAGTGCGCCGTCATGATGCCGTACTTGGCGCCCGACGCCGCCATGCCGATCACTTCCTGGGCGCCCAGATTGGCGGCCAGAAAAGCCAGGCTCGTAATCCACACCGGCACCGAACGCCCGCCGGTTAAAAAGTCGGCGCCTGAGGTGGCTTTCTTGCGCAGCATCCATCCGATGCCGATCACGAACGCGAAATACAGCGCAAGAATTAGATAGTCTACGGGAGCTAGTTTCAACCTGGAAGACCACTCCTACGGGGGCGAAGTACAGGCAACCAGCCTCCTGCCTCCATCTAAACTACTCCGCGGCTGCGCTTTCAGCAAGTCTATGTGGGTATGCAACATTCAAGTATGCTGCTCGCGGAACACGGCTACCAATCTCCCGTCCTGCTGGGGCTCGACTGGCTGTTCCACGCCTTCGGCACGCGCGCTTCCGGCCTGCCTCCCTGGCCGCTCGCGACGGCTAAACAAGTTCACTCCGCTATCGTCCTGCGCGCCGCTGGAGCAGGCGTGCAGGGCACTGCCGATGGACTGATCTCGGACACCGAGGGCCTGCTGCTCGGCATGAAAACGGCCGACTGTTTCCCGGTCCTGATTGCCGATCCCCAACACCGCGCCGTGGCCGCCGTGCATGCCGGCTGGCGCGGCGTCGCCGGCGGCATCGTTCCGGCCGCCCTCCACGCCATGGGCCAGGCGTTTGGCAGCGATGCGCCGGACCTCCACGTCGCCGTCGGTCCCGGCATCGGTCCGTGTTGTTTCGAAGTGGGACCCGAAGTGGCGCTCCAATTTGGACAGGAAGGGCGAGTGCATCTCGATCTCGGCCAGGAGATCGCCAGGCAACTGGCCATTTGCGGAGTTCCCGAGACGCAGGTCGACACAGCCCACCTGTGCACTTTTTGCGACCCCGGCGCTTTCCATTCCTACCGGCGTGAAGGCGCCGCCGCGGGCCGCATGATGTCGGTCATCGGAATTCAGGCGGGCAAATAAAAAACTCGGGAGGCTTCCGAGGCGACGGGCCGGCTGAAGCCGGCTGCAGCTTAAAAGCTGCCCCACAAATAAAAACCGCGCGTACCGGGGGCACGCGCGGCGAGAAAAATCACGGCTGGATTCGGGTCGGTTAGGCGGCGGCGAGCAGATCGTCCACCGATTCGTTGGCCTCGAACTCGTGGCGGTCGGCAGCTTCCTGGCACTTGATGCAATAGGGGGTCTGCGGAACGGCATTCAAGCGCTTCACGCTGATGTCCTCCTCGCAATGCAAGCAGACGCCGTAGGTACGGTCGGCAATCCGCCCCAGCGCCGCGCGTACCTGTCGCAGCATATTCGAATCGCGGTCCAGATTGCGGATGGCCAGTTCGCGTTCCCCGGCCAGCTGCACTTCATCCAGCGCGTCCGGGGTCTTTTCGATCGCGATGTCTTCGCGATTACGAAGGGCTCCGGACAGTTCCGCCTGCCGCGCTTCCAGGACGGTCTTATAACGCTCCAACTCACTCTTTGACATGGTCTCTACCTCGTTTTTCCAGCGTGTGATATTTAATGACGTTCAAATACTTCCAAAGTTTCAAAAAATCTTATAACGAAAAGCTAAAGTTTCTTAACAACACTGAACTCATTCGTGCCGTTCAGC
>DOZZ01000239.1:4332-7641 GCA_003517725.1 Bryobacterales bacterium | reverse complement strand
CCTCCATCGAGCCTTGCACCCGGGCCGCTCCCGGTATCTCCACCAGACGATGAAAGGGTAGTTCCGGTTGGGAAAAACTTTCTTCTCCGGCTTCAATACCGTTCACATACATTTTCATGTGCAGCGCCCCGGAGCGAACCTGCTCCACGGGACACCACCCGGTCAGTTCCAACTTGGCCCCCGGATCGCCGCCGCGATAGCCCACGCGCACCGTGCCGCGCGCGCTCATCCAGCGGTGGTCGTCTTCGCGCTCATACCAACCCGGCCCCACCAGATAGCCGTCCAGGCGGTTGCCCACGTCGACGCGCTCCGGAACCTCGTCGGTCAGCCGCTCGCGGGCCGTCTGCTCGTAGATACTGGTTATGTTCCTCAACCGCCCCCTCTGCATTTCTTCCGGGCCCGCCCGGTACACCACAATCTGCTCGGTGGCCAGCCCTCGCAGCGCCGGACCGGCCGGCAGCGCAAACGTGGCAACGGACAGTAGATTCCCGGGCGCCTGAATTTGATGCAAAGCATTGGGCGTCAGGTAAACCTCCGGTACTCCCACCGACTGAAATGCGGAGTGGGCGATGGCCGTCGAGTACAACTCGTCGTCGACGCCGTCCAGCAATATCGCCTGGCCCGGATGCTGCTCCCGCCCGCGCATCACGCCGAGTACCAGCGTGCGCACATGCTGCGAACGGTCAGCATACCATCGCGTTCCAACACTCGCGGCCGGCAGCATCATGGCCAGGTACAGCGCCACGGGCGCCGCGGCCAGCTTCGGGTGAGCCGCCATCAAGGCTCCCAGCAGCATCGCCAAGCCCATTACCGGCAGCGTCAAATAGTAATCCGTCACGTGATCCCGCAACGGAAGAACCGGCGTGATCGTAATTCCGAACCAGGCCGCCGCGAACCACGCGACCGGCCGCAGCGGCGAGCGCCGCAGCGCCAGCCAAATAATTAAAATTCCAAAGATCGCGAGGGACGCCATGGCGATCCATCGCGGCCGCGCCATACCGTCCCACTCACTGGGTACGACTGCCCAGCGCAGATAGATTCCTAAAGATCGAAAAATACTTGCGTCGAGGTGCAACGCATACGGCCCAGCCGTTCCCGTGGGCGCGACTTTCGAGTGCCACGCGAAATAGCCCACCGACAATATCACCAACGGCGCCAAACGCAAGAGTCCCGCGTACCATTTCGCACGCGGTCTCAGTAACACAACATAGGCAGCGGCGAGCGCCGGATACACCACGTTGATCTCAAGCGCCCCAAAGCCGGCCACGAAGGCGGCCGCCTGGCACCAGTACCACCGCCGCCGCCCGGTTTCGAGGTACTGCATCCAGCACGCCAGCGCGGCCAGCAGGAACGTCGCGCACAGCACCTGGTTATAGGCCGAGGTCCACGCCATGGAGGTGACCAGGGCGCTATTGGCGGTCCACAGCAGCGCCGCCCAAAAGCCGGCCGCGCGCGAACCCGTAATCCGCGTGACGATCCATCCGAGCAAGGCCAGGTTCAGCCATTGCGTCGCGAACACCGCCAGCCGGTAGGGCAGTGCATTCAATCCAAACCAGTGGTAGCAGGCCAGGAAAAAAGCGCGTTCGCTGAGCGGGCGAATGGTTCCCTGCGCCATGGGCTCGAACAACAGGGTCCAAAAATCGGTAAAGTTCTGGATCCGCTGATGCAGGGAGAGCCAAGCGAAATCATCCGCCTGGAACCACGAGAGCATACCATACCGGTAGAGCCCAGCGCAAAAAAGCGGCGGCCCCAGCCAATATAGCGCCCGCAGCCAAAGATCGGGCGCGGCGGCGCCCGCGTGCTTCATCGTGCTTCGAGACCCACCATGCTGACCACCACGCCGAGCTCGCGCTGGTCCACAGAGCCGGGCGGGATGGCGTGGTCGAGCGTGAAATCGACGCGCACGCTCTGGCCGGTCAGCGCCGCCGCCGGAACTTCGCGCGCGTAGACGTATTCGCCCGGCTGGCTGTAGGTGGCGGGCGCCAGGGCCGTGGCGCCGATGCGCGCCGTCAGCGTGGTCGATTTCAGCTTCTCGATGATTATGGCCGGCACGGTCAGCTTGACGCGCAGCGTCGCGCCCTTGTCCACTCCGGCGGGGGGCCGCAGGGCCACCGAGAATTTGGCCGCCGTCCAGCGCCACTGGTTCTGTTCGAGCGCGTAGAAGCCGTTCAGCAATTGCTGCGCGGCGCGCGGGTCCGACATCACCAGCACGGTCGCCATGCGCGGCGCTTCCTCATCGGTCTTGACGCCCTTGTTGCCGCCGCACGCGGTGAGGCCCGCCAACATCAGGCTGGCGGCCAACGCGCCGCGCCATCCACTAATCGCCATTCTTCTCCACCTGCACTAGACAACTATAGAACGTCGGGCCGCCGCCGATATCGGTGAGCCGCTCGCTGGTCAGCGCGTTGATGTTCACGCCGTCGGGCGCGCCCTTGGCCCAGCGCGTCGAGGGCGACGAGACTACGCCCGCAGGCACTTCGGCCGCCACCCTGGCGCGCAGCACGCACGCGCCGCGGTGGTTGAAGACGCGCACCGAATCGCCCGACTGCAAACCACGCGGCGCGGCATCGTCAGGATGTACGGTCAGCTCCGACGTTTCGCGGTCCAGGCGCGGCTGGTTGCCGAAGGTCGAGTTCATGCTGTCGTGATGCTTGGGCGAGATCAGCTCCAGCGGAAATTTGTTGAGGAGTGCCCGATCGCCCCGGCGCGATTCCACCGGCGGCTCATAGCCGATGGTCTCGGCGCGAAATTCGCACTTGCCCGAGGCGGTGCCGAAGCCGCCTTCGGCGAACGGCAGGAACGGCTCGCCCGGCGCGCTGACGTTCAGCCGGATGAAGCCTTCGCGTTCCAGGCGCTCGAGCGTGATGCCTTCGAGAAACTTGTGGCCCGAGCGCAGCAGCCCGCGCATCATGTCGTCTTCCGATTCGTCGAAGCAGTCGTCCTCGAAGCCCATGCGCCTGGCGAGTTCGCGGAAGATCTCGACGTTCGAGCGCGTTTCGCCGGGCGCCGGCAGCACGGGCCGCGCCATCTGCAGAAAATAGTGGCCGTACGCCAGATACAGATCCGTGTGTTCGAGGAAGGTGGTCACGGGCAGCAGGATATCGGCGTAGTCGGCGGTATCGGTCTGCATCTGCTCCAGCACCACGGTGAACAGGTCTTCGCGCCGCAGCCCGCGCCGCACCGCGTTATGGTTGGGCGCGATCGCCGCGGGATTCGAGTTGTAGTTGAATAGCGCCTTCACCGGGGGCTCGGCCAGATCGTTCAGCGCCGCGCCGAGCTGCGACATATTGACCATGCGCGCCGCGCGGC
>DOZZ01000239.1:3726-4245 GCA_003517725.1 Bryobacterales bacterium | reverse complement strand
GCCGCGCGGTCGAACTCGAACGCGCCCGAGGTGGAAAGCTGCAGGCCGCCGCCGACTTCGCGCCACGATCCAGTCAGCGCCGGCAGCAGCGCGATCACCCGCACCGCCATGCCGCCGCGCTCGCTGCGCTGCACGCCGTAGTTCAAACGGATCGCCGCAGGCCGCGTCGTGGCATACTCGCGGGCCAGTAGTTCGATATCTTCAATGCTCAGCCCTGTTAGCGATGCCACGCGCTGCGGCGGATATTCCGCCGCGCGCCGCGCCAGTTCGTCGAAGCCTTCGGTGTAGCGCGCGATGTAATCCGTGTCGTGCAACTGTTCGCGGATAATCACGTGCATCATGCCCAGCGCCAGCGCCGTGTCGGCGCCGGGATGAATGGCGAAGTGCCGGTCCGCCAGGCTCGCCGTTTTATTGCGGTGCGGATCGATCACGTAGAACTTGGCGCCCTTGCGGCGCGCTTCCACGATGAACGGCCACAGGTGCACGTTGGTGGCGAGCACATTGGCGCCCCAGGCGATG
>DOZZ01000239.1:912-3571 GCA_003517725.1 Bryobacterales bacterium | reverse complement strand
ACAGATGGTCCGGTCGAGACGCGACGCTCCCATGCGATGGAAGAAGCGGCGGTCCATGCCGCTGCCCTGCAGCAGGCCCATGGTACCGGCATAACTGTAGGGCAGAATCGATTCCGGGCCAAACTCCGCCGCGATCGCGGTTAAGCGCTCGGCCACTTCGGCCAGAGCCTCGTCCCAGGACACGCGCTCGAAGCGGCCAGCGCCCTTGGCGCCTACGCGCCGCTGCGGATAGAGCAGACGATCCGGCGCATACTCGCGCTCCAGATAGCGCGCGACTTTGCCGCATAGAAAACCGCGCGTTACGGGATGCGCGGGGTCGCCGCGCAGTCGCGAGCCATGCCCGGCTTCGACGTTGATCAGCAGCCCGCAGGCGTCGGGGCAATCGAGCGCGCACACAGAGCGGCGTACTTGCGTCGGCATGTCAGTAGAGTGCTTCACACGCTTGGTAGTTTAGCGAGCGCGCGGCCGGCGGTTTTATGAGGCGGGGGTATACACCGCAGAGAAGTGGCTTGTTGACGGACGAAGCCAATTTTTGGAGCGAGGAAACACGGGTTTCCCTTTTGTTTTGTTCAGCGGTTGCCGGAGAAGGGCACGGAAAGCCAACGTGATTTTGACGAACAAAGCCAATGGGGTTCTTCAGGGAGATAAGAAAATCAAAGACGACCGGGCCAGCAGCGGTGTGCCGAGGGGACACAGCTCCTTTTTCACGGCGAAGCCGCGAAAAAAAACCGCTATGTCCCCGAGTGGTCTTGGCATGGTTGGGCACGGATAAGGCACGCATCATTGGCTCCTGGACGTAAGGTACCGGCTGGGAAACCGGTTCCGGGGGGCCTAGAGCGCAAGTTGTTGCAAGGAAACGCAGAATAGTTACGCTTCCTTGGCGAAGGGGCTGCGCCGGATGGCGTAGTCGATGGCCTCCTGCGGCACGCTGAACGAGCTCAGCACCTTGTTGCCCATGAAACCGATGTCGGCGAAGCCCACGGGGCTGGTGTAGAAGCCGTCCATCACCATGTTCTTGGCCCACGTGAAGAAATAGATGCCGGGGTTCAGCTCCGGCGACGCGTTCTTCTTGTAGGCGATCTGATCGAGCAGGGCCGTTTGCTGCTCCGCCGAAGCGTCCAGAAACGTCTTGCCCGCGCGCTTCCCCATGGTTTCGTCCATCCAGGCCAACCCGCCGGTGTAGATCTGCAACAGGTCCTCATTGCGGCTGCACAGGAAATCGATGAACTCCGGCGCGCCGCCCTCGAGGGCGCCCTTCGAATGCTCGTCGGCCGGGATAATCAGGTCCGCCAGCTTGCGCAGCGTCTGGTATTCATGCGCCGTCAGAGCCTTGGGCGTGTAGTTGCCCTGCGTATCGAGCGACTTGATCTCGGTGACTTCCTGATGCACGTGCTGCGCCGCCGCGGGCGTCACCACCCCGGCGCCTCCCGCGGTTAGCACCATGGACGCGCCCAGGATCTGAAACACCTCGCGCCGCGAAACATCCAGCGCGGAATTTTTATCGGCGTTAGACATTGCCCTTCCTCATCTCCTCGGCCAGATACTCGGCGGTGCGCCACGCGTTGGCCACAATCGTCAGCGTCACGTTCTTATCGGCGTTGCTGATAAACGGGGCCGCGTCGGCCACGAACAGGTTCTTCACCTCGTGCGCCTGGCAATACTTGTTCAAGACGCTCTTGGCCGGGTCGTTGCCCATGCTCACGGTGCCGGCTTCGTGGATGATGCTGCCGCCCACCGAGATGCCGCCGTCCTCCCGGCGCGATGCCCGTGGCTGGGGCTTGCCGCCCATGGCCACAATCAGGTCATTAAACGTGTCGTGCATATGCTTGGCCTGGTTGATCTCATGCTCGCTCCAGCGGAAATGGAAGCGCAGCACCGGGATGCCCCACTGGTCCACTTTTTCAGGATCGATCTCGCAGTAGGTATGCTCGTTGGGGATCATCTCGCCGCGGCCGGCGAAGCCCACGTAGCTGCCGTAGTAGCGGCGGACTTCTTCCTTCAACTTGGCGCCGTAGCCTTCGTGGCCGCGGAAGCCGCCAATCTGCGGCATGCCGAAGCCGCCGCCGATTTCGATGTGATAGCCGCGGGGGAAGTTCTTCTTCTTGTCGTCGAGCAGCCACCACGGCACATACACGTGCATGCCGCCGATGCCGTCGCAGTTGTGCCGCGGCAGGTTCTCGAGCGCCGGAATCTGGCCGCCCAGGCCGTAGCCCACGGTATCGGTCAGGTTGCGGCCCAGCATGCCGGAGCTATTGGCAATGCCGTTGGGGAAGCGCGTCGACTTCGAATTCAGCAGCAGCCGCGCCGATTCGCACGCGCTGGCGGCCACCACCACCGCGCGGCAGCGAATCTGCTTCTCGGTGCGCGTGGGCTTGTCGACATACGAAACGCCCGTGACTTTGCCGTCGGGCCCGGTCAGCAGCTCGCGCGCCATGGCGTTGCAGATCACGTTGAGTTTGCCGGTCTTCATGGCCGGCAGCACCATGGTCTGGCTTGACGAGAACGCCGACGCGGTCTTGCAGCCGCGGCCGCACTGGCCGCAGTAATGGCACGCGGCGCGCCCGTGGTTGGGCCGGGTCAGCATGGCCATGCGCGAGGGAATCACCGGCAGGCCCAGCTTCTTGCCGGCCTTCTGCACCAGCACTTCGTGCACGCGCGG
>DOZZ01000239.1:0-676 GCA_003517725.1 Bryobacterales bacterium | reverse complement strand
CGGAACCACTGGAACTTCGATTCGGCGCCGACCGTGTAGGGCTCGCCGGGCACATCCCAGTAGCCGTTGGGGGCGGCGAAATAGCCCCACTGCTGTTTGCCGAAATACTCCTCGGCGTGGTCGCCCGCGCCGCGGTGGTCGACCTCATAGGGGGTCACGTGCTCTTTAAAATCTTTGTAGGGGTTGAGCATGGGTCCCGCTTCGAGAAGGGTGACGTTGATGCCCAAGTCGGTCAGCACTTTAACGGTGGTGCCGCCGCCCGCCCCGGAACCGATCACGACCACGTCGTGGACCTGGGGACTGCGTTGTGTTTGGGCCATGGCTACAGCGACTATATCAACAACTTCACTGCTACAATGAACGAGGAAGGGGGCGCCCCGGTTTCGACGGGATTGAATCGTAGTGGGAAGGCGCGCCGGGTTCCGAGCTCCCGTAAAACGATCGGAAAAACACAACTGCCAACAATCAGCAGTTTGCATACGCTGCTTAATTAATTAAGCGGCCGTTCCAGCCGGTGAGTCCGTGCGCCGGTGAGTGAACGTCATCTTACGGAATAGGCCCTAAGCTTCGGTCCGGAGCGGAAGGCCGAGATCAATCGGACTAGGCCGCCGTTATTCTTGCCGCTTCTGAGGCGTCGGCCGAATCTACGGAAGCGGATACGCGCGTAGTTCTTTTC
>DOZZ01000137.1:35561-37590 GCA_003517725.1 Bryobacterales bacterium | reverse complement strand
TCAAAGTGTGCATGAATGGACCGAGCGCCGTCAATAGTTCTTTCGTAATTAACGGGGTATTTCGAAACTTTCTTATGCTGCCGTCCAGCCGCCGTCTATAGGAATCGACGCACCGTTGATGAATTGGGATTCCTTGCTGCATAAAAAAAGTACCAAATGCGCGATCTCGTCGGGCTGCCCCAGGCGGCCTACCGGTTGGCGCTGACTTAACTCCTGGCGCATCTTGTCGATCTCATGCGCATGATATTTCTGCAAGTAGCCCTCCACGAAGGGCGTTTCGACGGTTCCGGGGCAGATGCAGTTGGCGCGGATTTGGGTGGGATAGTCCACTGCGATCTGGCGCGTCATGGCGATCACCGCGCCCTTGGTACCGCAGTACGCAAAACGGCGCTTGACACCCACCAGGCCCGCGACCGAGCCGAGATTCACCATCACGCCGGAGGATTGCAACAACAAGGGCATGGCATATTTGGTGACCAGGAAAAGGCCTTCCACGTTGACGCGGAAAATGCGCTGAAAGTCCGCGAGCTCGGTCTCCGCCACCGCGCCGACCAGGCCGATGCCGGCGTTGTTGACCAGAATGTCGAGCTTTTCGAGGCGCGCGAAATTTTGCTCGACGGCGGCCTGGTCCGTGATATCGAAGCTGAGCGCGGAGGCGCCCGGCAGCTCGGCGGCTAATTTCTCGGCACGGGCGCGGTCCACGTCAACGATAATCGTAGAGGCTCCGGCGGCCGTCAGAACACGGCAGGTGGCTTCTCCGATGCCGCTGGCGCCCCCGGTAACCAGCGCGGTCTTGCCGTCCAGACGAAAAGGTGTATGCACTCCGAGAATTGTAACCCCGGCACGCTCCAGGTTCTGCAGGCGCGGATCGTGGCGTGCCGGCAATGTCCGCGGCTGATCGCGCACTGCAGTCACATGGCGCAGGTGAAGCGCCGGGCCTATCGCGACTGGGAGTACTGGGGTCGGCCGGTACCGTCGTTCGGCTCGGATCGGGCCAAACTGCTGATCGTGGGGCTGGCTCCGGCGGCGCATGGGGCGAACCGGACCGGCCGCGTGTTCACGGGGGATCGCTCGGGAGATTTGTTGTACCGGGTGCTGCATCGGACCGGGTTTGCTACCCAGGCCGAGAGCCGGTCCGCTAATGACGGTTTACAGCTCATCGACGCCCGCATTACGGCCGTGGCGCACTGCGCGCCACCGGATAACAAGCCGCTGCCGGAGGAGATCCGGAATTGCCGGCACTGGCTGAAGCACGAAATCGCCCTGCTCGGCGATTTACAGGTGGTGGTCGCCCTTGGTAGAATCGGATTTGACGGTTATCTGGCTGCGCTGCTTGAACTTGGGCGCATTCAGCGCCGGGCGGGCATAGAATTCGGCCACAATCTCCTCCACGACCTTGGGCCGCGTAACCCGGCGTTGATTTGTTCCTACCACCCGAGTCAGCAGAATACGTCCACGGGCCGGCTTACGGAAGCCATGCTGATGGATGTCTTTGAATCCGCGCGCGGCCGGATCGCTTCAAACAGATAGGGGAGAAATTGTATGGCTCGTTCCAGCACGTCATTCCAGAAGCGTCAAAAAGAATTGGCCCGCCAGGATAAACAGCGCGCCAAAGCGGAAAAGATGCAGCAGCGGAAGGTCCAGAAAGAGCACGGCGAACCAGAGTCGGATTTCGCCACGGTGGAAGACATCGTCGGAGAGCTCGAACCGCTCAATCCGTGACCACTTTTTTCGTGCAGAACTTCGGGTGCCGCGCGTCGCAGGCCGACGGCGCGGCGATCGAAGTCCTGCTGCGAGGGCAAGGGCTTGAGCCGGCGGAAAACCGGGCCCAAGCTGAACTGGTAGTTCTGAATTCCTGCACCGTGACGGCTGGTGCGGACGCCGATGTGCGCCAGGCAATCCGGCGCGCGCGGCGCGAAAACCCCGCCGTTCGTGTGCTGGTGACGGGCTGTTATGCCCAGCGCGTGCCTCATGAATTAGCGGCGCTGCCCGGCGTCGAGTGGGTAGTGGGCAATTCCCATAAATCCAG
>DOZZ01000137.1:33635-35418 GCA_003517725.1 Bryobacterales bacterium | reverse complement strand
ATTCCGTCGGTGCGCGGGCCGAATCGTTTTGCGCCGGCGGATCAGGTGGTGCAGCAGGTGGCGCAACTGGCGCGGACTTATCGCGAGGTGGTGCTGACCGGGATCAATTTGGGGCGGTGGGGCAGGGAAGCGTTTAGTGAGATGCGCCTAGTGGATCTGCTGCGGCGCTTGCTGGACGAGACTTCGATCGAGCGGCTGCGGCTGAGTTCCGTCGAGCCCATGGATTTTTCGGATGCGCTGTTGCAACTGATGAGCGAGTCGCCGCGGATCGCGCCTCACGTGCATGCGCCTTTGCAGTCGGGATCGGATTTCATCCTGCGCCGGATGCACCGCAAGTACAGGCCGCAGCATTATGCGGATCGTGTTTTAAGAGCACGCCGGTTGATGCCTATGGCCGCGATTGGCGCTGATGTGATGGTGGGCTTTCCGGGCGAGACTGAGCGGCATTTTGAAGAGTCGAAGGCGTTCATCGAAGCGCTACCGTTCACCTATTTGCACGTCTTCACTTATTCGGAGCGGCCTGGAACGCCGGCTGCTGCGATGCCCGGCGCAGTTCCGATGGAAACGCGGCGCGCGCGGAATCAGATTCTGCGGGAAATTTCGGAGCGGAAGAATCGCGAGTTTCGGTTGTCGCAAGTGGGCAGGACCGTGAAATGCGTGACGCTGGAGACGCCGGGGCTGGGAATGTCTGAGAACTATCTCACCGTGGAACTGAATCAGTGGTCTGGGGCTAACCGGATGCTGGACGCGCGGGTCGGGACGATTACGCCGCACGGCGTTAGGGAGCAGAGTTTGCTGCCGGTGCTTTAGTTTCGATTGTTGTGGACGCGGTGAGCGTCTCAGCGAAACGCAGGGTCGAAAAGACTATAGGCAAACCCTTCTGGAAGCGGCAGGCCGTCGGCCGTCGCGGCGAGCGCGAAGCAGAGCAGCAGGCTGGCACGATGCAGGGTGCCAATGTAGCGCACGCCCGGCGCGCATCTGTTTATCCTGAACTGAATGCAGCGCGCCGCCGACCCTACTGTTCCAGCACGGCCGTCGCGCGTGAGCGCGGTGCTGGCGTTCGCGCTGCTGGCGGCGCAGATGTTGCTGCCGTGGAGCGTGCCGCGGCTGATCACGCAGGATGGCCCGTCGCATCTCTACACCGCGGTGGTGGCGTGGAACCTGGTGTTCCATCCCACTTCGGTTTACAGCGCAATATACCAATTGCAACCGCTGACGAATCCGAACTGGGCCACCACCGTGATGCTTGGCTGCTTGTCGGCGCTGGCCGGCGTCGAGCATGCGGAAAAACTGCTGATGAGCCTGTGCCTGCTGGCTGGTTTTCTGGCGTTTAGTTATGCCGTGCGCTCGCTCGACCCCGGCGCGGCATGGAGCCCCATCGCGAACTTTCTGGTGCAGACCTGGTTCCTGTGGATTGGCTATTACAACTTTTACCTGGGCATGGTGCTGTGCCTGTTCGTGGTTGGCTATTACCTGCGCCATGCACGGGCACTGACTTGGCCCAAGGTGTTGGCGATCGGCATCGGCGGTTTGTGCCTGGGCCTGACGCATCCAATTCCGGCCGCGCTTATGGTGATGGCGCTGGCGACCCTTGCGTTGTGGTCCTGGTTTTGGAAGCAACGGCCGGATGCGTGGCTCTTACTTGCGCTAAGCCCTGCTGTGGCAATGCTGCTGGTGTTTGCGCGCAACACGCAGGCGCCGGGGCGCTATGTTCCGGACGTGGAGCGGGCGTGGCGTGAATTTCCGATGCAGGTGTTCGCCACCGCGGGCGGAGCGTGGGGCG
>DOZZ01000137.1:2786-33476 GCA_003517725.1 Bryobacterales bacterium | reverse complement strand
GGCCATGTTCCTGTTCGGCGCCATGGTGCTGTGCTCAGTCAGGCGCATGCGGCGGTGCCAGATGCCGATAGGCGTCTTCATTGCCGCGGCAATGGCGGCCAATCTGATCGCCACGCGGCAGACCGCCGAGGGCATGAGCAAGGTCGCTGAGGATTATCTGGCTGCGGCGTCCGTGATTCCGCCCCACGCCCGCTTTGTGCGGCTGCGCTATCACACGCCGTCGATTCCATGGCGCTATGGCTTCTCGGGCAATTGGAGCGACCCGCTGCTGCATCTGGATGCGTATGTTGGGGCAGAGCGGCAGAGAATCGATCTGGCCGACTGGCAGCCGGCCAACCCGGTGTTCTCGGTGAGTTTGCGGCCCGCCTTCACGAGCGCGCAGCGCAAGGCTCTGTGGAGTTTGGAAGCGCCGTTTCCAGATGGGGCGGGGACGTTGCGGCAATTGCGCCAGACACTGCCGGTCACGATCGACTACGTGATCGTGGTGGGCGAAGACACGCCCGAGGCGGCGCGCGGGACTGACTATGCGGAATTCCTAGCGGAACTGAACGCCACAATGAACCTGGTGTCCACTTCGCGTAACCGGTTCGTGCGCGTGTACCGCACCAAGTCCCGATTACAATGAAAACCGGTGATGCCCGCTGAATCGACCCAACTGGCCCGAACCATTCGCCAGCACCTGCTCGAACTGCACAAGCTATTACTGGATGCGGAACGCGCGGAATACGAGCGCGTCGCGGGCGCCGCGACGCCGCCCGCGACGCTGCTGCAACTGCTGATTGCCGACCCGCAGTTCGACTGGCTGCGCCAGGTGTCGCGCCTGATCGTGGCTCTGGACGAAGCGCTATCGATTCGCAAGCCGGCTCCGCCTGAAACGCTGCAGAGACTGCTGCAACAGTCGCGCGTTCTGCTCGAAGGAGCGGGCGGGGAAGCTGATTTTCAGGGGAAGTACAGGCTTGCGCTGGCAGCTTCGCCAGAGGCCGCGCGCTTACACGCTGAACTGCTTAGCCTGTTGGCTCCATAACGGCCAGCCAGGCCGTGACAAGCTCTTGCGGGGCTTCGCTTAAATCGAGGCTGCGGCTGCCGAGTTCCTGCCCGTCACGCAGGAAGACGGCCAGCACGCCGTGGGATTGAGGCCGCAGCTCCAGGCGGTCGCGCCGCAGTTCCAGGCGCAGGGTGGTTCCGATCCACGTCAGATTCACTTTGGCGCGCTGTTGATAGCCGGCGCGCGTGGCCAGCGACATCAAATCGCGAACGTACGTGCTTTGTTTCAATCGGCCGGCCCATGGCGCGACGGCGGCGACGCGCGCGCTCTCGGCATCCTGGCGGCGGCGATCTTCGGCGCTGTTTTCCTCGATGCCCTCCAGACTTTTGAGGGTATTTTCAAGATTGTCCAGGAAACTCATGCTTGTCTGATGCTAGCGTAGCGCCATAAACCCGATGAGATGAGAATTTAGATGACGTCCGCGAACGTGAACCGCAGTTTGTAATACCCGGCGTGTCCCGCCAGACACACCAGCAGCCCCACCGCCCATAGCTGCGCGGTCATGTGCCAGTCCGGCGCGTGACGTTCCAGTAGCACGGCGCGATAGCCGCGGACCAGCTCATAAATGGGATTCAACCAGAGCAGCCCAGCGGCTTCCGGCGGCACCTGCGTTTCCGGGTAGCAGATCGGCGTCAGAAAAAACCAGAGCGTCAGCAGAAAGCCATTGATCTGCGCAAGGTCCCGTACAAACGCTCCGAGCGCCGCCAGAAACCAGGCGATGCCCACGCTGAACAGCAACTGGGGCACGATCAAAACCGGCAGCCACAACGCAGTTAGCGGCACCGTGCCGCGGATCAGCAGCAGGGCAATCAGAAACAGCGCCAGTCCAAACGCCTCGCTCACCAGCCCGGCGATCACGGTGTTGACCGGCAGAATATCCAGCGGGAAGACCACCTTCTTGATGAGCGTTTTGTTTTCGTGCAGCACCACCGGCGCGCGCCCCGCGGCCTCGCTGAACGCCAGCCACGGCAGCATGCCGGCGAGAAAATAGAGCGCGAAGCCCGACGTGCTGTTGTCGTTGGCGAAACGCGCCTTCAACACCACCCCGAAGACGAAGAAGTAGGTCAGCATCAGCAGCAGCGGGTTCAGCAGGGTCCAGAAGACGCCTCCGAACGAACCGCGATAGCGGCCCAGAATGTCGCGCTGCACCAGCGTGCGGATCAGTGACCGGTGTTTCCATGCCGATTGAAACGGCAGCACCAGGGCGCGCGCGGCAGCCCGCAGCTTGGCGCGCTGGATTAAACGCCGCAGCGTGGTGATCTCGGAGCGCACTACGCCAGGCCGGCCCTCCACCGTCACCTCAATTTCCAGCCGCAGAAAGGGTCTGCCGCGCTCATAAAGCCAGCCCGCCGGCTCATGCAGCACGCTCACAAAGGCACGATAGACGCCGGCTTCCACCGGCAGGCTCAGCTCGATCTCGAAGCTGCGCGTCTCACCCGGAGCTACCGGCGCGGGCAGCGGCGTGCGGTGGCCTTCGACGATCAGCACATCGGTCGCGGGGTCGAACAGTTGGTAGCCGATCGAGTAGCCGTCCTCCGCGCGCCAGGTTTCGCGCGTGTCGTTGGCCACCGCCAGAGTGACCGGAAGGTTCACGAGTACAGCCAGCCCGGCCAGCGCTCACGCACCGCACCGGTCTTGCGGCCCACCACGTAGATGCCGTCGCCGCGCATCGCGGTGGGCAACCGGTATTGTTCCAGCAGATGCGCGACCCACGCCTGCTCCGGCCGCGGCTCCTCGCGGAACATGCCGGTTTCGAGCAGCGTGACTTCAAAGCCCGAGTTGGTCAGCAGGTGGTGCACTTCCTCCGGCGTGTACTCCCGATTATGCCTCGCATCCACTTCGCCTGACTCGGAGGGCTTGATGTAGGCATGGAAAAATCCCGGATGGTAGCCCTGCAGAATGGCCTCCACGCCTCGCAAGGACGCGATGTTCGGCGTCGTCAGCACCATGTGTCCGCCGTGCTTCAGAATGCGGTTGACCTCGCTCATCAGGAACATGGGGTCCTGGAACAGATGCTCGATTAGTTCACAACACAGCACTGTGTCGAACGTTTCGTCGTCGTACGGATAGCGGTCCGTCTCCGCATTGAATAGATCGATGCGGCACTCGAACTTTTCGCCCGCGGTACTCTCGGCCGACGAAACGTGGGATTCACCCGCCGGCCCGAAATAACAGCCGCGCACGCTGCCGTAGCCCAGGCGCGTTTTCAGAGCCGGCGTGATCTGCATATACGCGCCCATCTCGAGAACGCCGTGATGCGGTCCGCCCGCCGGCGTGATCTCGAGGGTGCGCGCCAGACGCGTCTTGTGCGTCTCGACATAGGAGCGCGAACCTGCGTTCACGACCCACGTCGCGATGTAGGCTTCGAGCTCCGGATTGCGAGGTGGCGGAACATAATCCGCCGCTGTTTCCGGCTCTTTTACAACTTCAGGCGTGCGCTCCACCTCAGCGTCCGGCCCGCGCAGCACGCTTTCGGCAAACGCCACGTAACGTTGCGCCGCCTGGCTCCAGGTGCACTCGCGCTCGACCCAGGAGCGCGCCCTCGCGCCCATGGCTTCGGCCAGATCCGGCCGCGAGATCAGCACGTTCAAGTATTCGAAGATCAGGTCTTCTTCGCCCGCGCCGACCGGCACTTTCAGGCACACGTCGTCCGGCAGTTCGCCGAAGGCGCCGCAATTCGACACCAGCACGGCTTTGCCCGCGCCCAGCGCGCGCAACAGGCTGCCGGAAGTTTCACCGACCGTGGGATAGCGCAGGTTGAGCACCACGTCACAGGCTTCGATGTACGCCGGAAAGTCTTCGGGCGGCGTGAAGCCCAGCACGCGCACGTGGGCTTCCAGGCCGAGCGATTCAATCATCTGCCGCAGCGGCAGTTCGGGGTGCGGCTCGCCGCCCAGAATCAATTTGACGCGCGGGTCCACGCGAATCAACCGTCGCAACGCACGCAGCGATTCCGGAAGCCGCTTGTACGGCTTCAGAAAACCGAAGGTTCCGATCAGCGGCGTGCGCGCGTCCAGCCCCAACCGCTGGCGCATGCCATTGCGGCCCACTGCGGGCGCCGCGCAGCCGCGGATCCATGCCCCGTGCGGAATGCGCGCGACCGGTCCGGTGTATCCGGCGCCTCGCATGCGGCTCACCATGAATTCGCTGTGCACTACCACGCCGCGCGCCGTTTCCAGCAGCCGCCGGGTCATGTTCAGGCCCTCATAATCGGGACCTACTTCGAGCGCGCGCACACGCAGCGCATAGGCTCGCGCTGTTTCGCCGCCGTTATAGGCGCACTCCTCCACGTAGGCATCCCAATCGGCGCGCCGGATGGTCAGAGCGGTGATCAAGTGGTGCAGGTTGGCTTCGTGCATGACGACGATGCCGGGGTGCCGCAGCGCGGTCTCGTACACGAAATCGTGGTGCGCGTTGTTGCCGATCTGATAGATGGCGATGTCGAATGCCGCCGGGTCGAAGTGTTGCTCCGCGGTAGAGAAGGTGGTGATCTCCGCCAATGGCGCCATTTCGGCCAGCAGCGCCTGCGAGTAATCCGCGATGCCGCTGCGCGAGGGAGGCAGCGGCGAGAAGAATGCGATTCGAATCAGTGGGACGTCTCTCAGTGCATCAGCTCCATGCTGAACGGCCCCAGCGCCGTGGGCACCTTCACCAATAGCGGCGTGCGCGCCGGATCTCGCGCAAAATAAATCTCGGCCTGAAAATTGGCCGCGGGTCCGCGGCCCTTCACCAGCATGCGGTCCGTCACCACCGAAGCTCCGGCCACTGGAATATTGGCGCTGCCCTGGTACGTCATCTGGATGTTGTAGCGGGCGCCGAACAAAACCTCCTGCGGCGCCGGCACCTTACCGTGCGACAACTCGCGCCGCACGAAGTAGACGAAGGTGAGGCCGTCTCTGGCGCAGTCCGCGACGGCCAGTTCGGCTTTGCCGCCGGATTTGGTTTCGCGCGTCGCGGTGCGCCCGCTGAACGTGGTGGTTTCGGTATTGCGCCGGCTCCCGTGCAGGAACTCTTTGCTGAGGCTGGCCGAGCAGAGCTCGGAGTTCGCCGATGCCTTGTACTCGTCTTTCAACGGGAAGCCGGGGAACGCGGCTTCGGCCGTGAAATCGAAATCCCAACTGCCGGTCTGGTTCAAGGTCGCCTTCAAATGGCCTTCGCCTACACTGAGCCCGCTGGGCCAGTTGATGGAGTAATCCAGTACTTCGCTCCCGGTTGGAAAACTGCCACCGGTCGCCGCGCCCTGCACAGAAGCGCCGGCGACTAGAAGCAAGAGCAGCGCCTTCATCGCGGCTGCAGCGCGGGCTGGCGTTTCAAAGGGGCGGCGGTTCGATCGGGTGTGGCCACGCTCTGGTAGACGTCTAGAGTCAGTTCGGCGGTACGCTGCCAGCTAAAATGCGCCGCGCGTTGCTGTCCCAGGCGCTCCATGCGGCCTCGCAGCTCGCCATCGAGCAGGATGTCGCGCATGGCCCGCGCGATCTCCTCGGTTCGATACGGATCGAATAGCAGCCCCGCGCCGTCGGCCACCTCCGGCATGGACGATGTGTTGGAGCAGGCCACCGCGCGGCCACACGCCATGGCCTCCAGAATGGGGATGCCGAAGCCTTCGTAGTAAGACGGAAACACGAAGCAGTCGCACGCGTTATAAAGCTGCAGCAGATCGTCGTCCGTCACGAACCCGGTGAAGTGGATGCGGTCGCCCACGCCCGACTCGCGTGCTGCCTCGCGCACGCGCCCGCTGAACCACGTGTCCTTGCCCGCCAGCACCAGATGCTGCGGCAACTGCGGCTGTGCCTTGACCAACTGCGCGAAAGCCGCGATCAACCCATTCTGATTCTTGCGCGGCTGCAGGTCGCCCACCGAAAGAACGAAGGGGAATTGGAAACCGAAGCGCTCCCGCATGCCGGCCGCCGCGCGTTCCCGGCTCAGCGGCCGGAACGTGGTGCTGGCGGCATCGGGCACCACGTGCACTTTCTGTTCCGCCACGGGATACGCGGCGAGAATTCGTTCGCGCGAAAAACTGCTGCCCGTGATGATGGCCGCGGCATTCAGCACCGTGCGCCGCACCGACCATCGCAACTGCGCCCGCCGTCCGCGCGTGAAGTACTCCGGATGTTCGAGAAAACTGACGTCATGCACACTCACGACGACCGGCGCCGGACACCACAACGGCGCCGTGTATTGCACGTGCAGCAGGTTCGGCTTATCGCGCTGTATCGCTCGCGGCAACTCTATTCCTAAGCGCACGAAAGGATTAGCCGAAACGTAGCGCACGTCGAAGCGCCGCGGGACCGCCTGGGCCGCCCCCCGCGAAGAAAGATAGGCGGTGAAGGCCGAGTTCTTGTCCACTCGTGCAAACGCGGACAGCAGGCTTCGAACGTATACTTCGTTGCCGGTGAGGTGCCTTCCGATGGCGTGTGCGTCGACCGCGAATCGCATTTCTTTCTAAAGTATATTCTGTTGAAGGGTTGGCCCGTGGCCGCCAGTTTTTGCCAGGCCGTACAATTCAGCACTTCCTAACTGTAAAATTTTTGCGAAACGCCGCTATTTTCGCGTGCTCAGTGCATCCATCCAACAGCCGCCGTCTTCCGGCGCATTAAAAGGAGTTCCATTGAGCCAACCAGAATTGATCAACGATCCACGTCCCGGCCCGCGCGAGGAACATCGCGAAGGGCCCGTCGCCCGCAGCATTGAACAGCAGACCGCGAAACTTCCGTCCGACACTTTTCTTTGGGCCGCGCTCGGCTCTATCGGCATTTCTCTTTTTTTCCAAGTCAGCGGCGATGAGCGCAAAGCCAACTTCGTAGGCCATTGGGCGCCCACTTTCCTGTTGCTCGGGCTTTACGACAAGCTGGTTAAGCTGCACGGCTCCGAGGGCGTGTAGGCGCGGATTCGGCAATACTCATCCTGCCAGTGCACAATGGCAGAGATGCTGAGCCCGCGTGTTTCACCCGGCGCCGTCCGAGATCCGGAGCCCCGCTGGCCCGCCCTGGTGGCAGTGTTGGCCGTGGCGGGGCTTTACTTTGCCCTGCCGCGGTCGCTGCGCCCGGTAAATTCCTGGATCGTCCTGTCCGTGGTTATGGTCCTGGCGGCCGCCACGGTGGTCGCGCGGCGCAGCGGGCGGCACGGCCTGAATCAGATTCTGGGCTACATCCTGACCGGCACGCTGACTGTCGCGACCATCTGGTCGCTGGGGCTGTTGGTGGCCGCGTTGCCGGCGCATAAAGAACCGCCCATCCGCCTTTTGATTTCAGCCGCCGCGCTGTGGATCAGCAATATGCTGATCTTCGCGTCATGGTACTGGCGGCTCGACGGCGGCGGTCCCTACGCGCGCGATCTGCAGCCGGGTCACGTGGACGGCGCCTTCCTGTTTCCGCAGATGACCATGACGCCCGAAGCCCGCGCGGTTGCGGGCGAACAGAACTGGTCGCCGGGATTTGTCGACTATCTTTTCCTGGCCTTCAATACCAGCACGGCGTTTTCGCCGACCGACGTGCCCGTGCTCTCGCGCTGGGCCAAGAGCATGATGATGATCCAGTCCTTGATTTCGCTGGCCACCATCGCGCTGCTCGCCGCGCGCGCCGTGAACATTCTATAAGGACGCGGGGCGGATATACTCTATCTTCCACGATGCGAATCCTTTTAATTTTTTGCTTGTGCCTCCCCACCTTGTCCGCGGCCGACTGGACCACCTTCGCGCACGATCCGCAGCGCACCGGCTGGGCCGCCGAAGAGACCCTGATTAGCCCCGCCAACGTCGGCACGCTGCAATTGAAGTGGAAGGCGAAGCTCAAGAACGAGAGCTATCGCCTTTCGGCGCTCACCGCGCCGGTAGTCGCCTCCGACATCGCCACCGTGCATGGCACGCGCAACGTGGTCTACGTCGCGGGCATCACGGGGAACGTCTTCGCGCTCGATTCGCAAACGGGCGAGGAGCTCTGGAGTCACACCTTCAAGTCCGTGATCCTGCCGGGCAAAGGCGGCTATCAAGGAACCTTCCTGTGCCCTAACGGCATCACTGCCACGCCGGTGATCGACCGCAATGCCAGCCTGCTCTACGTGATCGCGCCCGACGGTTCGCTCTTCGGTCTCGATCTCGGCAGCGGCAAGGTGCGCTACGGCCCGGTGCAGTTCGTGGCGCCGTTCTCGAAGAACTGGAGCCTGAACCTGGTGGACGGCATCCTTTACACAGTGCTGGCGCAAGGGTGCGGCGGTGGTATCTCGGGCTTCTATTCGATCGACGTGCGCGACCGGCATCATCCGGTGGTGCGCCAGATGCTGCTGTCGAACACCAACACGGCCGGCATCTGGGGCCGCGGCGGCGCGATCGTGGGCCAGAACGGACGCGTCTACGGCGCCACCGCCGACGGCCGCATCGACACGCAGGCAGGCGATTATTCAAACAGCGTGGTGGCCGCCTCGCTCAACACGCTCGACCTGGTCGACTACTTTACGCCGCCCAACTGGCGCTACCTCAACAAGCGCGATTTGGACCTCGGCGCGTCGAGCCCGGTCTGGTTCGGCTGGCGCAACCGGCACCTGCTGGCCAGCGGCGCGAAAGAAGGCGTGGTGTACGTGATGGATGCCGACGCACTCGGCGGTGGCGATCACCAGACCACGTTATTCACGAGCCCGCGGCTCGGCAACGATCGCGGCGTGTGCTGCGAAGGCATGGGCATCTGGGGCGGCCTCTCGACGGCGCGCGATGAGGACGGCCAGACCTGGCTCTATGTGCCGATGGGCGGCCCGCCCTCCGCGACGCCGCCCCCTTTCGCGGTAACGAATGGTCCCGCGCCGCACGGCAGCCTGATGGCCTTCAAAGTCGCGGCCGATCCGAAGACGCAGAACCCGGTGCTCGAACCCGCCTGGGTCTCGGGCGATATCGACTTGCCCGACCCGGCCGTGATCGCCAATGGGGTGGTATTTGTATTAGGCACGGGCGAGAACGCCAAACAGGGCGGCGGCGAAGACAAGCGGCTTCTGAATACGCACACCGCGATCCTGCACGCGCTCGACGCGCGGACCGGCAAGGAACTGTACAACAGCGGCAACGCCATTACCGGATGGGTCCACTTCAGCGGCCTGGCGATTTCGGATGGACGCGTGTACGCCGTGGACCACGACTCGCAGGTCTACAGCTTCGGATTGCCAGCGAAATAGAGCGGAACAGCGCCTGCTCAATTCCATTTCGCTTGCGACGCGCCGGCGGAACTTTGAAACAAGGCCTTATGCTAAGCGGCGAAAAAAGCCAATTTTCCGGCCGGCGGCCGATTAGGACCGGTGCCGGCTAGTCGAGCAGCGTGAGAGAGCAAAGTGTTGCAAAGGAACGCCCGTCGCGATCCAAACAAACTAAGCATCGAATTCATGGTCGACTATCGCTACCGAAAAACGACTTGCGTCTCCCTGGCCGGTATTCTTGCTGTCAGCCGGTGTCCAAGGCGCTGCATGGGATGTTCTACCAGGTAGTAGGAGAGAGAGGCAGCTCCCAGAGTGAGCGGGACCGCGGCGTACCACGCCAAACGGATTAACCCTTCATTCGGGGCACAGAACAACTGCTGCCAAAGGTAAATTGAGTAGCTCATGAGGCCGAGCCACCTGACCATCGCGATGTTCAGGATCCTGGGCGGATGAAAGATGCAGTAGTGCATGTATAGCGCGATTCCTAAGTTCATTACCGATTCCAAAAAACCGTAATAAATGTGGGGATGAAAGCTGGCCGCCGCTGCCAGCAGTACCGCAATCGGCAGCACATGCATCCAGCGCGACTGTAACATCCTCCGGTAAGGATCCAAGGTAGCCAGAAAGGGATGTAAGCAGGCCAACAGGCACCCGGTAGCCAAGGCGTCACTAATACAATCGAAACGCCTGGGCAAGGTAAGATTGAACACCGGAAACCAGTGCAGCACTGCGATGCGCCAGACCGGCGAGATGACGATGGAAGCGAGCGCTACCCGCTTAGCACGGCGCAGGCCTAACACGCAAATCGTAACAGGCCAGATTAAGTAGAATTGCTCCTCGACCGAAAGCGACCAGATATGCCTCACAAAGTTGGAGGTAGAGTTCCATGGGAAGTAATCGACCACGTAGAGAGCTGCCTTGGCCAGATCACCTGACCGCAACGTGATCCAGCCCGAAACCGATAAAACCAGCAATACGCCCAAGTAGAGGTAGAACGCGGGAAAAATACGGAAACACCGGCGAACATAGAATCGGAATATATCTACGCGTCCCGTGCGTGCGTGCTCTGTTATCAACAGGGTGGTAATCAGGAAGCCCGAAAGGACAAAGAAGACACGCACGCCCGTATCGCCCAATAGGTTGGGCGCCTCGGACGGAAGGGTAATGAATGCCGGGGCTTCGCTCAGATGCGACACCAGAACCATCAGTATTGCCACGGCCCTCAATCCATCGAGAGATGGAATGCGATTGCTTGCCATGTCTGTATCACAAGGAGTATGGTGAGTTTCCCGGAGCCTGTAGTTCACGACTGAAATCGAGCAGCTTGTGTAATTATGCTGCTGGCCAGAGAGATAGTGACAGGGCCGAGGCTATCGCCGTACAATTTCAAGTGATATAACGTACGGCCGTGTCGCTTCGGCGTCGGCGGTAAAGGCGAAGCGGCTTTGGAAGTCGGTAGGCCGCGCTTCACAAACCGTTTTGGTCTTGATCAGGGCGGCCCATCTGTCAACGCGCGGTTCGGGCGAGACGACACTTAATCAAAAAGGACACGCTTCAACACAATCCTCGAGTTGCGCAAGGACGGTCGCTATGCAAGTGGCGTCAGTTCCGCAGGCCCGTAGTAAAGGCTCGTACGTCCGTTGACATGCCGTCAAACACTTGGTCGGGCTTTGGGCGACACCTTGCGACCCAGCAAGCGTGACGACCAGCGCCGCAGCCATCAAGAATATTCTTAGTCTCATTCTGATCATCCCCTTACGAATTTGGCTTCTATCCAGAACGTCCATTTCTGACGTCTGGACCAAGCAGTATACACTTAAATTTTTTGGTCCGTAGGGCCGCGGAGTTGCCTGACGCCGATGGGCGCAGCGGCCGGCAAGCGCATCACCACTATTGAGGGACTTTCGGCGCAAGGGAATCATCCGCTGCAGCGCGGCTGTTTTCGGCACCAGCATCGCGATGATGGGCGAGATCACGGCCGCCGACGGGCGCATACGGCAGTCGAGTTTCAATACTTATCCGGTAGCGCGCATGCACCAGGCGCCGACCGTCACGCACGTGCATCTGGTGAACAGCGATGCGGCGCCCGCGGGCGTCGGCGAACCTGGCGTGCCGCCCATGGCGCCGGCTCATTGCAACGCGATCTTCGCGGCCACGGGAAAGCGCATTCGCGAGCTGCCGGTGAAAAAGCAGCTGGCGTAGAATACGACCAACTTATGAATCGAAGAAAGTTTCTCCACGCCACGGCTGCGTCGCTCGCCGTTTCGCTGTTGAAGGCTGAACCGGCGCCGTCCGCTTTGTGGGGCGTGCCGGTGATGGATATCCATCTGCATTTGCGGCAGAACATCGACGGCAACTTCGCCCATATCGATGGCAGCGGCGTACAGAAGGCCATTCTGCTGGCAAATGCCAGGGACGCCGATCGGGTCAAGGCGGCGCAGGCCAAGTACCCGGGGCGCTTTGTGTGGTCGGCATCGACCGACATCACCAAGCCCGATGCCGCGGCAGTTTTGACAAAAGCCGTGAAGCAGGGGGCGATTGGCTTGGGCGAACTGAAGTCGCACGTAGCGGCGGACGGCCCGGAGCTGCGGCGCATGTACGCGCTGGCCGCGGAACTGAATGTGCCGATTCTGGTGCACTTTCAGGAGGTACCACATTTCGATGGGGAAGGCACGTTCAGCACGGGCTTCAAGAATTTTGAAACCATGCTGAAGGCTTACCCGAAGACGCGTTTCGTGGGACACGCGGATGCGTTCTGGGCCAATGTCGACGCGGCTTACGCCAACCAGTCGGCTTATCCGACGGGACCGGTTAAGCGGGGCGGCGTGACCGACAAGCTGCTGGGCGATTATCCGAATCTGTTTGGCGATCTATCGGCGAATTCCGGCAACAATGCGCTGTCGAGAGATGCCGAGTTCACCGCCGGGTTTCTCAAGCGCCACCAGGACAAGTTGATCTTCGGCAGCGACTGCGGCTGCCAGGATGGCAAAGGCTCGGGCACCGGCCAACCCGGTAACCCCGCCGCCGCGCGGTTGGCTGGCAAGTGCGTGGCGCGCGAGACCTTGACGCTGCTGAAAGCTTCCACAAGCCCCCAAATTTTGCGGAAACTGACTTGGCAGAACGGGCACAGGACGTATCGGTTGAGCGCGTGAGGCGCTAGCAGACGCTCCCGCCGTGACGTTCCGGACCAAATAACTTTTGGGTTCGGTAACGGAAACGTTAGAATGAGAGTTCATGCAGGTATTGCAGGCGGGGGATTACAAGTACATCCTCCTGGAGCTTGAAAACGAAGAAGTGTCGGCCGCGGCCAAGCAGGCCGGCTTTGAAAGCAAGCTGCGCGAGAATGATCGCAACATACAACTGGACCTGACCGCGCTTGACCGGCAGAACCCGTTGCTGCTGTTCGATGCCGCCGATCCCGCCAACCTGGGCTGGTTTTCGCGCTGCCAGTTCTATGTCGATGGCCGTACCGGCGGCGTGATGCAGACGCCTATTTCGGTGGCTAATAAGCGCGACCGCTCGGGACGCAGCCAGGTTTATTCGGTGCGGGTGAAGATCAACAAAGAGCTGCCCGCGACGTTTCGGTTGCCGGGGCGGCAGCCCATTACGGAGCAGGTGTTCTATGCTCTGTTCCAAAATTTTCTGCATGCGCTGACGCGCACCGGCGTGGCGGTCTGCGGCAATGGATTGGTGCAGCCGCTGGCTGGGCGCACTGAGAACTACGGGCCGCGTAACTAGGCGCGGGCGCCTTCTACTGCCTTTTCTACTTCGTCGCGATATTTTTTTAGTAGCTCGGGCGTGGCGGCTTCGAAGCGCAGCACTAGCACCGGCTGCGTGTTGGAGGCTCGCACCAGGCCCCAGCCGTCCGGGAAGTTGATGCGCGCGCCGTCCACTGCCGTTACTTCGTAGAGTTTCTGGAAGTGTTCGGTGACGCGGCGCACTACGTCGAATTTCTGCTCGTCTTCGCAATCGACGCGAATCTCGGGCGTCGTGACTGTTTTGGGCAGATCGGCCAGCTGCGCCGAAAGTTTTTGGCCTGACTTCGACACGATCTCCATCAGGCGGCACGCGGCGTACAGCGCGTCATCGAAGCCGTAATAGCGGTCGGCGAAGAACATGTGGCCGCTCATCTCGCCGGCTAGTTCGGCGTGCGTCTCTTTCATCTTAGCCTTGATCAGCGAGTGGCCGGTCTTCCACATGATGCCGTGGCCGCCGTGCTTGCGGATGTCGTCGTAGAGCGACTGCGAGCACTTGACTTCGCCAATCACCGTCGAGCCCGGCTTGCGCGACAGAATCTCGCGCGCGTAGATGATCATGAGCTGGTCGCCGTAGATGACGTTGCCTTTGTCGTCGACGGCGCCGATGCGGTCGGAATCGCCATCGAAGGCGATGCCCAGGTCGGCCTTTTCTTTTTTGACGGCGGCCACCAGCTGTTTCAGGTTGGACGGAACCGTGGGATCGGGATGGTGGTTGGGAAAGTTTCCGTCCATCTCGAAGAACATTTCGCGGTAGTCGACGTTGAGCCGAGCGAGGATGCGGTGCATGGCGGGTCCGGCGGTGCCGTTGCCGGCGTCGCATACCACTTTTACGCGGCGCTTGAAGTCGAACTGGGCGCTGACCTCGTCGACGTACGGAGTTTCGATATCGAAGGCGCGTTCGGAGCCCTGGCCCTCGATGAAGTCGCGCAGCTCCATCATGTGGCGGAGCTGCTGAATCTCGTCGCCATGGATGGTGCCGGCGCCGCAAACTACTTTGAAGCCGTTGTACTCGGCCGGATTATGGCTGCCGGTGATCATCACCCCGCCGGCGGCTTTGAGGTGCACCGTCGAGTAGTACAGCAGCGGCGTCGGGACCACGCCGATGTCGGTGACGTGGCAGCCGGTGGACTTCAAGCCTTGGATCAAAGCGTTGCGCAGGCGCGTGGAGCTGAGGCGGCAATCGCGGCCGAGGTTGACGTTGGGACCGTTGTGGCGCAACAGGTAGGTGCCGACGGCGCGGCCCAGGTCCGCGATTCCGCCGTCGAGCAGTTCTTCTTCCGCGATGCCGCGAATATCGTACTCGCGGAAGATGGTCGTTTTCAGCATCTGGCGAAAGTATAACGTGCCGGCGCGCGCGCTAAACTGGCAAGTGTGAGCCGGCCCACAGCCGCCGAGAAGCGCTTCACCACCATCAGCGGCGAGCCCGTGGCGGCACTCTATGAGGACGGCGCGCTGCCGCCGGCGCCTGGCGAGTTTCCCTATACACGCGGCATCCACCCCAGCATGTACCGCGACCGGCTGTGGACCGTGCGCCAGTTCTCGGGATTCGCCACGCCCGAGGAGACCAACCTGCGCTACCGCTACCTGCTGGAGCAGGGCCAGAGCGGGCTTTCGGTAGCGTTCGATCTGCCGACGCTGATGGGCTACGATGCCGACCATCCGGCGGCGCGGGGCGAGGTGGGGCATTGCGGGGCTTCGATCTGCTCGCTCGAGGACATGCAGGCGCTGCTGCGGGATATTCCGCTTGGCGACATCAGCATTTCGATGACCATCAACTCGCCGGCCGCCATCCTCTGGGCCATGTACCTGGTGGTCGCGGAAGAGCAGGGTGTCGACTGGACGCGGCTCTCGGGCACGCTGCAGAACGACATTCTGAAGGAGTACATCGCGCAGAAAGAGTTCATTTTTCCGCCCGCGCCTTCCATGCGGCTGGTGACTGACACGCTCGAATACGCGACCCGCCACACGCCGCGCTTCAATCCCATTTCGATCAGTGGGTATCACATCCGCGAGGCCGGCTCGACGGCGCTGCAGGAGCTGGCGTTCACCATCCGCGATGGCCTGGAATACGTAGACCACGGCATCGCGCGCGGTTTGAAGATCGACGAGTTTGCGCCGCGGCTGAGCTTCTTTTTCAACGCGCACAGTGATTTTTTCGAGGAGATCGCGAAATACCGGGCGGCGCGGAAGCTGTGGGCCACGCTGCTGCGGGAGCGCTATGGCGCCAAAGACCCGCGCAGCCTGAAGCTGCGATTCCACACGCAGACCGCCGGTTGTTCACTGACCTGGCAGCAACCTTACAACAACATCGTGCGGACCACGCTGCAGGCGCTGGCCGGAGTGCTGGGCGGCACGCAGTCGCTGCACACCAATTCGCTCGACGAAGCTTTCGCGCTGCCCTCCGAGCATGCCGTTACGATCGCGCTGCGTACGCAACAGGTGATCGCGCACGAGACCGGTATCACCGGGGAGCCCGACCCGTTCGGCGGCAGTTACTTTGTCGAGAGCCTGACGCAGCGCTTATATGAAGGGGCGCTCGACTATATACGGCGCATTGACGCGATGGGCGGCATGGTGGCGGCCATCGAGAGCGGCTTCCCGCAGCGCGAGATTGCCGACGCCAGCTACCGCTACCAGCGCGAAGTGGAAGCGGGCGAGCGCGTGATAGTCGGCGTGAACCGCTACACGGTCGAACTGGACGCCCCGGTGCCGCTGCTGAAGATCGATGCGGCGGCCGCCGAGAACCAATGCCGCAAGCTGAGCGAGTTGCGGGCCCGGCGCGATACTGTGCGGGTGACCACGGCGCTTGAGGCCCTGCGGAAGACGGCGGCGGGCAACGGGAACATGATGCCATGTATCCTAGAAGCAGTCCGTGCTTACGCTACTTTAGGGGAAATCTGCCAGACACTGCGGACGGTGTTCGGCACGCACCAAGAGACGAGCGTCCTTTAATTCCCGATGCAGAAACCGCCGATTCGAGTCCTGGTGGCCAAACCCGGCCTGGATGGGCACGACCGCGGGGCCAAGGTAATTGCCCGGGCGCTGCGCGACGCCGGTATGGAAGTAATCTATACTGGTCTGCGTCAGTCCGCGGAGATGATCGTGCATGCCGCCCTGCAGGAAGACGTGCAGGTGATCGGGCTTTCGATCCTTTCCGGCGCGCACAATGCCATTGTGCCGCGCCTGATGCAATTGCTTCGTGAACACGAGATGTTGGATGTGCGGGTTATTGTCGGGGGCATTATTCCCGACGCGGACGTCATCACTCTGAAACAGCAGGGAGTTGCCGCGGTGTTTCAACCTGGGTCGTCGCTCGATGAGATAGTCGAGTTCATCCGCAACGCCACCGGCAGGACGGCAGCGCACCCCGCGTAAAGGACTGGCAAGATGGAAGGTTCTTCAATGGAAAAGCAACTGAAGATTGCAGTATTTATCGACTTCGACAATATCGAGATCGGCGTCAAGTCGACCCTGCAGCGCGAATTCGACGTCGCGGCGGTGCTCGAAGCGCTGAAAGAGCGCGGTGAAATCGTCACCAAGATCGCCTATGCCAATTGGGGCCGGCAGGAGAATTTCACGCGCACGTTGTCGGAGCACGCGGTGCAGATGGTGCAGCGCGACCCGTCGCCGCGCGGCGACAAGAACGGCGCGGACATCAACCTGGCGCTCGATGCGCTCGAGATGGCCTTCACCCACGATCACATCAATGCGTTCGCCATTGTTAGCGGCGACAGCGACTTCATCGCGCTGGTGAACAAGCTGAAGCAGTACGACAAGACCATCTTCGTGGTGGGCGGACGGGCCTTTACCAGCACTATCCTGCAGAAGAACTGCCACGAGTTCATCAGCTACGAGTCGATGGTGGACGAGTCGGTGCCCAAGGCTTCGCCGGTATCGGTGCAGACGGCCTCGGGCCCCACGCCACACGCGCGGCAGGATCGGCAGCATCAACAGCGAGGCGGCGGCGGTGGGGGCGGCGGGTCGCATCAAAGGCGTCCGGCTCTCGAACTGGCGCAGGCCATGCCGCTGGTGGAGCGCGCACTGCAAGTGCTGGACCGGCGCGAGGTGCGGCCGCAACTGGGGCTGCTGAAATCCACCATGCTGCAGCTGGATTCGAGCTTCAGTGAGAAGGCGTACGGGGCCAACTCGTTCACCGACTTCATTGAAAAGCTGCGCAAAGCCGACCACGTGCTGGTGACCGGCGGCGAAGGCCGTTACATGATCCAGCGCAAGCATCCGGGCCAGAGCGAGAAGACGGCGCGTCCGGAAGAGGCGCTGCCGGCGCTGCGCGACGTGCTCGAAAGCCATCGCATCGAGATGGAAGAAGGGCAACTGGCGGCGGACCTGGCCGAGTGGGTGCGCGAAGAGCAGCCGACCTTCGACTGGAAAGTTTACGGCTTCCAGGAGTTCAACGATTTTCTGAACTACGCGCAGGACAAAGGCGTGGTGCGCATGCAGCCGGACGAGGAGAAGGGGCTCACGGTGTACCTGGGCGCCGAATTCCATCCGCCGGCACTGCCTGCGGTGGAGCCGGTCCCGATCGCCGAGGAGCTGCCCGAAGAGGAAGAGCCGCAGCCGGAAGTGCCGGGGCAGCCGACCGCGGGTTCAACACCGGTGAAGCGCTCGTCCAGCCCGCGCAAGTCGGGCTCCGAAGTGAATGGCAACATGGTCACTAAGCGCAAGCGGGCGGGCGGGCCCACCAAACGCGCCCCGGTGAAGCGCACTCGCAAACCCGCGCCGCCGCCGGGCGTAATGGAATAAAGCCATCGCGGCCGTTCTATGGAACCACCGGATGCCCCGCTGCAGTTCGACACCGCCGAATACGCCGGCGGCAGCGGGCCAGTCTGTTCAGGTTGCCAGCGGCCGGCTATTTCGGATTACTATCGCGCCAACGGCCGTGTCTTCTGCCGCGCGTGCCGCGGGGTTATCGAGCAGCAACTGGGGAATCCGGGGCAGATGGGACGCGCGGCGCTATATGGCGCGGGCGCGGCGGCGGCCGGAGCGGTCCTTTATTATGCGGTCCTGGCGATTACGCATCTGCAAATTGGTTTGATCGCGGTGGCCGTGGGTTACCTGGTTGGCAGAGCCGTGCGCCAAGGCTCGGGCGCGCCGGGCGGCCGCAAGTATCAGGCGCTGGCCGTGGCGCTCACGTACGTGGCGATCGCCAGTTCATACCTGCCGGGGCTTTACGCCGCGCGCGCCCAAGCTGGGGCTCAGGTGAGCGACCTCACGCTGGCGGGTCTGGCCCTGGGCGAGCCGTTAACGGGAGGCCTGCGGCATCCCTTGAGCCTGGTCATCACGGGCATTGGCCTGTGGCAGGCCTGGAAATTCAATCAACCGGCGAAGGTGGAATTTTCAGGTCCCTACGCCGGCGTGAGCGCGGCATGACGGCTCCAGTATTGACCACCTGCGGCCGGTGCGGCGCGGAGCTGGCGCCGGGAGTTCTGACTTGTCTTTCGTGCGGCGCGCTGGTGCATACGGCGCGCCTGCGGGAGCTGGCGCAGGCTGCCGCCTCGGCCGAGAGTGCCGGCGATGTTTCGAAAGCCCTTGGCGCGTGGCGCGAAGCTCTGACGCTGCTGCCGCCCGAGACGCAGCAATATCACACCATCGTGAGCAAAATCGCCGCGCTCAGCAGCCGCGTGCATTCGGGCGAGGCCCGCCCGCCATGGTGGAAGCGCGTGTCGTCACTGGGGCCCTTGGGCGTGGTCGCGGCGGGATTGGGCAAGGCCAAGTTTCTGCTGCTGGGTTTTGGAAAGCTCGGGACATTGCTTTCGTTCCTCGCCACCTTCGGCGTGTACTGGACGCTGTGGGGCTGGAAGTTCGCGCTGTGTTTTCTGCTCTCAATTTACATCCACGAAATGGGCCATGTGGCGGCTTTGAGCCGTTATGGCGTGCCGGCCACGGCGCCTACTTTCATTCCGGGCTTCGGCGCGCTGATCCGATTGAAACAGCACCCGGCGTCGGCCATCGAAGACGCGCGCGTGGGTCTGGCCGGGCCGATCTGGGGATTGGGCGCGGGGCTGCTGTGGTTTGGGCTGTATGTGGTGACCGGCCAGCCCTTCTGGGTGGCGATGATGCATGCCACGGCTTGGCTGAATCTGTTTAATCTGATTCCGGTGTGGCAACTGGACGGCAGCCGCGGCACGCGATCGCTCGACCGCACGCAGACGGCGCTGCTGGCGGCGGTGGCAGGCCTCGCGTGGCTGGTTTCGCGCGAGGGCATGCTCATCATCCTGGCGCTGGCGCTGGCGTATCGCGCTTATTCCAAACACGACGACACTGAGCCGGATTGGAACGGCTGCGGTCAGTTTGCAGGCCTGATCGCGGCGCTTACGCTGCTGTCGATGTTGCCGCTATAGAGCCGCGGCTGCTGCCCTACTGATACATCACCGGGATATTCCAACCCACCTCGGCGAAGGCAGCGCCCAGGTCCAGGCCCGGAGCGGAGAACGGCGCCGGCGCCGTGACGTTATACAGGATTAGCTGTCCAGTCCCGGCGGGCACGGCGAGCAACAGGGAAGGCGGGATCGTGAACTGTCCCGAGTTCAGCGACGCCGCACAAGCGAACGACACGGCGGCATTCGAGGTGGAGGAGATCCTGGCGGCTCCCAAGAGCATCACGAAAGTCCCGGGAGAACCGCCGCTCCACGTGACGGTGACGCCTTGCGATCGATTAATGGTTGAAATCCCGCCCATGTTGGTCCACGTCAGCGGCGGCGGCATGGTGACTGCCGCTGCGTTGAACGGCCCGACGGCGGCCGATCCGGAGCCGTTGCTGAAGGTGAAGGAGCCGCCTCCGCTGGGAATGAACCCGTCCGGTAGCGAGCCTACGTAGTCTCCTGGCGTGCCGTCTTTCTGTGTGGTGGGAGAAGCCGATCCCTGTTCTCCACCGGGCCCTAAGACGGTGAGTGTTGGGCCTACGTCCAGGTGCGTTGCACGCGCCTCTTTCGTAAGGATCTGGCAGCTGCCATAAGAGAGGAATCCGGGTGATGGCGTCCTCGCGTTGAAATCCGCCGACGCGTAGTTCAGGAATTTGCCCCGGAACACATTACGAGAAAGGTTCCTCGCCACGTTGGCCTCCTGGCTGATGAACATGGTGCCGACGTTCACGCTGCTTTTATTACTGAGCGCTTGCAATTGAGCAGCGGTGAACTCAGTGTTCGGGTCCGAACACGTTCCGCCATTCGGCGCGATCGGCAGGGTGGTGGAATTGCTAACGACGTTTCCGCTCATGACGACCAGCGAGACATAGCAGCCCGTCGGTACGCCCGCCGGCACAGTTACGTCGATTTGGTCTACTCCCGGAAATTGAGATCTGCCCCGGTACACGACGGGTGCGGACGCGCCACCCATGAAAACCTGCACGGGGATGTTGCTGAGATTGTTCTGCTTTTGGGGAAAGATTCTGTCGTCATTGCCCGGGTCGGCGCCAACCCCCGAACCCCAGAGCACGATCGTCTGGCCGGGACGCGCGGAATTGGTGGCGGTAAGCAGCTTATTATTCGCGTCATAGGCGGCCGCCGATCCGGATCCGGCGTTGTTCGTCGTCAGAATCCCGAAATCGCTCGCAACCACCTGCAGCGGCGCCGGGGCGCTAGCTTGGCCGTTGTTCGTAACCGTAATGGTTCCTGTCCCAGCCGGAACGCTCGCCGTTAAGATGCCGGCAATCTGCGTTGTCGAGACGTAGTAAAGCGGTACCTTCGCCACCGTCCCGTTGATGCTGGCCGTGACAGTGACGCCGTTCAACGTGAGGGGCACGCCCGGCGCGGCGCTGGACTGCAAAACCGGCGTGGTCACCGTGGAGAGATTCGAGCCGAAGATCACGAACAGAGATCCGGGCGCTATGCCGTAGTTCGGCACAGTAGGGAGCGTATAACTGTAATTATTCTGGATCGCGGAAATCGAAGGCTGCTGCGCGAGCAGCGGAATCGCTCCGAGAGAGATACATATGACTGCGTAAACTGCTCGGTTCGTCGACCACATATTTTTTATCCCCGTTAACAAAACGCAAACGGCTAAGCGGCTGCGTTGGATTGGCCCGCGACCATTCGCCGACCTGACCGAGTGACGCTGCCCCTGTAGAGGTGGTTGCAGCTAGAAGGCCGCGGAGCCGTGAAATTGATGACGGTTCCTTAATGAAAAGCAAGTCCAAATTTGTAAATGTGTGTGAAACTTAGCGCGTCAGGCCTCGTCTACCTAAGTGCATGTTCCGGGCGCTGATGGTTGGGACGTGCGGCAAATTCATACGGAAGGTGGATCATGGCACAACTAAACTCGAAATCGGGACTTTTGCTCGGCGTGAAGCCCGTTGCGGGACCGCCCACCAAATTCGGTGCGCAGTCGACATCCTGGGGCTGGTGGGGCTGGTGGGGCTGGGATGACGGAGACGGCTGGGACGGCTTTGGCGACGCGGATGGCTGGGATGGCGATGGTTGGGACGGCTGGGACGGCGATTACTAAACCCATCCGACAGCGGCATTCCTCATGGAAAAGACTCCTAAAACGCTGGCCGACGTTCTTGCGCCGGCCAGCACCGATAAGTTTGTGCAAAACGACCTGGGAAGAAGTTTTCAATATTTCCCAGGTCACCCCGGCAAGTTCTCATCTCTGCTTACCTGGCCCGACCTGAACGAGATCCTGGCTCTGCACCAACTGGACACCCCGCGCTTACGGCTGGCACGCGACGGTCAGCCCATTCCCGCCGACTCATTTCTTTCCTACCATCCGGCGCGGCGCCCGAATGCGCCTGCCACGACCCGCATCCGCTCCGCCGAACTGACCCAGCATTTGCAGCAAGGCGCGACGCTGATCCTGGATGCCGTGGATGAACTCCATGCTCCCGTCCGGGATCTCGCGGCGGACATCGAAAAAGCCTTGCGCGCCCGCATTCAGGTCAACCTGTACGCGGGTTGGCGTACGTCGCCGGGCTTCGACCTTCACTGGGACGGCCATGACGTGCTGATTCTTCAAATCAGCGGCCGCAAGCACTGGAAGGTCTATCCCATGACCCGCGAACATCCGGTGGAGGGCGATCCCAAAAAGGAAGCTCCTCCGGAAAAGCCGGTGTGGGAAGGCTTGCTGGAAGACGGCGACCTGCTGTATATTCCGCGAGGCTGGTGGCATGTGGCCGTGCCGCTGGACGAACCGACGCTGCATCTCACGGTGGGAATACACCGGGCGAGCGGCCTCGATTTCATGGCGTGGTTCGCGGATCGGCTGCGTTCCAGCACGGATGTGCGCAACGACCTCCCGCGGCTGGCCACGGCGGCCGCCAAAGAGGCTCACCTCGAGTGTCTGCGCCAGGCCTGGGAACAAGCCTGGCAGCCAGGACTGCTGGACGAATATTTTTCAATGCTCGACGCGCAGGCTCGCTCGCGGCCCCATTTCGGACTGCCGTGGACCGCTCAACCCTCAGTGCTGCCTCCGGAAGATGAAGGATGGGCCGTGAAATACCTGGTGGCTCGCCCAGTGGAGTGGCACCGCAACGGAGACGACACCATTGTGGTCCGCGGTAACGGCAAGGAGGCTACTTTCGCGGCGGCCGCGGGTCCGGTGCTCGAAGCGTTGCGGGCTCACCAGACGTGTAGTCTGGCGCAGCTTCAGCAAACCAGCGGCGAAACCATCCCTCCGGCAACGCTGCGGGTGTTTGTAGCCGAGCTGGTGAATGCCGGCCTGGCCGCAGTCGTTCCCGACCGGGCCGCGTAATACAGTTCGGCTGGATATCGGTGCACAAAGTCTCAACGATATCCGGCCGCCTGTAATTCGAACAGTTCGGCGTAACGGCCCCGCAGCGCAAGCAACTGTTCATGGGTGCCTTGCTCCTGGATGCCGCCATCCGCGAGTACCAGAATGCGGTCCGCCATCCTCACCGTTGAAAACCGATGTGAAATCAGCATCGCCATGCGGTCCCGCGTGAGTTCCGTGAAGCGCAGGAACACTTCATACTCGGCGCGCGCGTCAAGGCTTGCGGTGGGCTCATCTAAAATCAGGACCTGCGCGTCGCGCATGTAGGCGCGGGCCAACGCAATTTTCTGCCATTGTCCGGCGGAAAGATCGATGCCGTTATCAAAACGGCGCCCCAGCATTTGCTGGTAGCCGCCGGGCAGGTTGGCAATCAGCGGGGCTGCCAGGCTTTTGTGCGCGGCCTGTTCGATGCGATTTTGATCCGCCAGCATTTCGACGCGTCCGAGGCCGATGTTGTCTTTGACCAGCATGTCGTACCGCATGTAATCCTGGAAGATCACGCCGATCTCCCGGGCCAGATCCTCGGCCGAGTAATCGCGCAGATCGACCCCGTCCAGCAGGATGCTGCCCTCGGTCGGGTCATACAAACGCGCCAGCAGCTTCACGAGGGTGGTTTTGCCGGCCCCGTTTTCCCCGATCAGTGCAATGCGTTCGCGCGCGTCCAGCCGGAAGCTGACGCCGTGGAGCACGTTGCGGCGCGATCCGGGGTAGGCGAACGAGACGCGTCGAAATTCGAAACCCGACTGGATCGGCCGAGGAGCCGGCAGTGCGCCGGGCTTGGAGACGATGGTGGGCTTGGTCTCGAAAAAGTCGAAGAGATCTTTCAGATAGAACGCCTGCTCGGTGATGTTGTTGAAGCTCGAAAACAAACCTTCGATGATGCTGCGCGATCGCGCGAAGGCGCCGGAGAGGAAGGTGAGGTCACCAAGCGTTAGCCTGCCTGCCAGAGTGCCGAGCAAAATCAAAACGTAAGCTCCGTAGTAGCCGGCGGTCGGCAGCAGATTCAAAAGCGCGCCGGTGGCCGCGCGGCGCATGGCGAGCCGCTTGTTGGAGTCGTAGAACTGATTAAAGAGGCGGCGCGCGCGGGCGGTGAGAAAGGGCCCCAGCCCAAAGATTTTGACTTCTTTGGCGCTCTGGTGACTGGCTCCCAGCAGGCGCAGATAGTCCAGTTCGCGGCGTTCCGGCGTCCATCGGAAAAGCATGGAATAGGCCAGCATGGCGAAGTGGGTCTCACCGAGAAAAGACGGAATCACGGCCGCCACCATCAGCACCAGGAACCACGGCGAGAAAGCCACCACGGCGGCCGAGAGCGACAACAGCGTAATGGTCTGCTGGGCCACTCCGGCTACCGTCGCCAGCATTCCCAGGCGGCCCGTGGTCTGACGCCGCGCGCGTTCCAGTTTGTCGTGGAACTCCGGATTTTCGAGAGTGACCAGATCGAGCGCACCCGCGTGCTCCATCAGCCGCAGGCTCAGAAAATTGGTGAACTTGTCGCCCAGCAGGCTGTCGCAGAAAGCGCCGAGCCGTCCCAACAAATCGCTCACAACGACCAGCGCAATTTCCCACGAAAGATAAACCCAGACCCGCCCCGAGTTGGGCGCACGATGGGTCATCACCCGCACCAGGCTATCGATAATCAGTTTGCCGACCCACAGTTGGGCCACCGGAATGAAAGCGGAAACGAGGCGAATGGCAAGCGTGGCCGCGGTTAAAGCAGGGCTGGTATCCCAGATCATCCGGATCAGCGGAGTGACGTTATGCAAGGCCCGAAGGCGGTCGATCCAGGAGTGCGGTAGCTCCATCTTGCGTTCGCGAGGAGGCATCTAGTACCAGCCTACCCGCTTCTTTAAAGAGGATGATTAAGGGACCGTACGGCAGGCAAAAGTCAAGCTCTAAATCTCCCGTGTTTTGATTCGACTGCAACCGGCGGAGGAATTATTGACAAGCTGTAGCCGCCTTGTTACTCTCGCACCGTCACCCTCATGCAAACCGCGACTTCACCGGATATTCCTGTCCCTCTAATTCTTCTGGTGGACGACAATGAACACGGTAATATGGCGCGGCGGCGCGTGCTCGAAGGCTTGGGCTACCGCGTGAAGACAACCACCAGCGCCGAGAAAGCCATCGGCCTGTTTAGTGAAGAAACGTTTGACCTGGTGGTGACGGACTACAAGATGTTGAAGATGACGGGCGTCGAGTTGATCGCGGCATTGCGGGCGGTGCGGCCGACCGTGCCCACGATTCTGCTCTCGGGTTTCGCGGATTTTCTGGGCATGACGACCGAGAGCACGGGCGCCGACGCGGTGCTTGCCAAAAACGTGTCCGAGTTGCCCAACCTGACCCACAACGTCAAGCGCCTGTTGCGCCCGGCGGCGCCGGTGCGCGCCAAATCGGCCGGTTCGCAACGCCGCCGGACTGACGCCAGCCGCAGCGCTTAACGCACGGCCGCTCTGCCCGCGGCATTCCTGTTTTGTGACAAGCTTGCGTGTAGTGCCTGCTTCTTTCGCTCGCCTGCTTCTGTGTTTTGTGCTGCTGCCCGGGCCGGCGCTGGCCGTCCGTCACCGGCGTGTATCGAAAGCTCCCGTCCGCCGCGCTAAACCTAAAATCAAAAAGGCCGCGCGGGTAGAGGCGAGCGCCGCGCGCGAAGAGAAGACGGCGGCGCGCTGGGCCCGCTCGCTCTCGCTGCACGACGCCGTGGCGCAATTGGTGGTGGTGCCGTTCAGCGGGCAGCCCCTGGCGCCGCGCTCGAAGGCGTACAAAGATCTGTTCAACCTGGTGCGCCGCACGCGCGTCGGCGGCGTGATTCTGGTTAACGTTTTTGAAGGCCACCTGATCCAGCACGCCGATCCGCTGCAGGCCGCGGCGCTCATCAACAAACTGCAGGGTGCGGCGCGCATTCCGCTGCTATTCTCGGCCGATTTGGAGCGTGGCGCGTCGATGCGCCTGAACGACACCACGGTGTTTCCGCACGCCATGGCCTTCGCGGCCGGCGGAGACGCCGGGAGCGCCCGCGCTGAAGGCGTCATTACGGCGCGCGAGGCACGGGCCATCGGCATACAGTGGATCTTCTATCCGGTGGCCGACGTCAACAGTAACCCGGACAACCCTATCATCAACATTCGCTCGTTCGGCGAGAATGCGGCTGACGTTTCGCGCTACGTGGCGGCGTTCATCGAGGGCGCGCACTCCGACCCGCGCTATCGCGTGTTGACCACGGCTAAACATTTTCCCGGCCACGGCGATGCCGCCACCGACACGCACGTGAACCTGGTAACTATCCCGGCCACGCGTCAGCATTTGGATGAAGTGGAGCTGCCGCCGTTTCGCGCCGCCATACAAGCCGGGGTCGACGCGGTGATGTCGGCCCACGTGGCGCTGCCGGCCATCGAAGATGCCGCCACACCGGCCACGCTCTCGCCCGCCATTCTCACCGGCCTGCTGCGCCATGACCTGGGCTTCCGCGGCATCATCGTCACCGACGCGCTCGAGATGGGCGGCATCGCCAAGGGCTTCACGGTTGGTGACGCGGCGGTTCGCGCGCTGGAGGCGGGCGTCGATGTGCTGCTGATGCCCTCGGATCCGCTGGCCGCAATCGATGCCGTGATGACGGCCGTTAAATCGGGCCGGCTGACGCGACAACGCATCAATGAGAGCGTTCACCGCATTCTGCTCGCCAAAGCTCGCGTGGGAATGGACCGCGGCAAGCTAGTGAACCAGAAGTCCATTTCCAAGCTGGTGAATTTGCCGGAGGCCAACGCCGTGGCCCAAGGCATCGCCGACCGTTCCATTACGCTGGTGCGCAACGATGGGGCTCTGGTGCCGCTGCGCGATCCGGCGAAGACGCTGTTCCTGCTGCTGACGGAAAATAGTAAAGGCGACGAGGGGCAGGCGTTCGCGCAGGAGCTCAAAAAACGCGTGCCGAATGCCAACGTGCGCATCCTCGACCCCGCGCTGAGCCCGGCCGATCTGGATGCGTTGGTGCAGCAGTCGCAAACAGCCGAGAGCGTGGTGGCGGCGGCGTTCGTGTCGGTCGCGGCTTATGCCGGCAACGTCGCGCTGCGCGGCGCGTATCCTGAACTGTTGCGGCGCATTGGCAAGCCGATTATTTTAGCGGCGCTGGGCAGTCCTTATCTGCTGCGGGCCTTTCCGGACGTTGCGGCTTACCTCACGGCGTACAGCACGGTACCACCCTCGGAGATTGCGCTGGTGCGCGCGTTACTCGGCGAAACCAGTATTTCCGGTAAGTTGCCGGTCAGCATCCCGGGACTAGCCCCCTACGGGGCCGGAATCTCGCTGCCGGCCGTATCGAAGCCTTAGCACCTTCCCTTGCAACTGTTCATCTTGTAAGTCAAGCATCTTANNTTCCGGTAAGTTGCCGGTCAGCATCCCGGGACTAGCCCCCTACGGGGCCGGAATCTCGCTGCCGGCCGTATCGAAGCCTTAGCAGCTTCCCTTGCAACTGCTCATCTTGTAAGTCAAGCATCTTACGTATACGTTTTTGTGCTAAATCTCACTTTATTTTTGAGAGGTTTAATGCCGACCGAGCACATCGCTTATTAGTGCATAAGGCATCAGGTATTCCGGTTAAATATTCCCTCCTAACGAGCGTGTGTTATCGCACTTGGTAATGGATTTGTTTGCTGATTATCCGTACAATTTTGTGCCATTCTCTAAGTGTCCCGACTGAGATTGTAGCCAGAGTCTCCGAGGAAGAGGAAAAAATGAGGGTTTGTTTTGCTTCTTTAGTCGTGCTGGCATGTTCGGCTTCCAGCTTATTTGCCGGTGCTGTCTCGGTAAATTTAGGGTCGGCGGATTCATACAGTGTGTTAGCGGGAACGACGGTTACCAATACAGGGTCCACTACTATTACAGGAGATCTGGGCGTGTGGTCAGGTAGCTCTATTACCGGCTTTCCGCCCGGCATTGTTACTGGCGGAACGATTAATGCAGCCAACACTGCCGCGATGAACGCGCAGCATGACTTAACCCTGGCCTATAACTTCGCGGCGGGCGAGGCGTGCAGTAACACTTTATCGGGTGATTTGGGCGGATTAACGTTGACGCCCGGTGTTTATTGTTTTGGCTCGACGGCAGCATTGACTGGAACATTAACGCTCAACGCGTTGGGCGACCCGAACGCGGTATTTCTGTTTCAGATTGGAAGTTCGCTGACGACGGCCAGCAATTCCTCGGTGGTGATCACGAACCCCGGCACCGGCGACAGCGTTTTCTGGCAGGTGGGAAGTTCCGCGACGCTCGGAACCAACAGCGCTTTTGCCGGGAATATTTTGGCTTTGACCAGCATCACGGCGAACACCGGAGCGACCATTAATTGCGGCCGGGCTCTGGCTCAAAATGGAGCGGTCACGCTGGACACCAACCATATAGCGATCGATCAGGTTGGCTGCGAAGCTACGGCGCCAACTTCCAGCGTTCCGGAGCCTGCCAGTGTACTGCTGAGCGGGTTCGGGCTACTCGGGCTGTTGCTTGTGGTTCGGCGGTGGAAGACCGCGTAGTACTTTTCAACAATCTTGACGTAGAATGGCCGGATTAAACCCGGCGATTTTTGCATTTATATAGGTGACGTCCTGCATGAGCCTGGATGGGTTGAATCGCCGGGCCGAACGGCGAAGCGGACTGGATCATCATGGATCCGGAGATCGATTTCGGTGCCATCCTCCGCGAGTTCGACACTGTCCTGATGGGACGCTGGACCTTCGAAGGCATGACGGGTGGCGGCAGCGCGCCGATGTCCGGCATGCAGACATTCGTGTTCTCGCGAACCCTGTGTCAAAGCTATCACCCGACGTGACCATCGTGGGGAAAAGGCCGAGGAGACCGTGGCCACCTGGGGATCGTGTCGTTACACTACACGATCGGGTAGGTCACCCGGTCCGCCATTTTCGATTGCCGGGCCAGAAAAACGGTGTAGCCGCCGATAATCGCCGCGCTGATTCCGGCCGCCGCGGGCGCGCCCAGTTGTGCCATCAAAACGCTGAGAGGAAAATCCCCGAGCGGCCGCAGGCCCATGTTCAAGAGCGTCTGCAGGCTCATCATGCGGCCACGCATCTGTTTCACCACGCGGCTTTGCAGGAGAGTAATGGTGAGCGTACTGATGGCGCTCTGCGCCGCTCCTAACAACAGGAGCGCGATTAAATACACGCTCGCCTGGTGCGTTAACGCGATGGTTGACAAGGCGCAGACCCATAGGGCCAGGGCGCCTAAATAAATGCGGTTAGCAGGTCCAAGACCGGCGAGCCACGGGATGAGCAGCGCGCCGCCAATGGAGCCGGCTCCGAAGGCAGCGAAGAGCAGACCGAGCGAGGTCGCGCCGGCGTGGAGAACACGGTCCGCGAGCACCGGCAATAATATCTGCATCGAGGGCGCCGCGAACAGCAGCAGCGCATAGCCCGAAACCGCCCAGGTCAATACCGGATCACCCCGAACTGTAGCGAGGCCTTCCCGGATGGAATCCCAGAAGCGGCTGGGCGGCCGTGACTTCGCAACGCCAGATTCATGCCGGAGGAACAACAGCGCAAGAAGCACGGCCAGATAGCTGGCGGAGTTGAAGAAGAAGTTTCCCGCCAGGCCGAAGTGCCCGATCCAGAGTCCCGCCAGAACGGGCGCGATAGCGGCGGCTCCCGTGAACACGGTGGATTGCAGGGAGATGGCGCTTGGCAGATCCACCTCCGCCACCAGGGACGGCAGGAAAGCGGAACGCGCCGGCTGGTCAAAGCTGAGCACCACTCCAGAGATAAACGCCGCCACGACCACCATCCACACGTGGATCATGCGCCTTACGACCAGCAATCCGATCAGGAAAGCGATCAACATCAAAATCGATTGCGTTACGAGCAGCAGCCGGCGGCGGTCGATGCGATCCGCGATACTCCCGCCGTAGAGCGCAAAAAGGAAGAAGGCCGAGGCTTGCGCGAGAGCCACAACTCCGAGGGCTGCGGCGTTGCCATGCGATAAGCGCAGCACCAGCAGACTCTGGGCGACGATCTGCATCCAGGTGCCGACCGCGGAAATAATCAGCGCAAGCCAGTAGAGACGAAAGTCGCGGTTGTGGAGTGCGTTACTTCGGATCAGGGCGGTACACCAGATCGCCGGCTGCGATCAACGGCGAGTGCGGCATGGTCTGAGTTTCAGCCAGGATCGCATCGACCATGCCGCGCCGCGGCGACAAGGAACAGACTGGGTCGGTCGCGCTGGCGTCGCCGGTCAGCAGAAAGGCCTGGCACCGGCAGCCGCCGAAATCCAGTTCGCGCCGATCGCAGCTGCGGCAGGGCTCCTGCATCCAGTCCTGACCTCGAAACTTATTGAACGCTTCGGATTGCTGCCAGATCCATGCGAGCGAGCGGTCCCGCGCGCTATCGAAGCGCATTCCGGCAATCGCGCCCGCCGCGTGACAGGGCATGCAAAAGCCGGCCGGATCCATCAGCATCAGGCTGCGGCCCCAGCCGCCCATGCAAGGCTTGGGATACTTGGCGTAATAATCGGGCAGGACGTAATCCAGACGCAGGCTGCCGCGCAGGCGTTCCTGGGCGGCGGCGATGGTGGCGAGTGACGCGCGCAGTTGTTCACGTGTTGGGAGCAGCGTACGCCGGTTGCGGAGGGCCCAGCCGTAATACTGGACATTGGCAATTTCGAGCTTGTCGGCGCGCAGCTCTTCGGCCATCGCGATCATGCGTTCGAGGCGATCGAGATTGTTGCGATGCACCACCACATTCACGGTGAACCCGATGCGGTGCCGGCGGACCAGCGCCGCCAGATTGAGCTTGTGCGCATGGGCGCGAGTGCCGGCCCACTGGTTGGCCGCGGCCTCATCGACGTCCTGAAAACTAAGCTGCACATGGTCGAGCCCGGCGTGGACCAATTCTTCCAGACGCTGCGCATGCAGGCCGATGCCGGACGTGATCAGGTTGACGTAGAGCCCTGACTGACGCGCATGGGCGACGAGCGATA
>DOZZ01000137.1:1542-2638 GCA_003517725.1 Bryobacterales bacterium | reverse complement strand
AGTGCGGCGGCCTCGCCAAACACACGGCGCCACTCGTCGGTGGTCATCTCGTCGGAGCGCGGCTGCATGGCTTCGGGATTCGAGCAGTAGACGCAATGTAGCGGGCAGCGATGCGTCAACTCGGCAATCAGCGCGGAGGGGCCTTGCATCAGTACTCCACGGCGCCGCGCTCGCGCAGCCGCTCCAGGTAAGAGGCCGTGTCGCGCTCCATCTGCTCGCGAGGAGCGGCGGGATAGACGCATTGCAGCTCACTCAGGATCTGCGCGAAGGTGCGCTGCCCATCGCACAGTTCCAAAATCTTGCGTGCCGGCCCGGCCAGCTTGATGAGGCCTTCGGGAATTAGCAGCACGTTGTCCTGACCGGGCGCTTCGCTGAAGCGGCAGCCCGCGCGCAGCCTTGGCCGGCTTTCTGGATCGAGCGGCGTAATCATGCGGGTCGGAATGCGCCCGGCGCCGGCCAGCCAGGTTCGACGTAGGCGAAGTAGATCGCGTCGAGCTGCGCCCAGAGGATGTCGCATTTGGCTTGCAGCGCGCCGATGGCGAGTTCCTGTTCCGCTCTGGTTGACGCGTTGCGGATGACCCAGGCCAGCGCGAAATCCGCGTCCTCCGGGGCTTGCGAGAGGCGGCCCTCGAAGTATGCCAGGCCTTCCGCCAGCCATGGGTAATGTTGCCGCATCTTGTCCATGCGCAGCGAGATCAGATCGCGCGAAAACATCTCCGTGAGCGACGACGCGACAGCTTCGAGAAAAGTTCTACGAGATACCAGTTCCAGGTAAGCATCGACGGCGTAACGGACGGCCGGCAGCACTTCGCGCCCCGCGGTGACCCGTTCGGGCGCGAGGCCGGTGGCCACGGCCAGGCGCACCCACTTTTCGATGCCGCCGCGCTGAGATTCGGAGCCGTCATGATCGACGATGCGTTTGCGCCACGCACGGCGAAAACCGGCGTCCTCGGTGCGCGCCAGAATGAGCGCGTCTTTGATCGGAATGCGGCTCTGGTAATAATAACGATTCAAGGCCCAAGCCTGCAGTTGACCCCGCGTGAGAAGGCCTTCATGCATGCGGATATGAAAAGGGTGCCGGTGGTGGTAGCGCTCC
>DOZZ01000137.1:889-1377 GCA_003517725.1 Bryobacterales bacterium | reverse complement strand
TGAATATAAATTTTGCGTGTCGTTGGCACGCCGGAGAACTTGGCCAGGCTGCCCTCGGCGCCCGAGACCGGGAGGTGCCCGATGTCCCGGGCGAGCTTGCCAAAACCCTCGACGCGGACGAGCTCGTCGTCGGTCCAGAATGTCCCGTCTACCAGGATCGTGTCACATTCGCTCAGCTCAGCCAATAGCGTCTCGCTGACGCCGGGCAAGCCAGGAACGTAGGCCAGTCTTTTGCCCGATGGCGACTGCAAAATGAGCGCCGTCACGGCTCCGTCGGCGGCAAGACCGTTGCCGGTGGGGGCGTAGGCCGGAAGGCTGCCGGGGAGTGCCAACAGGCGCGCGGCGATACCGGAGTTTACGCCTTCGGGAGTCGTCAAGCTAAACGAGTGGCCAGGAGTCATGTCAGTCCAGCCGATCTGCCCCGGCATGCGTTCCAGCAGACGGAACACGGTGTTGGTTTCGAGAAGCACACGTCGAACGGTCGCGGT
>DOZZ01000137.1:0-700 GCA_003517725.1 Bryobacterales bacterium | reverse complement strand
GCGCGCAGGGCGCCTAAACGGAACCGCCGGCAATTCGAACATCCGCAATTCCATTGCGGAAATCCGCCGCCGGCGGCACTTCCCAGTACTTTGACCCTCATCGGGCCGATTTAGATCTCGGCGTTAGCGTAGCGTCCGATTTCACAGCTGAGGCACACTTCTTCGAATTGCGGGGCAGTCCATTCCATGATCGAAAAAAATCTCCTGGTCCTATTGTAATGCAGGGCTCACCAGTCGGCATACGGAGTACCGTCCAGACCGGTTTTATCCGATCCGCTGTGGACGTCGAAGATACCCGGCTCGGTCTGGTTGACGCTCTGGCCGGCGTCTTCCATCACCAGGCGCCAGGTGTCGTTGGAGTTGGTGATCGGGTCTTTGGGCATTTCGCGCAGGTAGCCTTCGTGCACCAGGTCGTCCAGCGTCTGCGGCGCCTTCTGCTTATCGAAGCTGTACTCATCGATCATGGAGCGCATCGAGAACAGGTTGCTGCGCAGCACGGTTTCGCGCGAACGCAGAATCGACTTTTGATAATACGGCACGGCCATGCCGATGAGGATGACGATGATCGCCATCACGATCATGAGCTCGATCAAAGAAAAGCCGCGGCGTCGGTAGCGCACCAGGTTCACCATTCGGAGTAGGGCGTGCCGTCGGACGCCTTGTTGTAGCTCTTCGAGAAGACATCGAAGACGTTTTGCCC
>DOZZ01000252.1:42163-45121 GCA_003517725.1 Bryobacterales bacterium | reverse complement strand
CGGACTCCCTTGCAACCCCGTTGGCATAAAACTTACGCCGTAGCGCTCCGCCGCGTCAAGCAGCATGCTCCCGCTGTGCTAAGTTCGTGCCAGCAGAAAGGCCGGTCATGACTGCCATCACCTTCCTCTTTGACGTCGACAATACGCTGCTCGATCACGACCGCGTCACCGCCGATTTGCGCCGCAACCTGGATCAATCCATCGGGCCCGACCGCGCCAAAATCTATTGGGAGCTCTTTGAAAAGCTGCGCAACGAACTGGGCTATGCCGACTATCTGGGTGCACTGCAGGCCTTCCGCACGCGTTTCCTCGACGAGCCCGATCTGCTGGCCATTTCGCAGTACCTTCTGAACTATCCGTTCGCGAATCGCCTGTTCCCCGCGTCGCTCGATGCCGTGGCACACGCGCGTCAAACCGGACCCACCGTCATCCTGTCCGATGGCGACGTCGTCTTCCAGCCTCAGAAAATATTCCGCTCGGGGCTCTTTGAAGTGTTCCAGGGCAACGTCCTGATCTACATCCACAAGGAACAGGAACTGGCCAGTGTCGAGGCGCGCTATCCCTCCGAGCACTACGTTATGCTCGACGACAAATTGCGCATCCTGACGGCAATGAAAGCCGTGTGGGGCGAACGTCTCACCACCGTTTTCGTGCGACAGGGCCACTACGCCAAAGATCCGGCGATCGCCCAATATCCGCCAGCAGACCTTACGATCGATCACATCGGCGACTTCCAAAACATCCCGTTATCCACCATCGCCGCTCACAGCCGCACTACAAACGCATAAAATGGCAGCCGAGGTGCACCTGCATGGGCGGAGGGCAACATGCGAAACAGCCTGGCAATTCTGTTGCTGGTTTCGATCAGCGCCATAAACGCCGCCGCTAGCACGCGCCGTCGCAGCACGCGTGGCCACAGCACCGGTCACCCAACGCGGCGAGAATACGTTCACAAAACGTACGGCAAAGGCGCGGCCCTGGCCGCCACCGGAACGGGCGCATTCAACCATCTGCGCAACAGCCCGAAGCAATGGGGACGCAGTCCGGGCGGGTTCGGCAAGCGCGTGGCCAGCGCCTTCGGAACGCACGCCATAAAAAACACGATTGAATACGGCGTGGCCGGCATACGGCATGAGGACCTGCACTACCAGAAGTCCACCGACCGGCGCTTCTCGCGCCGCCTGCGCCATGCGCTGGTCAGCACCGTGGTCACGCACAAAACCACCACGGGTAAGCGCACCGCCGCCGCCGGCAAGATCTCCGGCTCCATGGGCGCTGGTCTCATCTCGCGCACCTGGCAACCGGCGGCCATGCACACCGTCTCGAGCGGCGTAGCGACGGGCGGCATTCTGCTGGGCGGCGAGGCCGCGGCTAACGTTGCTCGCGAGTTTATTCCCGCGCGCCGCCACCGACACCGGCGCCGCGGATAGGGCATGCCATCTTTTGACCTGGTCGTTATCGGAACCGGCACGGCCGCCAGCACCATCGCGGGGCAGTGCCGCGGCGCCGGCTGGAGCGTCGCTGTAGTCGACTCCCTGCCCTTTGGCGGAACCTGCGCGTTGCGTGGCTGCGATCCCAAAAAGGTGCTGGTCGGCGCGGCCGACGCGGTCAACTGGGTCCGCGCCATGCAGGAACGCGGAATCGACTCTCCCGGCGTCCGCATTGATTGGCCCGCACTGATGCACTTCAAGCGCAGCTTCACGGGCCCCGTACCGCACCAGAAGGAGCAAAGTTTCGAACACGCCGGCATTACCTCGTTGCATGGCCGCGCGCGCTTCTCCGGCGCCGCCGCCATTACCGTCGACGGCGCATCGATCGAAGCCCGTCACTTCGCCATCGCCACGGGCGCGCGACCCGCTTCGCTCAAAATTCCGGGTGAGGACCTGGTGATCAAGAGCGATCAGTTTCTGGAACTCGAATATCTGCCGGATCGCGTGGTGTTCATCGGCGGCGGCTACATCGCGTTCGAGTTCGCGCACGTCGCCGCGCGCGCCGGAGCGCAGGTGACGGTGCTGCACCGCGGCAAGCGCGCGCTCGAGGGGTTCGATTCGGATTTAGTGCGGCGCCTGGTGGATAAATCGCGCGCACTCGGCATCGATGTGCAATTGGAAACGGCCGTTACGGCCGTCGAACGGCATGGCGCGGCGTTCACGGTTCGCGCCGGCGCGAAAGCTTTCGATGCCGACCTGGTGGTGCACGCAGCCGGGCGGGTTCCCGATCTTGACGACCTCGATTTGCGGGCCGCCGGCGTGGAGTTCGGACCCAAGGGCGTGCGCGTTAACGAATATCTGCAAAGCGTCTCGAACCCGGCGGTGTATGCGGCCGGCGACGCCGCCGATAGCGGCAATCCGGCGTTGACGCCGGTCGCGGGTTACGAGGGACGCATTGTGGCGGCCAATCTGTTGCGGCCTAACGGCCGGAAGCTTGAGAAACAGCCGATTCCGAGCGTCGTCTTCACAATCCCGCCGCTGGCTTCGGTGGGAATCAGTGAAGCACAGGCTAAAGCGGCGCGGTGCGTATTGCGGGACACCTCCGGGTGGTATTCGTCACGCCGCGTGGGTGAGGACTGCTCGGGCTCGAAGGTGCTGATCGATGAAGCCACCGATCTGATTCTCGGCGCGCACCTACTAGGCCCGCAAGCGGAGGAACTGATCAACGTTTTCGCGGTCGCAATACGCTGCGGTTTGAAGGCCGCCGACTTGAAGGAAATGATTTTCGCGTATCCCACGCACGGGTCGGATCTTCAGTACATGCTGTAGGGGTAGCTCGGTTGGCCTCGCCACGCAGGCCACTGAAAAACTGATGACCTGCGCCACAGGCCGGTCAGCTCCGTGTGGCGCAGGTCATCGGGGTTCGTGGCCTGCGTGGTGAGGCCAAACACAATTCACTGCGTTGGGAACTGCACGTCGAGCCTGAACTTCAGCCAATCGATCTTGCCGTAGTTCTTGCCTTCAATGT
>DOZZ01000252.1:41479-42062 GCA_003517725.1 Bryobacterales bacterium | reverse complement strand
GAGGTGCGCCACGCGTTCCTGCGCGGATAGTAGCGACACCCACAGCAGCACCGCGGACATACCAACACATCGCATCCCAGTACAGCATACGCCGGCATCCCGTCCGCCGGTACCCCCGTGCTAGCCTTAACTGGAACGCATGCCGGAACAAATTCTCCTGCAGGGGAAACTGCTGGGAATTGATGAATTTCTCGCCGCGCAGCGGGACGCGGAATACGACGCGAGAGAGCCGGAAACGGTGGCGGCGCGTTCGCTCTGGATCTCGCTGGTCTGTGAAGTACTGCCTCGCGCGCTGCTGGCCGAGCTCGATCTGGCGCGGGTCCTGCTGGGCTCGAGCGGCGGGGAACAGTTCATGCTGGTGCTGCCCGACACCGCCCGCGATGCCGCTAACCAGTTCTTCGGCACCGCCGCACGGCAACTCGAAGAACTGACCCAGCGTACGGTCCGCATGATCTGGGCCAGCACCGAAAATCTGGGCGATTGGACCGTGGTCCGCAAACGCCTGACCGACGAGCTGACAGCGCACGAGAACGCCCCGGCGTCGAAAACCTACAACTTCGAGCCCTACGCGCCGGCCGCTCCG
>DOZZ01000252.1:39712-41318 GCA_003517725.1 Bryobacterales bacterium | reverse complement strand
TTTCTGAAGCGCGCTCCGGGCCGCCCGCTGTGGGGCGTGCTGCGCGGCGATGTCGACAATTTCGCGATCCGCCTGCGGCGCCTTAGCAGCATCGAGGAGCACGTCGAAATCTCGGTGCTCTACAAACAGTTTTTTGCGGGCGAGTTGAATGTCCCGCATCGGCCCGATGAGTTTCGCCAAAAGTATTCCATTCTCTATTCGGGCGGCAACGATTTCGCGGTCTACGGCAGTTGGGACGCGCTGATCGAACTGGCGCGCGAGCTGCACGGGACGTTCCGGCGCTTTGCCGAAGAGAACCTGCGCGAATTTCCGGGCGCCGAGGCCAAGACCATCACCATGGCCATTGCGCTCTCCGACGATCCGAACCAGCCGCTGGCCGCGCTGTTCGAGCAGGCCGGCCGCAACCTGGCCACCGCCAAAGCCGAAGACAAAGACTGCATTTACCTGCTCGACCGCATCCTCGAATGGAAGCAGCTGGACGACGCGGCCGACCTGAAGGACGCCGTTTCGCGCGTGAGCGAAGAGTTCAAAGCCGGGCGCCAGTTTCTGGAGCAACTAACGCGACTGTATCGCAAAGTTTCGTCGGCGGCGGACTCGCAGGCCGACCACGAGCGGCTGCTGGCACGCGCTTACCGCTTCCAGCGGCGCTACAGCCGGGCGGCGGGATCGCGCCGCGAGCGCGAGTTCCAAAAGTTGCGCACGCACCTGATTAATGAGATTGTGGGGCGAAACGTCCGGCCCGCGGCGGGCAAACAGTTCCGTTTGCGGCCGGCCGGCGTGGTTGCCCTCGAATGGGCACGTCTGCTGGCGCCATCCGGCTCGGCGGGCGCGCGACAAGAGGTTTAAATAAACATGGCCGAAGAGCAGCAGCAAAATAAAGGGCCGCAGAACCGGCCACCACGCGAGAACCGTGGTCCCAATGAGGGTCGCGGCGGTCCGCCACGGGGCGATCGTGGCGGTCCGGATCGTGGTGGCGACCGCGGCGGTTATCGCGGCGACCGTCCCGGCGGCGATGCGCGCGGCGGCGATCGCCGCTTCGAAACGCCCGACATCGATCTCGACAAGCTGGTGGCCGACAGCCTCTACCTGGACAACCAGGCACACGGCGTCGTCAGCCGCATGAAGGACATGGACTCCGGCACCAAGACCCAGCTGCGGCGCCTCTATAACGCGGTGCGCCGCGCCGTACGGGCGCCGGAGAACGAACGCCAGCATCAGTTCGTGATGCTGCGCGCGCGCCTGGCCTACACCATCGCCCGGCATTCGCTGCGCAGCCTCGATCAGATCGAGAAGCTGCTGCTGCAGGTGACCCGCCGCAATGACGCCCGCGGCTACGAACGGTTTCGCGACCTGTTCGAAGCCATCGTGGCTTACAACGAGTAAGAGGAAGCATGAGTGCTCATACCGCGCAAACAGAGTTAAAGCTGATCGGCAAACTGGTGCTCGACGCCGTGCTGCACTGCGAGACCGGGCTGCATGTCGGCGCCGGCAAGGGCTCGCTCGAGATCGGTGGCTCCGATAATCCGGTGGTCAAAGACGCGTTCGGCCGGCCCTATGTACCGGGCAGTTCGTTGCGCGGGCGCTTGCGTGCGCTGCTGGAGCAGTC
>DOZZ01000252.1:31620-39520 GCA_003517725.1 Bryobacterales bacterium | reverse complement strand
TTCGGCCGCAGCCCGGGCCGCATGGATCGCGTCTCCGGCGAAGCCATCGAAGGTGGCGCGGCTACTCCCGCGCGGCTGGCCGTTTACGATGCGCCGCTCGACCTGGCCAGCATCACGCCGCAGATGCGCGAGAATCTCGACGACGAATTGACCGAGGTCAAGAGCGAGAACGCCATTGACCGGATCACCTCCACGGCCAACCCTCGCACACTCGAACGCGTGCCGGCCGGTGCCCGCTTTCACGCCCGCTTCGTGCTCGATATTCTGTGCCAGGAAGACGCCGCGCTGGTGCCGCTGTTCTTGCAAGGCCTGCGGTTGCTCGAAGACGATGCCCTGGGCGGCGGCGGCTCGCGTGGCAGCGGGCGCGTGCGTTTCAGCGACTTAAAGCTGGCTTGGCGCGGCCAGGATTACTATGCCTCCGGGGCCGCCGAAAAGGACTTGTCCACCGCGCCGGAACTGGGCGCGCTGCAGACCCAGGTCCGGGAGTTGGGCTCGTCGTTCCTGACGGCCTGATCCGGCGCGCATGAACCCCGGTCTCATCGTTAAGCTTCGCCCCAGCACTCCCTGGCGCATGGGACCCGCGTCTGGCCAGCGTGACCAGGTGGATCTGATCCTGCACAGCGATACGCTGTTCTCGGCCGTGACGCACGCGATGCGGTTGCTAGGTCGCATGGAAGCCTGGCTCGACGCGACGGCGCGCGAGGCCACTCCAGCCGTTGTGTTCAGTTCGCTGTTTCCCTTTACCGGCGATGTGCGCTACTTTGTGCCGCCGCGCACGGCCTGGCCACCGCCTCCGTCCGCGAAGGTGCGCTGGAAAGGCGCGCGCTTCGTGCCGCAGGGCGTGGTGGAAGCCATGCTGCAAGGCAAAGCGCTGAATGAAGATCGATGGAGCGTGGATGGCGAGAGCGAGTGCCTGGTGGCCAGTGGCCGCGTCGCGCCGTTCCGTATCGCGCTGCGTTCCGCCGCGGCCGTAGATCGCGTTACAGAAGCGGCGGCGCTGCCACATCAGCATGCCTGTCTCGAATTCTCACCCGGCTCCGGCCTGTGGTGCGCGGCCGCGTTTGCCTCGCCGGCGGCCCGCGACGAGTGGAACGAGCCCGTTCGCGCGGCCTTCCGCCTGCTGGCCGATAGCGGCTTCGGAGGCGAGCGCTCGCGCGGTTGGGGCCGCTCGGAAGCGCCCGAGTTCCGCGAAGGCACACTGCCGAATCTGTTGCTCTCGACGCCCGCGCCTGTGAATGGCGACGCGAGCCAGTTCTGGCTGCTCTCGCTCTTTTCGCCGCGCCCCGAAGAGCCCGTCGATTGGGGGCGCGGCAGCTACCACGTGACGCCGCGCACCGGCCGAGTCGAAAGCCCCGCCGGCTCCGGCGCTCGCAAGAAGAGCATCGATATGGTCTCGGAAGGCTCGGTCCTGATTAGTGCCAGTGCGCCGGTGGGCCGCGCGTCCGACGTGGCGCCCGAGGGTCACCCGCACCCGGTGTTTCAGGCCGGCTTCGCGCTCTCGATCCGCATCGCTCCGCCCCGTCCGCGCGCCGCTGCGCCCGAGCCGGTGTCCGCCGAGGAATCGCCCGAACCGGAATTCCCGGAAACTCCGGAAATCGAACCTCCGGAAACCGCTGCAGTCCCGCCCAATGTGCCCGAGGTTCAACCGGCGGAAGTGCCCCGCGAGGAACCGCCAACTGAAGAGCCGCCCTTCACTGAGCCAGAACCAGAGCCCGAGCCCTCTCCGGAAGCGCCGGTTCCCGAGGCGCCCGAGCCATGAAGTATAAAGTCACCTGCCTGACGCCCACGCTGGTCGGCGACGGACGTAAGCTCGCGCCCATCGACTACATGGTGTGGAAGGACGCGGTCAATGTTCTGGATCAAACGCGTATCTTCCACCTGCTCAGTAAGGGGCCGCGGCTTGAAGGCTATTTGTCGCAGTTGAAGAAGGCCACCAAGCTTGATTTCGCCTCGTGGGGCGGTTTCGCGCAGAACTATGCCGAGCGGCGCGTGCCCTTCGAAGATCCCTCGCTGACCGCGTTTTGGGAAAAGGCGCCAGCCGACCTGCTGTTCATCCCGACGTTTGCCGCGGGACCCTCGGGTCCCTACCTGCCGGCCACCGCGCTCAAAGGTTCGCTGCGCACCGGGGCGCTGGTCGAGGGCTGGAAAGAAAACACCACGCGAGATTTGACGGCCCGCTTCAGCGCCGACCGTCCACCGCGACGCCCGGCCATCGCGGTGGAAGAACAGGTGTTGGGAGCCGGCGGCTCCGACCGCATGCGCGCCGCCAGTGCCGGCGACTCGCGGCCCATTGCCAATAGCGCGTTCCAAATCCACCTGGTGCGTGTTTCGACGCTGCAAGCTAAAGCCGGCGGGGGCTACTCGGTGGCCTGGAAACAGTCGGCCCGCGGCAATGTGGCCCGTGCGGAGGACGGCACTCCGGCGTTTGCCGAGATGGCCGTGGCCGGCACGCAGTTCGAGGGCAATTGGCAGTGGCGTCAGAAGGCCGCGCCGCGCCGTGTTTTCGAGGCTGCCAACAACTACGCCGCGCGCATGCTGGATATTCACCAGCACTACGCCGAGTCGACCGGTCTGGCAGCGCTGGCTCGCGGTATCGGCGCTTTGCGGCAATCGCTTGACCAGGCGCGCGCCTCCAATGCGTGCCTGCTGTCGGTGGGCTGGGGCGCCGGATTCGTCGGTAAATCCGCGCTGCTCGACACCGCCAACGCGGAGTTTCGCAAAATTCTGCAGTCGCAGCCCACCTACCAGCGCGCCATCCAAAGCGGCATGCCCTTCCCGAAGACGCGCCGCATTGTCTTCCAGAAAAATCAGCCCGCGGCTCTGCCCGGCTGGGTCAAGCTAGAAGTCTCCGACTGACCTGGCCGGCGGCCATTACGGCGCGGCACTGGCGGGTGCTTCTGGCGGCCCATGCGGGCTATCTGCTGGACGCCATGGACGTGGTGCTCTACGTGTTCGCGTTGAACACGCTGCGTGCCGAGTTCGGCTTTTCGAACGCTACGGCCGGCCTGATCGGTTCCGCCACGCTGCTGGCCTCGGCCGGGGGCGGCATTTTGGCCGGCATCGTGGCCGACCGCATCGGCCGCGCGCGCACGCTGGCCTACACCATCCTGATTTATTCGTTCGCCAGCGCCGGTACCGCCACGGCGCACTCAGTTGGCGCGCTGCTGTTCTGGCGCGCGCTGGTGGGCGTGGGATTGGGCGGCGAATGGTCGGCGGGCGCCGTGCTGGTGGCCGAAACCTGGCCCGACCGCTACCGCGTGCGCGCCATCGCCGTGATGCAATCGGGCTGGGCGCTGGGCTATCTGCTGGCCGCCGGCGTGACGGCGCTGGTGCTGCCGCGCTTCGGCTGGCGGGCCCTGTTCCTGGTGGGGGTGCTGCCCGCGCTGCTAGCCGGCTGGGTGCGCCGCGGGGTGCGCGAGCCGGACCTCTGGCGGCCCCGTCAGGCACTCCCGTTCAGCGCGCTGTTCCGCCGGCCGCTGCGAACTATGACGCTGCGCGCCGTCAGCCTGACCACCGCCGTGCTGTTCGCCTACTGGGGTCTTTTTACCTGGCTCCCCGGCTTCCTTTCCGCCCCCGTGTCCGCCGGCGGCGCCGGTCTCAGCATTGTCCGGACCAGCGGCGCCGTGGTGCCCCTACAGATCGGCGCGCTGCTCGGCTATCTCAGCTTCGGCTGGATCTCGGACTGGATCGGCCGCCGTCCCGCCTTTGTAACTTTCATGGTCGGCGCGGCCCTGATCGTCCCGGTGTACGGCTTGGCGCGGGATGAGAAAACACTACTCGCGCTGGGCCCTCTTGTGGGCTATTTCGGTTCGGGCTATTTCAGCCTCTTTGGAGCTATGCTGGCCGAGATATTCCCTGCCGGTTTGCGCGGCGCCGGTCAGGGCTTTACTTATAATGCCGGCCGCGCCGTCAGCGCCATTGCGCCATTCACCATCGGCAGCCTGGCCGATCGCTATGGGATCGGCAGCGCATTAGGAGCGAATTCCGCCTTTTTTCTATTAGGGGCGGGACTCATTTTCTTATTGCCGCGAGCAGTCAGTCTTATCCAGGACCAGAGCCTGAATAACTAAAACAGTGGCGCTAAACGGTGGCGTTACACATTGTAACGCAAAAAAGCGGCTTTTCAACAACTTTTTTACTTATTTCATAGCTTTCAGACGCATTACGAGACCAAATCAGTTTAGACTATTTTCGAAAGCCATGTATTGGCTTGTATAAAAAGTTGGAGAAAATAACGTGAAAAAAACACTTCTGCTTATGATTGCGGTTGCCACTCTGGCGCTTTCCACGGGTTTGAATGCCGAGCCGCCGGTGCCGGTGTGTCCGCCGGTGTGTGCGCCCGGCCAGCCCTACGACACGCTCTAGGCTCCGGTATCCTAAATAATTTCTTGGTCATGCCGCTGGGCTGACCATGCGAGACTCGTAGAGCCTCTCCATGCTGGAACACTGGATCATTTGGGTCTGGTACGCGACCCCGGTACTTCAGGCCATGCTGTTGGGTAAGCTGCTGCATGCGCGAATCGCCGCGAAATACCCTTGGTTCTTTGCGTGGATGTGCCTTGGGCTGCTGCAAAGCCTGGTGTTGATTACCGTGGCGAGCCAGCCGAAAGTGTACCAGCTGGCGTGGATCGCCACCTTGGCGTTAGCCGGGGTGCTTGAAGTGGGCGTAGCCCGTGAAGTTTTTTCCTTGCGATCCAGGCAATACGGCGGGGTGAGCGCGTTTGGCCGGGGGTTGCTGGCCGTGATTATCGTGATCGCGATTGCGTTGGCACTATTCGCCGTACGAGCGGAACTGCGGGCGCCAGGCCTCGCCGGAATTGTCAAAACCACCACTATCCTGAAACGCACCGTGGACTCATCGTTAGCCTTGTTCTTGCTGACCGCCGGCGCGGTGTTTCTCTTTTTCCATGAAACGCCGGTATCGCGCAACGTGTTGCGGCACTTTCGCATTCTGGCGGCTTACTTCACGGCGGTGGCCGCCGGCTTTCTGGTCGGCAACCTGACCGGAAGAGGTGGTTATACCTGGGTCAACTTGTGGTTTGGTCTGGTCTCGGCTGTTTGTTATACCCTGTGGACCCTGGCCTTCAGCACTCAGGGCGAAACCGCCGCCAAGCTGACGCCGGCCACACCGGAGGAGCGCGCGCGGCTGGCGCGGCTCGATGCGCAATTATCGGAGCTCCTGAGCTCGGTGAAGTTTTAGCTGGCCAGCACCGGCAGGGATGGCGCAAATGCTCCCCGCAGCGACTGTTCCAAAACCGCCAGCGACTCCTCGGCCACGCGGCAAGCGGCTGGAACGTGCGCGAAATGCAGCGCCGCCGCCAGACGCAGCCGGTTCAACCGCATATTGGTTTCTAGACGCTGCAGCAGGAAACCCTGCATATCCACCTGCGTATCTTGTGCCATCTGCAGTTTGCGCGCGGCGGCGACGCGCCGCATATCCTGACTCAGATGATTGACCATCACCAGAAAGGCACGCCTGTCGGCCGCGCGCTTCTGACGAGCCATCCGGCTGAAACCAGAGGCCTTTAGGTATTGCACATCGTCTTCCCGAAGCAGCCGGCGAAGACACTGGTAGCGCTCCACGCGAATCGTCGAAAGCGCGTGGATATTAGGAGAGGTCATATCAATGCTCATTTCGTCAATAAACAGATCATTATGAACCTTTTTTTAGGAAATGCACTAAAAAAAATATTTAATTGTTCCAACCATCACGGAACAATGGTTGCACGGGTGGCCTGAAATTCCCTGGACAATTCGTCAGCGCTCCGAAAGTTGCAAATACACCCAGGCTTGGTGTACAGTCTAGGTTCACATGCAGAGTCGCGCCAACCAGTTTGGGATTGCCCCCTAGGGCGGCGCTTGCAGCGGAAAAGCGGCCCACTCCTCATGTGAGTGGGCTTTTTCATTTTGGGACGGCGGTACAGAAAACAATGATCATTTCGATGAGACAAAACGCGACGAAGGCCGAGATCGACCACGTCTGCGAACGCATTCAGGACTTCGGCTATCGCGTGCACTCGATCGTCGGCGAACAGCGGGTAGTGATCGGCGTGGTGGGCCAAGGCGACGTTACGGCATGCCTGGAATCGCTCGAAGCCACGCCCGGCGTGGAGAGCGCGGTCCGCATTTCAGCGCCCTACAAATTCGTTAGCAAGGAATTTCGCAAGGATCGAACCAGCATCCGGGTGGGCCGCGCCGACATCGGCGGTGACGATTTCGTGATGATGGCGGGACCCTGTTCTGTTGAAAATGAGGCGCAAATCATGGCTACGGCGGAGTCCGTGGCGGCCGCCGGCGCCACCATCCTGCGCGGCGGCGCCTTTAAACCGCGCACCTCGCCCTACGACTTTCAGGGCCTGGAGGAAGAGGGGCTGAAGCTGCTGGCCAAGGCGCGCGCGGCAACCGGTCTGGCCATCATTACCGAGGTGATGAGCGACCGCGACGTCGATCTGGTCGCAAGCTACGCCGACATCATGCAGGTGGGGGCGCGTAACATGCAGAACTTCGCGCTGCTGAAGACGCTTGGCAAGTGCGGCCGTCCGGTGATGCTGAAGCGCGGCATGAGTTCCACCATCAAAGAACTGCTGATGTCGGCCGAGTACGTCACGGCCCACGGCAACCCCAACGTGATTCTGTGCGAGCGCGGCATACGGACCTTCGAGACGGCCACGCGCAACACCTTCGACATCGCCGCCGTGCCGGTTCTGAACGAGCTTACACACCTGCCGGTAGTGCTTGATCCCAGCCACGCCACCGGCAAGCGCAGCCTGGTGCCCGCAGTAGCTAAAGCCAGCGTCGCGATCGGGGCCGATGGCCTGATCGTCGAAGTGCATCCCTGCCCGGAGAAAGCCGCCAGCGACGGCGCGCAATCCCTGACGCTCGAGGGTTTCGGGCGAATGATGCGCGACCTGCAGCCCTATATCCGGCTCTGGAAAGAGTCGCGCATCAGCGAAGCCGCGCTGGTGGCGTAGTGCGAGCGCGAGCGGTAACGGCCGGGATAGTGGCGTGCGGCGCGGTGCTGGCCGGCACGCTGGCCTGGTGGGGCTATCGCAACGGCATGCTGGGCGGCTCGGAGGCCAGCCTGCTACAACGCCTGCCCACGCAGGATGCAGCGGTGCTGTCGGTCGATTTCGCCGAACTGCGCCACTCCGGCCTGCTCCAGAAAATGGCCTCCGGCCCCACTGCTCAAGAGCCCGAATACGCGGCCTTCGTGCGGGATTCCGGGCTCAATTATCAGACTGATCTTGACTACGCGCTGGTGGCCTTCGCGACCGACGGTACGTTCCTGCTGGTGCGCGGGCGCTTCGACTGGGCCAAGCTGGAGAATTACGCCCGCGCCCGTGGCGGCACTTGCTCCAACGGCCTGTGCCGCATGACCGGCAGCCAGCCGGACCGCCGCATTTCCTATTTGCCTCTGAACCGTCATTTGATGGCGCTGGCGGTCAGCCGCGACGATGTAGCGGCCACCCGGCTCCAGCACAGTGGGCCGCAGCGTCTGGTGGAGGCGCCACGCGATCCGGTGTGGCTGAATATCCCGGCGGCGGCCTGGAAGCGCGGTGCGGGCCTGCCGGCCGGCACGCAGTTATTTCTCTCCGGCATCAGCGGCGCCGACCAGGTGCTGGTCAGCGTCGGCCCCAGCGGGCAGGAATTGGAAGCCCGCCTGAGCGTCGACTGCCACTCCCCGCAGGAGGCCACCGCGCTCGCCGTGCAACTGCAGCAGGCCGCCACCACGCTGCGCGACCTGCTGGCCGGCAAAGCCGGTGGCAAGCCCGGTGCCACGCCTCCCGATGACTTGGGCATGCTGCTGACGGCCGGCGTCTTCGCGCAAAACGGAAACAAAGTGACCGGCCGCTGGCCTTTGCGCAAGGCCTTTCTCGATAGCCTGATCGCCGGGATTTAG
>DOZZ01000252.1:22693-31546 GCA_003517725.1 Bryobacterales bacterium | reverse complement strand
GTGGCGCGTCGCGTGGAACAGCCGCTGGCCTATGGCGCCTCCACGCTCATCGAGCATATCGGGCAGCATCTGGGAGGCAATGCCTCCAATACGTCGTTCGCGCTGGCGCGCCTGAACTGCGCGGTCCAGACGCTCTCGCTCATCGGCCATGACGCGTCGGGCGAGTTCATCGTCTCGCGTCTGCGCTCCGCGGGCGCCGATACGGCCGGCATTCATAAGGTACCGGCGCCTACCTCGATGGCGCTGTCGCTGGTCAATGCCAAGGCCGAACGCGCGCTGCTGTACCTGATGGGCGCCAGCGGCGAAGATTTTCCGGAGCCCTTCGAGATCCCGTCCGGCGGCACGCACTTTCACCTGGCGGCGGTGTTCCGGATGCGCTACCTGCGGCGTCACGCGCCGGCCATTCTGCGCATGGCGCGTGAGTGCGGCATGACTACCTCGGCCGATACGCAGTGGGATACCGAAGGCGAATGGATGACGGTGCTGCGGCCGTCGCTGCCGCACCTCGACCTGTTATTCGTGAATGAGGATGAAGCCCGCCTGCTGACCGGCCACGCCGAACCTTCGCTCGCGGCGGCCGCCCTGCGCGACGCCGGCGCCCCACGCACCGTAGTCAAGCTAGGAGCCGACGGTTGCCTGGTCGACGGCGAGCACGTGCCTGGGTTTGTGGTGGACGCCGTGGATGCCACGGGCGCCGGCGATTGCTTCGTGGCTGGCTTTCTCGCGGCCCTTTCGCGCGGCTTGAATTTTCAATTGGCCGCCCGCGTCGCGAACGCCGTGGGAGCCCTTTCGGTGCAACAAACCGGCGCCGTCGAAGGGCTGCTGGATTGGAAGCAAACTCAGTCGTGGGCGGCGCGCCACCGCTGAAAGCCTAGACATTTAATTCTTATTAAATTTTAAAATCTTTTAGCAAAAACACGTGATTCAATTGAGTTTCAACTTTGTAAATGAGAAATTAATTCTGGGGCCGACGGGCGGCTCTCAGGAGATCGGGCCATGAGTTCCACAGCCTTGCGGCAATTATGCTTCGCGGCTCTGATTTTATCGATACTTCTGGTTATTGGTATCGGGCTTACGGCCTATCGCGATTCAGAGCAATTCGACGCCGAACTGGGCGATGCACAGCGCTCTGAGCGGGTGCTCGATGCGTCCCGCGATGTCGTGAATTCTGTGCGCGATGCCGAAACAAATCAGCTGAAGTACAAGCAGACCGGGCGCGAAAATTACCGGCTTCTTTATGCGGATGCGGTCGACCGTGCCGCCAAAGATCTGGTATCAATTCAAGAGAAGGCGCGCCAGCCGGGGAAAGACCAGGAAGCCGCCCGGCAACTACAGAACCTCGTCACCCAGAAGTTGACCCAGCTGAAGCAGTCCGCCGATGCACGCGCGCGCGTCGCGGCCGCCGTCAACCAGGCTGACGTTGCTCGCCACAAGCGCGCGCTTGAACAAATCGCCACCCTGGGCGCGCAACTCGCCGGCCCCGCCAGCGCTCGTCCCGAAGATTCCGTGAGCCGCCTGGCGATTTATGCGCGGGAAACCTGGATGGCAACCCTCCTGGGGAGCTTGGTGTTGCTGCTGTTGCTGAGCGGCATCATGTATGCCATGCACCTGGCGTTCAGCCGGCGGGAGAGGCTAATTCAGAAACTCAAGAGGGCGGCGGAGTCGTCGGCGGCGGTACAGGACCAGTGGCGGACGACGCTACGCAGTATCGGCGAGGCGGTCATTGCGACAGATTCCGACGGCGTCGTCACTTTCAGCAACGAGACGGCGCAAGCGCTGACCGGGTGGACGGCTGAACCACTGGAAGAGGTGCACCTGGATAAAATGGTCCGGCTGGTGGACGCGGACACGCGAGAGCCGGCGGAAAGTGCCCTGAGCGTGGCTTTGCGCTCGGGCCGCCCCGGGGGGCCGACGAGCCGGAGCATGTTGATGCGCCGTGACGGCTCCGCGGTCCCCATCGACATCAACGGCGCGCCAGTCCGCGATGAGGCCGGAAAGGTGCTCGGAGCGGTGCTGGTTTTCCGCGACATCACGGCGCGGCGCAAAACCGAACTCGATGCCGAGGAGGCCGTGGGCCGCTACAAGGCCATGCTTGACAGCATCGGCGACGGCTTTATGGCGCTCGATGAAACATTTCGATTCATCTATTCCAACGGCAAAGCCGCCACGCTGCTGGGCATTGGCGCGGGCGAGCTGCGGGGACGCGTGCTGTGGGCCGAACTGCCGGGCTTCAGCAACTCGCGGGTGGGCAAAAGCCTGATTCGCGCCATGCTCGACAGGGCGCCGCTCGAGATGGAAGAAGAGCACGGCGGGCGCTGGCTTTCCATTCGGGCTTACCGCGGCAGCAAGGGGCTGACTCTGTACCTGGCCGATGCAACCAACCAGCAAGCGCGCATGACTGACGCGGCGCGCCAAGAGGAGCGCAACAAGCGCAGCCTGAGCGCGGCGCGGGCGGCCACCTGGGAGTACGACATTGCGGCCGGGCGGATGGAGTGGTCCGAGACGGCTAAAGAGCTGTTTGGCGGCGCGGAATCGGCGTGCCCGCGGGAGCTGGTGGAGCGCATGGTGCAGGGTCCGCCTTCGGACTTCCGCATTGTCCGGAATGGCGAAGAGCGCTGGGTGTCCTGGCTGGGACAACCGGTCCAGACCGGAGACGGCGAACCGTCACGCCTGGCCGGCATTCTGATCGATGTCACCGCGCGCAAGCGCCCAGGACGCGCAGCTGGTCTAAAAGCAGGGTGTCATAATAAGGGCATCGGCCCTACATGACAGAAACCAGCGTGCTATGGCTGCGCGTGGCCGCGATCCTGTATTCGCTGGGGCTCGCGTCGGCCATCCTGTTGCTTACCCGGAAACGTTCGCGGCTGTTCCGCGCCGCGCTGGCGGCCTTCTCGCTGGGAGCGCTGTTCCACCTGGTCTCGATCATCGAGCAGGGGCTGTACCTGGGTGGGCTGCCGGTGCGTTCGATCTTCGAATCGATGTCGCTGTGCGCTTTCCTGATCACGGTTGCGTTTCTGCTGCTGTGCCGCCGCTATCACGCTGAAAGCCTGAGCGTATTCATTTTTCCACTGGTTTTTGTAATGACCATGGTGGCGGCCCTCAGCAAGCCGGTGGACACCTGGACCTCGGCGGCCTTCCGGAGCATCTGGCTGTCGGCGCACATTGTGAGCGCGCTGCTGGCCTATGCCGCGCTGCTGTTCACCGCCGTGGCGGCCGTGGTGTATCTGTTCCAGGAGCATCAGCTCAAAAAGAAGCTGCCGAGCGCCATCAGCCATCGCCTGCCGCCCCTGGCCACTCTCGACGAGCTGATTTCGCGCTCGCTGGCGGTGGGCTTTGCCTTTATGACCGGCGGCTTGGTCGCGGGCAGCGTGTGGGCCTTCGTGGAGCTTGGCACGCGCTGGATTCTGGACCCGCGTATCGGCATCTCGTTCGTGACCTGGGCCATCTATCTGGCGATGGTCTTTTTTCGGGCCAGTGCGGGGTGGCGCGGGCGCAAAGCCGCGATTCTGGCCATCACGGCCCTGTGCTGCTCGGCTTTGACGTGGGCGGCGCACGTCAGACTGGAATCGCGCCTGTAATGCGATTGCTGGTTGCCGGAGTCAGCCACAAGACGGCCCCGGTCGAAATTCGCGAGAGCCTGGCCGTGGGCGAAGCCGGCGTTCCCGCCGTGCTGCGCCATCTGCTGGCACAGCAAGGCATCCGCGAAGCCCTGGTGCTTTCGACGTGCAACCGCGTCGAGTTTGCTCTAACCGCGGAAGACGACGCCGACCCCATCGGGGCCCTCCATCGCGTGATCGACCCCAGTCAGGCGACGGGGCCACACTTCTACCATCTTGAGGGGCAGGAAGCCGTGGAGCACCTGTTCCGCGTGGCCGCCAGCCTGGACTCCATGGTGGTGGGCGAGCCGCAGATCCTGGGGCAAATGAAAGCCGCGTACGCCACGGCCAAAAAAGAGGGCGCTGTCAGCGGGCTCCTGGAACATGTGCTGACGCGGGCCTTCGGCTGCGCCAAGCGTGTGCGCACCGAGACCGGCATCGGACAGATGGCGGTATCGATCAGCTTCGCGGCCGTGGAACTGGCACGCCGCATCTTCGGATCTCTGGCGGGCCGCAAGATCATGCTGGTGGGCAGCGGCAAGATGTCGCAACTGGCGGCGAAGCATCTGCGGCGGGGCGGCGCCTCGCACATCTTCGTGACCAACCGGACCGAGGAGCGCGCGCGCGAAATGGCCGCGCTGTTCCAGGGAACGCCGGTGGAATATACGCGCATGCTGGCGATTTTGCCCGAGATCGACATCCTGATCGTCTCGAGCGCCGCGCCGCATTTCATCCTCGGCAAAGAGGATATGCAGCGCGTCATCGCTTCGCGCAAGAACCGGCCCATGTTTCTGATCGACATCTCCGTGCCGCGCAACATCGATCCGGACGTCAACCAGGTGGACAACGTCTTCCTATACGACATCGACGATCTGCAGGGCGTCGTGAGCGCCAATCTGCGCGAGCGCATGAAAGAAGCCGAGCGCGGCGAGGAGATTGTGCGCCAGGAAGCCGAGCGCACCATGGCGCGGCTGCGGGTGCAGGATGTCGCGCCGATGATCGTCAGCCTGCAGGAACAACTGGAACGCATCCGGGCCGCGGAATATGCGCGCGCGCTGCGGAAGCTGGGGCCGCTGACCGAAGAGCAGCAGCGGACGCTCGAAGCCATGACGCGATCGATTGTGAATAAAATCGCCCACGGGCCGATCTCCGAATTGCGGCGCCGCTCCGGACAGCCGGACGAGAGCCAGGTGGTCGATACCATCCGAAAAGTGTTCCAGCTGCGGGATTAAATTCCAGAAAAGTTGCTTTTAGCCGCCGCTTCAGGCAACCTAATAGGTTTTCCAAACAATACATGCTGGTTCGGATTCTGTATCACGATCATTGTTTCGATGGCGCTGCGTCTGCCGCCTTCTTCAGCCGTTTCATGGAAGGGGCGTTCTACCCCGGGGCGCGCTTCGCCTACACCGGCATGGCTCACAAGGCCGCGCAGACCTTTGAGGACAGCCTCTTCGATGGCGACGAGAATGCCATTGTCGACTTCAAGTACTCGAGCAACGAAAAGCTGACCTGGTGGTTCGACCATCACCAGAGCGCGTTTTTAACGCCCGAGGACGCTGAGCATTTTCAGCGCGACCGCAGCGGCAAGAAGATGTACGACACCAGCTTTAAATCATGCACGCGCTACATCGCGACCATCGCGCGCGAGCGCTTCGACTTCACGGCGCCGGATCTGGACGAACTGGTGCATTGGGCCAACATCATCGACGGCGCGCAGTACGAAAATGCCCGCACGGCGGTCGAGCTGGGCGCGCCGGCCATGCGGCTTACGTTGGTGATTGAGGGCTCCAAAGCCTCGGACGTTGTACAGCAGGTGATCGGCTGGATGCGCCACCTGCCGCTCGATCAGATCGTCGCCAAGCCCGAGGTGCAGGCGCTGTATCGGCCACTCTATGAACGCCACGTCCGCTCGATCGATCTGATCCGCGAACGTGCCCGGCTGGACGGCAACGTCGTGTTTTTCGATCTGGCCGGCTGCGATCTCGAAGGCTACAACAAATTCATCCCGTACTATTTGTTTCCCGAGAGTGTCTACACCGTGTCGGTGCTGCCTTCCAGCTTCCGCACCAAGATTTCGGTGGGCTCGAATCCGTGGGCCCCGGTGGAACCCGCGCATAACCTGGCGTCCATCTGCGAACGCTACGGCGGCGGCGGCCATCCGCGCGTGGGCGCCATCAGTCTGCCACCCGACTCACTGGACGAGGCCCGAAAAGTAGCGGCCGCGATTGTGCGCGAACTGCAGGGAGCACCCTGATCGTCGCGTTTTTTTGCGCCCTGAAGATGGCCGGGCTAAAGCCCTTCGCACGCTGAAGGCGTGCCCCACGGGGACCAGTTGCTCAGGCTTTTGCAAGCGCATGGTCCGCGGCCATTACGCCCCGGTACTGCGCTTCTTCGAAAATTGAGAACCCGCTTTGGTCGGAATTCGCAAAGAAGAGCCGTTCTGCCTTGGGCGCCGCCATTCCCAGGAAGCCCGGAGTGGGCCGGGCCATCGCATGGCCGAATCGCATGACGTCGATTCGCGAAATGCAGCGCCGGATGTCCGGGTGCGCGCGCGACAAATCGTTCAGCATGGCGTCGCGCCAGAACCCCCAGTCTTTCTCGAGCAGCAGCCTACGATTGGCCGCCGGGGATCCCTCCGCGAGTGACCAGTAATAAGTCCAGACAGAGCGCTCTTCATACGTCCGCAGCGACTGATGCGTCGCCACTACATAGCCGAGGGCGGGCGAATCATAGATCACGTTGTCCCACGCGGTTTCCGCGCCGTTCTGCTTGGGCGGGCGCTCGACGGTGAGGTTTGCCGTCATCCACGGAGAGTATTCGCGCTTCGGAACCGCGGGCACGGGATCCAGAACATAGGGCGCGAGGAACGTGGGCGCCGCAAAAATAACGGCTTCCGCCACGTATTCCACGTCATGGCACGCGACGCGCCACCGCGTCCGGTCCCGGCGAATGCTATGGACCATCGAGTCCGTCCGAACGTGCTGCCCTACGCGCTCGATCAGACGCTTGACCAGCCATCCATTGCCTTCCGGCCACGTGAGCGGTCCTTTCTCTTCGGGCTCTCGCGACGCAAAGTAGTGCACTCCCGCCCATGCCGACGTGGCTTGCGCCAGCGCTCCGTAATCGTCCCGGCAGGCGTAATTCACATACCAGTTCAGGTAGCGCGAATCGAACTTCTCGCCCCGCAGCCATTCAGCCATGCTGATCTGGTCGAGCGGCGACGGCCGCGCGCCGGCAGCCATCGGAATGGTGAACTGACCCGTGGCGCGAAATTCCCGCATACGGGAGCCAAAGCGTTCCATCTGCTGCCGGTCGTGCGCCGTCAAGGCATCGTGCGGTTCGATTCCCTCTTGCCATTCGCCGTGAAGAAACAGCCGCTCCTGCGGCGCGAAGCACAGCTGGCGTTCGTCCCATACCCCGTTGTGGACCAGCCCAAGCTCACTGAAAAGCTCGTAAACAAGCTGCGATCTCTGACTCGGAACCGGAACGTAATGCGCGCCCCAAGGGTACGCCGAGACCGCATTGTTTCCCGAGCGCGAATTGCCGCCTGCCTGGCCCTCCATTTCGAGGAGGATGTAATCCCGAAAGCCTCGCTTTGAGAGCTGCCAGGCCGCGCACAGGCCGGCCATGCCGCCGCCCACAATCACGATGGGCATCTTGACGGTGCGTTCCGGGGGTGCGAACTTGAGCCGGTCGCGCAACTGGTGGCCCCGGATAAAGTCGTCGTTCACGAACCCGCCCAAGATCGGAGGATCGGTCTTTCCGATAAGTCCGACGAGGGCGGCGCTCAGAAAAGTACGGCGCTCGATGGGCGCCCCGGGTTCTTTTGGTTGTTCGGTCAATGCGCGATGTCATGCCAGTCGCGTTCGTAGTAGCGCACCAGCACCTGGTCGTTCAATCGATTCGGCTCCGCTGCCACCGGCTGCATGTCCTGCGGGAACTCAAACATAAGGGGGACCGTTCGCGCGGACAGAAACCGGAGCCCAGCCGGCAGAACTGAAGGCGGAGCCCAGGGCTCCAATCCGGCCAGTGTGTAACCCCATTCGCCGAACGATGGCACATACGCGTGATACGGCCATGTGCGCAGGCCCGCCTGCTTCAGGGTCGTCTCAATGCACCAGAAGGATTGCCGCGCGAACATGGGCGACGTGCTCTGAATCACGGCTAACCCTCGCGCGGTCAAGTGCCTGCCCAGAAGACGGTAAAACGCCGTCGTATACAGCTTTCCAAGCGAGTAATTCGTCGGGTCGGGAAAGTCAACCACGATAAAGTCAAACATGTCCGGATGTTCATCGAGCCACACAAACGCATCGGCGTTCAGCACGTGCACCCGCGCGTTGGTCAGCGAGTTGCGGTTTAAGCCGGTGAGCATCGTGTTGGTCGAAAATAGCTTGGTCATCTCCGGGTCCAGATCCACCAGCGTTACGGACTCGATGGCGGGATACTTCAAAATTTCGCGCACGGCAAGCCCGTCACCGCCGCCGAGCACCAGCACGCGGCGGGCATTCGGAAGGGACGAAAGACCTGGGTGTACCAGCGCTTCGTGATAACGGTATTCGTCCCGGGAGCTGAATTGCAGATGCGAATTCAGGAACAGGCGCAGGTCGTCTTTCCAACGCGTGAGGACGATTCGTTGGTAGCGCGTCTGCTTCGAAAAGATCACCTGATCCGCAAAAAGCTGGTTATCCGCCGCCGCGGAAATCCAGTTCGCGCCCGCCATGCCGCAGGCCAGTGCAAGCAGGACCGCGACGCACCCGGCGCGCAGCAGAGCCGGCCGTTGTAGCTCGGCCCGAAACAGAAATGTGGACCACAGCGCCACCCCCGCGTTGACGATTCCGAATAAGAGCGCCGATCGCACCATGCCCAGGTGCGGGACTAACAGCAGGGGGAACAGTAGAGATGCCCCCAGCGCGCCGAGGTAATCGAAGGTGAGCACATGGGCCACCAGCTCTCGGAATTCCAGGCGATGTTTCAAAATGCGCATCAGCAGCGGAATCTCGAGCCCCACCAGCACGCCGATCGCGACCACCACCAGATACAACACGAGCCGGAAACTCTGGGTCCAGGCAAACGCCAAAAACAGCACCGACGACGAAAAGCCGCCCACCAGACCCACCATCAGTTCCACCGAGATGAAGCGGGCCACTAAGCCACGATTCAGGAAACGCGATAGGTAACTTCCAATGCCCATCGCAAAAAGATAACTGCCGATTACAGTGGAAAACTGAAGCACGCTGTCGCCCAGCAGATAACTGGC
>DOZZ01000252.1:21318-22614 GCA_003517725.1 Bryobacterales bacterium | reverse complement strand
GACATGGCGCCGATCAGAATGGCAAGTGCAGTGTTATGTTCATGCACGATTTCATTCCACAAATGATAAGGCGTTAACTTATCGGCCACTACGAACGCGACTACGAAAATCAAAATTCCCAGGGCGGAGTAAATCATCGCATTCAAAAGATTTCCGGCGCTGAACTGTTCCATGTTACTTTCCTCCTGTGTAGCGGGAATAACCACCGTAAGATGAGCGATACGCGCCCGGATTGTCCCGGATCGAGCGCGGCGCCGAACGTGCCTGGTTCAACGGACTAATCGACCAGCCGAGGAACTGCGCCGCGCCCATGAAACCCAGCACGACAAGTCCATAGATCAGATAGAGCGGGTGTCTCATTTATGCGCTGTTCTCCTGCCAGCGTCTTTTTTCGAAGCTAAGCTTTTGCCAGGTCCGTGCCACGGGCGGAGCAAGCAGTAGCAGCGCCGTGATCCAGAAAAACGCCATGGACGGCACGCCACGCCGCACGCGTATATCGAAGCTTGCCGGCAGGCGATCGGCTTCGGCCCGGATGTAATAGCGTCCGCGCCCGACTGACGGCACGGTGGCGATGTCGTCGCGATAGACGTCCCTTCCGAAAATCGTCGCATGCCCGTTCTGCTGGTCGATCAGTGAATACCGGACATACAGGCTTTCCGAACCGTGATTGCGCGTAACGATCTGAAGGTTAGAAACGAAACCTCCAACCTCGAAAGGCGCGGTAACAGCCGCCGCAGTGGTGAGCGCGAAATTCTGCGTATAAATATCTTTGGTTCCGGCCATTACGGAAACCAGAGCGGTCAACACAAGTGCGGCGGCAATCAACCCCAGGCTCGTCTTCCAAAGGCTACCGATTTTCCCCACATAAGGCGAGGGTTGGTTTTCGAATACGCCGACGGCGGCCGGCGAGGCGCCCTGCAGCGCGAAAGCCTTCCATATCTCCGCACCGGTTATATAAGTGCCAAGAGACCACACCGTTTCAGCCGCGGTGCTTTCGCTCGAGAGCAAACGCGGCGTGTGAACATAATCCTTTACCTGGACCACCTCGCCCACGCGCACCTGCCACGGGAATTCACCGATGACATACGAGGTGCTGGCATCGGCTTCGGAAAGGCGCGTATAGGCCTCGCCGGCGTAGCGGACCTGGCGCTTAAAAATAGGCTCCGGCAGCGCCTGAAGCGTGCGGACGAAGTTCCAATGGCCGTTATATTCAGTCAGGTAGCGGAAGCCGTGATACGGGTTGAACAGCAGATACTCTTGCCACTGGTACGAGTCGTCCGCCTCGCCGGCGGTGCG
>DOZZ01000252.1:18951-21098 GCA_003517725.1 Bryobacterales bacterium | reverse complement strand
ATCTGCAGATTCGGATCCTTGGCGTCGAGCACGGCAAGGCAGTTCGGACACACTACGTTCAGAGCGTTACCGAAGGAACGTATCTCCAGCGCGGCGCCGCAGCTGGGACAATTCAATCCGGCCAGCTTCGGGATCATAACTCCCATCCCTCGAACTGCCGCAGGTTCTTGAGTTGGAGCGTCTCGAATTCGACAGCCGCGCCCAAATACAGGACCGCCGGCGTCTGGCTATAGTCGATGGTTGCAAAGCGCGCGTCGTAGGAGCGCAGGTCCGCAAAAACGGCCTCGTGTTTGTCCCAATACTCAAAGGGAAGATCGCCCTCGACGCCTTTGTAATGGGCGTGTGTGATGACGGTGATCTCGTAGCGCGCGCCGTCCCACGCGAAGCTCGCGCCGGGTTGAAGCGAACCGGCCTCCGGCAGCGGCGCGGGGGGCGTGGTCAAAAAAGAGACAGCGTACTCGGCCTGCGCGTCGGAAAGCCACCCGCTTTTCCCATCGCTAAACAGGATGTGCCACTCGTTCCAGGCTCCCTGTTCGTACTCATAGAGAATGCGCCCCACCACCACGAACGTCTTCCCGCCGTACGTGCCTTCGCTGGCAATCTGCAGCGGAGAACTGTCGGGCGGCAGATCGGCGACGACGCCCACCTTTTCGAGGTTGAGGTCGCGCCGAACCAGGATCGACCGGCAGTACGGGCATGTGGTCTGCACCGCGCCGGACCACATGAGGTGCACCGGCGCGCCGCAGTTGGGGCAGTTGAGCCCCGTCATTGGTAGGGCCGTTCCAGTTTACGGATAACGACGCGCGTGGCCGCGAAGCACTGGCGCAAGTATTCTTCGAAATCCCAGTCGGGCCGCTCGCGGCAGCAGAACACATTGAGGCAAAGAGAGCCGAATTCGGGGAACGTATGGCAGGCCAGGTGGCTCTCCGCCAGCAGGCATAGACCGGTGATGCCGCCGGAGCCGGGAAATTGGTGCCAGGCGGCGTCGGCCACCGGGTGCAGATCGAGCGCGGCGATCAGCGCCGCGAAGAGCGCGCGCAGCGTGCATGGGTCGGCCAGAGACGCGGCGTCGCACCCGTGCGCCTCGATGAGCCACTCGCAGCCCGGCATGTTTTTACTGCTGCGGCCCGCCGCACTCGGGGCAGAACTTGGCCGCCGGCGGAATCGGCTTGCCGCAGGCAATGCAAAACTTTGTGGCGCTGGCGGTCCCGCCGCCGGCGGGCGCGGCTGCGGGCGGGGAGGGCGCCGGCGTCTCCGGCGGCCGCATGGCATTCCCCAAGGCCTGGGCCATCGCGAAACCCGCGCCCAGCCCCGCTCCCGCGCCCGCCAACCCGCCTTCGTTAGCGGCCGCAATCGGCAGCGATTGCGCCACCTGGAACTGCGTGTAGCGGCTCATATCGCCGAGCATATTCATGCCGATACGCTGGTCCAGCATCTTCTGCAGTTCGTCTGGAAGCGAGAGGTTCTCCACTACGAAGGTGTCCAGCGTCAGCCCCAGATCCGTGAATACCGGCTTCAGGAGCTCCGAGATCTTCTCGCCCAACTGCACCTGGTTGGCGGCCATATCGAGGAACGGCACATTGCTGCCCGCGAAAGAGTCGGACATGCGCCCGATGATGGTGTTGCGCAGTTGTCCGTCCAGATCGGCGACGTGATAGGTATCGCGCGTGCCGCTGATCTTCGAATAAAACGTATTGGGCTCGCTGAGATGATAGGAAAATATCCCGAACGCGCGCAAGCGGATCGCGCCGAACTCTTTATCGCGTATGGTGACGGGATTCGGCGTTCCCCACGGCTGACTCGTCTGAATCCGCGTCGAGAAGAAATACACGTCGCTCTTGAACGGCGACTGGAAAGCTTTGTCCCAATTCATGAGATACGTCAGAATCGGCAGAGTATTGGTGTTGAGCGTGTAAAGCCCGGGCCCGAACACGTCGGCCACTTTACCCTCGTTCACGAAGACCGCCATTTGAGAATCGCGGACGGTCAGCTTGCCGCCGTTCTGGATTTCGCGATCCTGCATGGGATACCGGTACGCCAGAATGCCATCTTCCGGCTCGGTGTAGTCGATGACGTCGATGAACTGCTTGGAAATGAAGCTGCGGAGGCTCATAAGGCGATAACCCCTATACACTATAACGCCGAAT
>DOZZ01000252.1:12469-18768 GCA_003517725.1 Bryobacterales bacterium | reverse complement strand
CGCCACTCTCCGGCCGGCAAATCGCCCAGACGCAGCTTACCAATAGCCGTACGGGTGAGTTCCACCACCGCGCTGCCCACCGCCTCGAGCATGCGGCGCACCTGCCGGTTGCGGCCTTCCGTGATGGTGATCCGCAGATATGTCGATGCTTCGCGCCGAACCAGCGCGGGACGCGTCGGGCCATCACTCAAGTCCACGCCGTGCCGCAGCTGGTCCAATTGGTCTTCCGATAGCAGCGTCGCGGCTTTGACGCGGTAGGTCTTGGGCACCTTGTGCTCCGGGTTGGTGAGACGCTCGGCCAGCTCCGTGTCGTTGGTCAGTAATAATAAGCCGCTGCTATCGAGGTCGAGGCGTCCTACCGGCGCGACAAAAGTATCGACATCGGCAAGGAAGTCGTAGACCGTGGGCCTGCCGTGCGTATCTTTGAACGTCGTGATGTAGCCGGTGGGTTTGTGCAGCAGCAGATAGCGTTTGCGCGCGGCGCGTAGCGGACGCCCGTCAAACAGCACCTTATCGCGCTCCAGATCGACCCAGTGATCCGGATTCTGGATCTCGCGGCCATTCACGCGCACGCGCCCCTGGCCGATCCAACTGCGCGCCTGCGTGCGCGATCCGAGGCCGCTCTTCGAGAGCACGCGCTCCAGGGTTTTGAGAGGGCGCTTTTCCATCTACCGCAGGATGTGCTTGACCAGGCCCGTATTGTTGCCGCTGTCGACCACGCGCAGGACGACCACGTGCTCTCCGGGCGTTAGTCCGCGCAGGTGCAGGGAGAAAGCTTCCTGGCGCGAATCGATCACGCCGTCATTGGCCGCGATGGGGGTCCAGGCGCTGGCATCGAGCGAATATTCGCAGCGGCGCAGGTCCGACGTCGCGTCGGTCGCGGCGAATTCGATATCGGCCGAGGCCCCCGAGCGCGTGGCCGTGGTGATGGCAATGGCCGGCGGTGTGTTATCGACCAGCACCGGAGAACTGGTCAACTCGGCTTCGAGCGCCTGGCCCTGCGGGTTCGACTCGCGGTCGGAGGCGTGGACCCGGAAATAATAGCGGCCATCGGCCATCGAATCGGCGTCGATCGAGTAGGTGTTCTCGTGGAAATTGCTCTTTAGAAACTTCCATTCGCGCTCGCCCTCGCCCCGAAAGCTCAGATCGTAGACCAGCTTGTCGCCTTCGGGATCGTCGGCCTGCCACGTGATCACCAGTTGCTGTGACGCGGCGCGCGAGAGCGTCTGCGTGGGCGTGCCGGTGCTGGTGGCCGGGCCAGCGTCGCCGGTGTCGGTCACGGTGATGGAGTAAGCCGTGTTGGAGCCCGCCGGAATGGAGGCTTTGGAGGTCGCGATGGCGGTGGCCGGCGAGGCCGCGACTACGATGGAGCGCAGCACCGGCGCGGAGTTCTGCGGCAAGTAGGCCAAGGTGACGCCCTGCAGGTGCGGCGTGGTCTGGCCGGCGGCGAGGTCGGCCTGCCACTGGATGTAGCGTGCGTTGGGGCTCGGGACCTGCTCGCCCGCCGCGCGCGGCAGGGGTTCGGACCAGTCGCTCCAGGTGCGGTCCGGCCGCAGCGAGTTGCCGCTGCGCGTACGCAGGTTCACGGCGCCCGAGCCCTGCCAGCGAATCTCGCCCCAGCGCGCGATGGTGCCGGCATCGTACACCGGCGATTCGTAAGAACCGCGCGCGTTGCTCTCGCCGGCCAGGCGGTAAACACGGCCCATGTTGCCGGTAGCGGCCAGCACCGAGCCGCCGGTTTTTAAAAGGCGCAGCGTCTCGACTTCGTTGGTCTGCGCGACGAGCGTGACGTGGTGGTCCGGCGCCAGCCGGTAAATGCGCCCGTTGCCATCGGTGGAGAAAAGAATCTGCCCGTTGAGAGGCAGCAGGTCATAGATATTCTCGTCTTTCGAACTCCATAGCGTCTCGACGGTGTTGTCGGTGCGAATGCGATAGATGGCCGATTTTTCGACGCCCGCGACTTCCAGCTGCTGCGAAGACGCGCCCGCGCTCACCACCGAGGGGGCCGAGGACGGCGGCTTGGGCGCTTCCACGCCCTTAATATCAGGCCCTCCGGTAGTGCTGGCATCGGCCGTCACCGTGATGGAGGTCGTTACCGAGGGTGCGCCCGCGCCCCCGCCGGCAGCTGTCTGAGACGGCGTGGCGGCCTGCCCGCGCCGCGCCAGCGATCCGCCCAGGCCCGCGGCATAGACGCTGCCATCGGGGCCCAGGCCGATGGCGCGGATCTCCGGAAGATTCGCATTGTAGAGAGCAAACGCTTTGTCTTTGGCGGTCACCCGGTAGAGGATGCCGTTGGGCTCGGTCCCGGCCAGCAGACGCCCCTGCGCATCGAAGCTCAGGCCGCTGACGTGCGTCTGGCCGGTGGCATAGTACAGGTCGCCTTTCTCGGCCGCCGTGACGCGGAAGATTTTGCCCTGATCGCCCGTGCCGACGTACAGCGCGCCATCCGGACCGAACGTTAACACCCAGATATAGCGGGCATGAGGGTCGAAGTAGAGCGAGGCCACACCATGCTCAATGCGGTAGACCTTACCGTCGGGCGAGGTCGCCGCATAAACGGCACCGGCTTTATCGAGCGCGATGGCGAAGATTTCGGGCTGCCCGGCGGTCCACAGCAGCGCGCTTTGGCCCGATTTGTCGATGCGGAACAGCTTGCCGCGGTGGCCGGTGGCGGCATAGAGCGTGCCATCGGGGGCTTGCGCCAGGCTCCAGATAACGGGCTGTTCGGAGTTGAAGACAGACTCCAGTTTGGGCGCCAGCAGCAGGTCGCCCTCGCGGCTCAACGAGACGCCGGTGAATTTGCCCTTCACGAAGTCCTGGTAGCTGGTCATCTCCCAGGTCAGCGTGCTGGAAGCCGGGAGCAGCGCCGAAAAACACAGCAGCAACCCCAGCGGCCTCAAGGCTTCACCTCAATCTGGATGGTCTTGGAGCCCGTGACCAGCACTTCGCCAGGATCGATTTCCAACTCGCTCAACTTCGAGTTGCGGGTCTGCGCAATGCCCTGCGTGCCGGCCAGCACCAGAGCCACGGATGGCGGGGTGCCGGGCAGGTCCGAGCCGCCTACCTGGAAATCGGGATCGGCGCGCCACAGACGCGCGTAGGCGCGGGTGTTGCCTTTCAACCGGCGCACTGTTTCAAGCAGTTGATCGGGCGAGCGCGGCGTCGAATTCAGGGTCTGCCTCAGGTCGGCCACGCTGGTCTGGCTGCCGTCGGCGACGGTAATGAAGATGGTGCCGGGCGCGCAGCCGGTGGGAATCTGGATTGGGATGGTGCGGGAGACTTCGGCGCCGTTCTCGCCGGTGAAGAGGGTCGTCAGGCTCAGCTTATCGCCCGGATGCACTTCGCGGCGCGAGGCCATCACGTCTTCGATTTGCAGCGCGTGCTTGCTGTCCGAGGAATCGATATCGAAGTTGACGCTCTTGATTTTGAGCCCGTCAAAGCCGCCTTGCAGAATATAGGCCAAGGGCACCATGGCCGAGAGCGAGGCTTGCAGAGCCGAGCCGGTGTCGGCCGCGGCATAGCTGCTGAGCTCGACCGGCGCGCGCTTATCGGCAAACTGAATGGAGCCCTGCAGCGCCAGGCTGGTGCCTCCGACGGAGCGTTCGGTCGCGTCGATCGAGGAGAAGACGGCCATCTGCAGCAGCACCGGGGCCAGCAGGCGGTCATCGATCAGGCTCATTTCGTAGGACTCGATCTTGCGGGCGCCGCGGCGAACGTGGATGGTGACCGGAATCAGGTTGGCGTATTGGCCCAGGCGTCCGGCGATGGCGGCGTCGCGATCCTGAGAGATGATGCCCATCAGTTCCTTGGCCTCGGACAATTTGAACGAGGTGTTCAGGTTGGGCATCAGCGAGATAACTTCAGCCCGCGCGAACGGCAGGCCGGTCGGGCCCAGCGCGAAGAAGCGATGACCGAAGGCGTAGACGCGCCCGGCGTCGATGGCCGTTACGGTGCCGTCGGCGCCGATGCTCAGATCGCCGCTCATCATCTGCACGCTGATCATGGACCCGGGTTTCAGGTTGGCCGGATTGCCCATGGCCGTGAGCCGCCCGCCGCCCACCGTGGTGCCTTGCCGCGGCTCCATGCCAAGGGCGCGCAGGCGCGGAGCGAAGACGTCGATAGCGGTCTGCGTGAAGCCGCCAAAGGAGAGGGGTGTCGCGATATTTTCGAGGCGCGATCCGCCGGCGGCGACGGCTTCGAGCGGGCTGAAGGCGGCAGTGAGGTCCTGGCCATTCCAGGCCACGTGCCGGGCGCCACGGCTTTGGCGATGTCCGGTGTCGGGTTCCGAGCCCACGCGCAGCATCTCTTCGATCGGGCGTATGCCGGCGATCGGCTCCTTCGAAAAGGGGAAGGCCATGGCCACGGCGCCGATCAGCTTGCCGCCGATGTAGACGGGGCTGCCGCTCATGCCCTGCATCACGCCGGTCTGCTCCAGGGGACCGCCCGAGAGGCGCGCCAGAATTAGCGATTGTTTGGGACCGATATTCTCGAGAACACCCAGAATTTCGACGCCGAAATCGTCGATGCGATCGCCGCGGAAGACGGTTTTCCCGGTGCCGTGCATGCCGGCGCGTACCTCCGCCAGCGGCAGGATATTCAGGCCTTGACCGAAGGCGTTGCCGAGAAATAATACAGCCAGAGTGAGTAATTGCCGGGACATTTCGTCGTGAACCGTCTCCTCATCGGGACGCCAGTGGAACCGCGCAGGTTCCGCGTGTAATGATAGATCTACCATTGTCCTCCGAAATGCGCGCCGAAACCAACGCGGAGCCCAAGGCAATTTTGACCGTGGAGGAGAAGGCGCCGTCAGCGTTCCCCTGGCACCTGATGTGGTTCGGCGGGCTGCTGCTGGTGTGCTACGCGCCGGTGCTGTACGCGCTGGTTAAGAACTGGAACTCCGACGCGGATATGGGCCACGGCTTTTTCGTGCCCATCATCGCGGCCTACATCGCCTGGCAAAAGCGGGCCGAGATAGCCGCCACGCCGGCCCAGCCTAACTGGTGGGGCCTGCCGGTGGTGCTCTACGGAGCGCTGCAACTGTGCATAGCAACGTTGGGCGCCGAGCTGTTTACGGCGCGCACCGCCTTCCTGATTTCGCTGGTGGGTATGGTGCTGCTGCTGGGCGGGACGAAGTATCTCAAAATCTTCGCCTTTCCGCTGTTCCTGCTTCTTTTTATGATTCCGATCCCGGCCATCATTTACAACCGCATCACCTTCCCGCTGCAGATGATCGCCAGCGAATTGGCGGAGAAAGCCTTGTCGTTATTGCAGATTCCGGTGCTGCGCGAAGGCAACGTGCTGGAGCTGCCGGACCAGACGCTGAACGTGGTGGAAGCCTGCAGCGGCATACGGTCGCTGCTGTCGCTGTCGTTTCTTTCGCTGGTGTTCGGGTATTTTTTCGAGAAGCGGATCTGGATTCGCGTGGTGCTGTTTCTAAGCACGATCCCGATTGCGATTGTGGCCAATGCGGCGCGCGTGACGCTGACCGGCATTTTGGCCGAGACCAAACCGGAACTGGCCGAAGGCTTTTTTCACGCCATGTCGGGGTGGATAATCTTCATGGTGGCGCTGGCGATTCTGGCGCTCTGGCACCAGGTACTGGTGAAAGGAACACGTCTTGCCTCAAGGTAATCTCGCCTCCGTGCTGCGCAGTCCTTATGCGCGCGTGCTGACCGCCGTGCTGCTGGTGCAGGCGGCGGCCTTCTACTATGCGTCCCGCGGCGAAGCCAAGATCGAACTGGCCCAACCGCTGGAGCAGTTCCCGATGACGTCCGGGGACTGGCGCGTGGCCGGCGTGGGCGTAGTGGAGCCCGAGGTGCAGGAGGTGCTGCGCGCGGACGACACGCTGACCCGCTGGTATCAATCGCCCATGGGCGGCGTCAACCTGTTCGTGGCGTTCTTCAAGACGCAGCGCACCGGGCAGTCTCCGCACAGTCCGAAGAACTGCCTGCCGGGCTCCGGCTGGGTGCCGTCCACCACCGGCATGATAGATGTGCCGATCCCGGCGGCGCACGAAACCATTAAGATCAATCGCTACGTGGTTTCGAAGGGCGAAAACCGCAGCGTGGTGTTGTATTGGTACCAGACCGAGAAGCGCGTCATCGCCGACGAGTTCGCCGCCAAGTATTATCTGGTGGCGGATTCCATTCGCTACCACCACAGCGACACGTCGCTGGTGCGCGTGGTGGTGCCGGTGGCCGGACACAACGACGACGCCGCTACGGCGGTGGGCGTATCGTTCGTGCAGGCGGTCTATCCGCAGTTGCGAACTTACCTGCCGCATTAGTCGATGCACGGCC
>DOZZ01000252.1:6661-12354 GCA_003517725.1 Bryobacterales bacterium | reverse complement strand
CTCTCCTGATAGGATGTCTGCTATGGAATCTCGCCGTAACTTTATCGGGAAAGTCGCGACCGGCCTGGCCGGCGGGCTCGCCGCTTCCCGCGTCCTCGGAGCTAACGATCGCATCCGCCTGGGCATTATCGGCATAGGCGCGCGCGGCACTGAAATCACCCGCGAAGCTATCGCCTGCCCTAACACCGAGTTCGTGGCGTTTTGCGATATCTACTCGCGGCGCCTGGATGACGCTAAGAAGCTGGCGCCCGAGGCCAAGACTTACTACGATCACCGCCGGCTGCTGGAAGATAAGTCGATCGACGCCGTGCTGATCGCCACGCCGCAACACCTGCACGCCACCCACTTCATCGCGTCGATGCAGGCCGGCAAGCACGTCTACCAGGAAAAGACCATGGCCTTCAACGTCGCCGACGCCAAGGCCATGCGCGCCGCGTATCACGCGGCGGCCAACCGCACCGTGCAGATCGGCCACCAGTCGTGCTCCATGGGCCACGTGCAGGATTGCGAGACGTTCCTGAAGTCGGGCAATCTCGGCAAAATTACGGCCATCCAGGCCAACATGTACCGCAACACGCCGCATGACAAGCCGCAGTGGTCACGCCCCATTTATCCCGACATGACCACGGAAAATATTCTGTGGAAAGATTTCGAAGGGCCCGCGCCCACGCATCCTTTCGATCCTAACCGCTACATCAACTGGCGCTTTTTCTGGGACTACTCAGGCGGCAACGTGTACGAGAATATGTGCCACCAGCTGGCGTTCTGGTACAAGTGCATGGACCTGAAGATCCCAACCGCCGTGACCATGACCGGCGGCCTGTATCTGTGGAAAGACGGGCGGCAGGTGCCCGACACCATGAACGTGTCGATGGAGCATCCGGAAGAAATTCTCTACTCGTGGAATTCCGGCTTCGGCAACAGCCAGCTGGGCGTGAACGAAAACGTGCTGGGTACGGATGGCACCATCCAACGCGCTCAGCAGGTCCGCTACATTCCGCAGAAGGTGAATCGCCACGATCTGGCCGAAGTGCAGGGCACCACGCCCACGGCGCCGCGCGCCCACATGCAGAATTTTCTGGACTGCATCCGCACCGGCAGCCCCACCAATTGCCCTTTTGATGTGGGCTACCGGGTGGCGGTGACGTGCCGCATGGCGGTGGACAGCTATCGCCAGAAGCGGACCCTGCGCTGGGACGCGGCCAAAGAAGAGATCGTCTAAGCCCGCATGGAATTCGAGTACACCCCGGAGCAAATTCAGTTGCGCCGGGAGGTGCGCGACTTCGCCGCGGCCGAAATTGCGCCCCACGTGATGGCGTGGGATGAGGCTCAGACCTTCCCGCTCGAAGTAATCAAGAAGCTGGGGCAGCTGGGCTATATGGGCTCCATTTTTCCCGAAGAGCTGGGCGGCGCCGGCCTGGGCTACGTGGAGTACGCCATCATTATCGAAGAGCTGTCGCGCGTCGATGGCTCGGTCGGCATCATCGTGGCGGCGCATACCTCGCTGTGCTCGAACCACATCTACAAAGCGGGATCGGACGAGCAGAAGCAGAAATATCTGCCGAAACTGGCGAGCGGCGAGTTCATCGGAAGCTGGTCGCTGACCGAGCCCGAGGCCGGTTCCGACGCTGCGGGAACGCGTACCACGGCCATGCGGCAGGGCGATGAGTGGGTGCTCAACGGCTCCAAGACCTTCACCACCAACGCCCATTATGCCGACGTGTGCGTGGGCATGGCCGTGACGGATCGCGCGGCCTCGCAGCACGGAATTTCGGCGTTCATCTTCGAAAAAGACACGCCGGGCTTCAGCGTGGGCAAGAAGGAAAACAAGCTTGGGCTGCGGGCCAGTGCCACTGGCGAGGTGCTGTTCCACAACTGCCGGCTGCCGGATGCGCAGCGTCTGGGCAAGCTCAACGAAGGCTTTGTCGATAGCCTGCGCATTCTGGATGGCGGGCGCATCTCCATCGCGGCGCTGTCGATCGGCATGGCGCAAGGCGCGTTCGACGCGGCGCTTAAATATGCCAAGATCCGCAAACAGTTCGGCCGGCCCATCTCGGAGTTCCAGGCCATCCAGCACAAGCTGGTGGACATGGCCACGGACTTGGATGCATCGCGGCTGCTGACTTATCGCGCGGCCACGCGGCTCGACGCGGGCAAACGCGTGACGCGTGAATCGGCGATGGCCAAACTGTTCGCGTCGGAGGCGGCCGTGAGGATCGCCGGCGAAGCGGTGCAGATCCACGGCGGCTACGGCTTTATCAAAGACTATCCGGTGGAGAAGTTTTACCGCGACGTGAAGCTGTGCACCATTGGCGAAGGCACCAGCGAGATCCAGCGGCTGGTGATCGCGCGGCAACTTCTTAAAGACTGATGCCCGACGCAGGCAGAATTATCGAGCGCAACCCGCGGGCGCTGGGGCGTGCGCTGACAGCCATTGAGAACCGCGAGCCTTCAGCGTGGGAATTGCTGGCGAGGCTTGCACCCGGCACCGGCCTGGTGGTGGGCATCACGGGGCCGCCGGGCGCGGGTAAAAGCTCGTTGGTCGATGCGCTGATTGCAGCGTTGCGCGCGGCATCGAAAACCGTGGCGGTGCTGGCGGTGGATCCCTCGAGCCGGGCCACGGGCGGCGCCCTCTTAGGCGACCGCATCCGCATGCAGCGTCACTACGCCGATGCCGGCGTGTTCATCCGATCGATGGCGACGCGCGGCGCATTAGGTGGCATCGCCGCCGCGGCGCATCAGTCCACGCGCCTGCTGCGCGCCGCGGGTTTCGACTTCGTCCTGATCGAGACCGTGGGCGTGGGACAGGATGAGATCGAAATCGCGTCACTGGCCGACATGGTGATCGTGGTGCTGGCGCCCGGTATGGGCGACGATGTACAGGCCATCAAGGCCGGCATGATGGAGATCGCCGACATCTTCGTCGTCAACAAAGCCGACCTGCCGGGCGCGGAGAAGACCGCGCGCGAAATTGCGGCCATGCTGGGGCTGGTACCCGCCGCGGACAATCCGCCGATTCTGCAAACCGTCGCCACAGCGCCCAAGGGAATCGCGGAGTTGATCGAAGCCATGGCGGCCTGCCCGCGGCGCCGGCATACGGTGGTCGGGGCCAGTATTGACCACATCGGCATTGCCGTGAAGTCGATCGGCGCGGCTCTGCCGATCTATGCCGACGTGGGCCTGCAGGCGACCGGCCGTGAAACCGTGGCGGCCGAGAAAGTGCACGTCGCAATGCTGCCGGCGGGCGCGTCACGCATTGAACTGTTGGAGGCCACGGAGCCCGAATCCACCATCGCGCGTTTCATCGAGAAGCGCGGTGAAGGGCTGCACCACATTGCTCTAAAGGTGCCGGACCTGGCCGCCGCCGCCGAACGCCTGAAGCAGCGCGGGGCGCGCCTCATCGGCACGCCGCAAACCGGCGCGGGCGGCCACCTGTACCTGTTCGTGCACCCGCAAAGCACCGGCGGCGTGCTGCTCGAGTTGATACAAGAATAGAATAGAAATTTCCCCCAAAGGAGTCGTATTGCAGGCCTCGATCGGCATCATCGGCGGCAGCGGGCTATACTCCATGCCCGGATTTACCGCGCACGAAGAACACAAGCTTGAGACCCCTTTCGGCGCACCCTCGGACGCCTACGTTGTGGGCGAATTGGGCGGCCAACAGGTGGCCTTTCTGGCGCGCCACGGCCGTGGGCACAAACTGTCGCCTTCGGAACTTAACTACCGCGCCAATATTTACGGCATGAAGGCCCTGGGAGTGCGCCAGATCCTCTCGTTGAGTGCCGTGGGTTCGCTGAAGGAGGAGCACCGGCCACTGGACTTCGTCATTCCGGATCAATTCGTCGACCGCACCCGCGGCCGCATCTCGACATTTTTCGGCGAGGGCTTGGTCGCGCATGTCAGCTTTGCCGATCCGCTGTGCGCGCGCGTCGCCGCGGTGGCGCATCAGGCCGGCCAGCGCATCGGCGTCAACACCAAGCTGGGCGGCACGTACCTGTGCATGGAAGGCCCGGCGTTCTCGACGCGCGCCGAGTCGAACCTCTACCGCAGCTGGGGCATGGACGTCATCGGCATGACCAATTTGCAGGAGGCCAAACTGGCGCGCGAGGCCGAGATCTGCTACGCCACGGTGGCGATGGTGACGGATTACGATTGCTGGCATGAGGAGCATGATTCCGTGACGGTCACGGACATTATCGCGACGCTGCACCAGAACGCGGCCAACGCCTGCCGCCTGGTGGCCGAAACCGTAACGGCGCTGGGCGACCCCGGCGAGTGCAAGTGCCAGTCGTCGCTGCGGCACGCCATGCTGACGCAGCGCGACGTGGTGCCCGACGCCACGCGCCGCAAGCTGGACTTGATCGTTGGCAAATATTTCGTGTAAACAGCGCGCCGAGCAGGTGCTGGCGTATTGCCTGGAAGGCCGCGATGTTCCGGATGCGCTGCTCGACCCGCTGTTGGATGCGGAGTGCTCGCCGGAGCTGTTCCGCACGGTCATCGAGCGGCTGGCGGATCTGTTCGAGCCGCGCCTGTGCCTGGTCTACGCGCGGCTGTTCTCGCGCATCATGGCGCGCGCGCTGCCGGAGTTCGACGCCGGCGAACTATTCGCGCGCTACCAGCGGGTGCGCGTGCCCCAAGTGTTCGAAGGCGCCGAGCCCGAGCAAGTTTACGTGTTGTCGCGCGTAACGCTGGGCGCCGACATCGCCGTGACCAGCGTGTTTTTAGAAGCCGCGCGCCGGCGCTTCCCGCGCGCCCGCGTCTTTCTGGCCGGAGGCGCGAAGTCGGCGCAGCTTTTCGAAGGCGCGCCGTGGATCGAACATCTGCCGGTGAACTATCCGAGCGGGGGCAGCCTGGCCCAGCGGCTGGAAGCGCGCCACGCGTTGCAAGATGAGCTCAGCGCGCCAGGCGCGCTAGTGATCGATCCCGATTCGCGGCTCACGCAGCTGGGCCTGCTGCCGGTGTGCGCGGAACCCGAGTACCTGTTTTTTGAGAGCCGGGCGTACGGCGGCGACGGCGACGAGAACCTGGGCACACTGGCGCGCCGCTGGTGCCGCGAGGTGTTGAGCGTGGACGTGAACTCGGCCGTATTGCAGCCGCGGCCGGTCGCCATGGATGTAATGAAAGATAGCGCGGCGGTCAGCCTGGGCGTGGGCGACAATGCGGCCAAACGGCTGGATGGTGCATTCGAAGCGGGGCTGCTGCGCGAACTGGGGCAACGCTTCGCTTCGATCGTGATTGACCGCGGTCTGGGCACGGACGAAGGCGCGCGGGTAGATCACGCGCTGGCCGCTTCCGGCCTCGCGCCGGAACGCTTCGTGATCTGGAACGGCAGCTTCGCGGGCTTCGTCTCGCTGCTCGCGCGATGCCGCTTCTACGCCGGCTATGACTCAGCCGGGCAGCACGCGGCGGCCGCTTGCGGCGTCCCGCTGGTGACCATTTTCAAAGGCTACGCCAGCGAGCGCATGCTGGCGCGCTGGAGACCCGCGGGCCCGGGAGTCACGGTGATTCCGGTGCGCGAGCCTGACGATAGCGAGACGATTTTGCAGCGTGTTCGCGAGCGCCTGCCATAGTATTGCTGAGCTCGCGCCCTGAGTTTATCCGGTCATCGTAGTGTGTGGCCTGTCTCTCAGGACCTCTGGTCCAAGCTCATGAGAATTTTCCCATTTACCGCTTTTCGTGGGGCACGTCTTTAG
>DOZZ01000252.1:749-6576 GCA_003517725.1 Bryobacterales bacterium | reverse complement strand
TGCAGAGGGCTTCAGCCCGACAATTTTCATAGCGCAGAGGTTTTTCGACCCTGCGTGGTGAGGTCAACCGTATTCCCCGAAGCGTCTGTTTTTAGAACACTTTCACCCGCAGATATTTCCGCGGGTTCTTCCGGAAATCGCCGAGCAGCGAGCGCAAACTCTTCGCGGTTCCGTTCAGCGAATCGTAGAGCTGCGTGTTCGACACCAGCGGGCCGCGGTTGGCTGCGTCGATCGCCTGGCCCCACGCGTTCACCAGCGCCAGGGAATTCGCGTACAACGCCTCGTCCTGCAACAGTGGCGCTTTGCTCCACGCATCCAGCGTGTCGCGGATCTCGCGCAGGTTCTTCCGCGTCGCATCGTATTGCGAGGAGTTGGCGATCATCTGGCCGGCCGGGCCCTCGCCGCGCTGCATGGCCGCCAGCGTTTTGTCGAGCGCCACCACCGGGTCGCGCAAGCGGCGGTAGAGTTCGTCGGTAAAGAACATCTTGCCGGCCGGCGTGGCCGGGGCGTGCAGATGCATGATGGCATTCTGAATGCCGGTGATCTGCTGGCGCAACGATTCATAGAACGTCTCATCGCGGAAAAAGCGGCCCAGCCGCGTGTCGCCATCTTCGATCTGCGTCAGCAGGTAGTCCACGCGCTTCAGCACGGCCTCCATCGAGAGCACGATGTCGGATCCATCGAAGAGACTCTGGACGAGGCTGGCCACTTCGCCGCCGGCCTCAACCGGAGTAGTGCTGCGGCCCGCCTGTATGTCGATATACTGATCGCCCAGCAAATTATCGGCGCTCACGGCCACGATCGAGTCGGAGGGAATCTTTGGCAGAAAGCGCGACTGCACCTGCATCTCGATCACGGCGACGCGCTTCGGATCGCGCGAACCGCTGAGCCCCAGGCTGCGTATCTTGCCGACCGCCACGCCGTTCAGGCGCACCGGCGCGCCCTTGGCCAGCCCGCTGGCGTCCGCCATGAAAGTGCGGATCACAACTTTGGGCTCGAAAATTTGCGAGCCCCCACCGGTCAGCAGATAGGAGAGGAACAGCGTGAGAAAAATGGCCGCGCCGATGATGACGCCGCTGCGCAGCCCCAGATGACTGCCGGGCGGAATATCTTCGAGACCGCTGGCGTCGGTTGCGGTGATCTCTTGTTCCGGCAAGAAGGAAGACGCTTTCCGTGGTGGGCGGTCAGGGACTCGAACCCCGGACCCCTTCGGTGTAAACGAAGTGCTCTAACCGACTGAGCTAACCGCCCGGCCAAGTTTTCAGATTACCATTTGGTATGCCGCCAGGATGACCGCGCGCGAGCTAGTGATGACCTTCGGCTGGAACGCGACCGCCTACCAGATCCTGAATCCGGGCATCGACCACTGGTTTTCCAGCGAGAGTCCGGCGGTGGTCGGCTACACGCGGCGCGGAAAATTTCTCCTGGCGGCGGGCGCGCCGGTGTGTCCGATGCAAGCGCTGCCGCGGGTCACGGCCGAGTTCGAGGCGTTCGCCGCGGGTCTCGGCTGCCGCGTTTGCTATGTGTGCGCGACGGAGCGTCTGCGGCAACTTTTTGCGGCATCGTCACAGCACTCTACCGTTGCGATCGGCGCCGAGCCGGTCTGGGACCCGAGGCATTGGCCCGCGATTGTCGAGCGGCACAGTTCGCTGCGGGCGCAACTGAACCGCGCGCGCAACAAAGGCGTGGAAGTGCTACCGCTCGATCCGCGCGAGGGCCGCACGGATCCGGAGTTGCAACGCGTGCTGCGCGAATGGACGGGGACGCGCTGTCTGCCGCCGCTGCATTTTCTAACGGAGCCCGAAACGCTGCAGGGCGAAGTGGCGGACCGCATGCTGCTCGTCGCTCGGCAGCAGGAAAAGGCCGTGGCGTTTCTAGTGGCCTCCCCGGTGCCGGCGCGTCAAGGGTACCTGGTGGAGCAGGTGGCGCGCTCGCCACGCGCGCCGAACGGCACCAGCGAGCTGCTGATCGATGCGGCGATGCGGCAGTTCGCCGGCCAGGACCGCCACTACGTCACGCTGGGGCTGGTGGCGCTTTCGAACCACGCGGACCGCGCGCTGGCCGAAAACCCAGCCTGGCTCAGCGCCATGATGCGATTTGCGCGCTCCTACTCCAACCGCTTCTACAATTTTCAGGGGCTGGAGCGCTTCCGCGGCAAGATGGAGCCCGATGCCTGGGAGCCGGTGTACGCCATTTCGAACGAGCGCCGCTTCTCACCCTTCGCCCTATACGCCATCGGCGAGGCCTTCTCCGGGATCGCCCCGTGGCGCGCCATCGCCCTCGCGCTGGGGCACGCGGGGCGGCGCGAACTGGCCCGGCTGTGGCCCGCTAAATAGTTGGTTTCAGGCCGATCGGTTGTACTATCCTGAACCTTTGAGAACTGGACGGTAACCACGGTATGCGTATACTTCCGGCGTTGACCATACTTGCGCTAGCGTTGCCAGCCGCGAGCCCAGGCGAGGAGCCCACTCTCGCCGAAACCGTAGCCTTCATCGAGCGCAGTCTGCTGGACGATGGCCGGGAGATCTACGTAAGCGACAACCGCATCGTGGCGGTGCACTCCGACGCCTGCCGTATCGGCTGGACACACGCCGAAATCGGCAATCGTTTCAGCGGCTCGGTGATCCTGGCTAAGGAACTAAACTTCGCCGACCTGGACGTCTCGCAGATCAAAGGTTGGGACAGCATCGGCATGCTGCGCGTCGTGACTTACAACTCCGAGCCGAAGATACAAATCCATTCGACCCGCTACTACAACAACGTACGCACCCAGAAGGATTCCAACGTCACGCAGCTGGAGTTGGAGTTCCAGGATTCCCGGGTAGCGGAACGGGTAGCCAAGGCCTTCGCGCACGCCGCGCGCTTATGCGGGGCGAAGCAGACGAAGGATCCGTTTTAGGGGCAGTCTTCTACCGCCGCGACACCTTCCACTTGCCATGATCGCCCGCCTCCCCGCCTGCCGCCGTGGCGTAGGTGCCCTCGAATGATTTCTCGTCGACAGCCGTTCCCTTCAGCGTGGCGTGGAACGATGCGTCTCCATGGTCGGCATCGAACTCGGTCGTAATCTTGTCGTTGTCCACTGAGCAGCTACCCGGTTTGGTGGCGATCTCCTCGTCCCCCGGCGTAAAGAACACTTTGCAGCTCCAGCCAGTGTCACCGTCTTTCTGAATCACGATGCGAAGCTTCCCGGCCGCATCGCCCTCGCTGCTGGTGTAGGTGCCCACGTATTCGCCCGAGCGGTCCGCCGCAACAGCAGAGAAGCCCAGCAGGAACATTGCCAGTAGAGTGACGCGTAGCATGCAACGATCATACGCACAAACGTTCCCCGCAGTTCCTGGAATTTGGTAGGCGCGGCAGGACTCGAACCTGCGACCCTCTGCTTAGAAGGCAGATGCTCTATCCAACTGAGCTACGCGCCCGCACTGTTGCGCCATTTCGATTCTAACGCGTGTCACCCGGAACATTTCTACGGTATTCTGTTTTTGTGGAGAGGCTGTGGAAGATTTTGCAAAACTCACCGCAAGTTCCGGCACCGAAAGCAGTTCCGAATCGCCCGGAATTCTTTTCTTTTGCACAGTCTATTGCACAGCGAGCAGAGCTAGGGTAGGTGGTGGCCATGTCATCCCCTAGCCTCGCACTGGATCGAGGCCTGCCGTCCAATGTCGATGCGGAGCGCTTTGTGCTGGGCTGCGTCATGCTGGACGATTCGGCCTTCGTGGGCGTCGCCGGCACCCTCGGCGCGGACGATTTTTCGCTCGAGAAACATCGTAAGATCTTCGTCCGCATGCTCCAGATCAATGACCGCGGCGAGCGTATCGACCGCGTCACCATTGCCAATGAGCTGATGCGCCACGGCGAACTGGAATCGGTCGACGGGCTGACCTACCTGGTCTCGCTCGACGACGGCCTGCCGCGCGTCTCGAACCTCGACAGCTACGTCAAGATCATCAAGGATAAGTCCGTACTGCGCCGCATTATCGGCATGGCGCAGCAGTTGATGAACCGCGCGCTGTTGGAGGCTGACGAGCCGGACCAGATTCTGGCCGGCGCCGAGGAATCCCTGCTGAAGCTGGGCGAGGCGCGCGCCAACCAGGGGCTGGTCACGCCGCTCGACGTCATCCGCAATTACCAGGGCGGCATCAACGCGTTCCTCGACCCCAGCAAGCGCATCAAAGGCATCAGCACCGGCTTCACGAAACTCGACGAGATGACCGGCGGCCTGCACCCCGGCGAACTAATCATTCTGGCCGCGCGGCCTTCGATGGGCAAGACCGCGTTCGCGCTGAACATCGCGTGGCACGTGGCGACCAAGCTGCGCCAGCCGGTGGCCATTTTCTCGCTCGAAATGTCGAACGAGAGCCTGCTGACGCGCATGTTGTGCGCCTCGGCCTACGTCGACAGCCAGCGTTTTCGGGCCGGCTACCTGACCCAGGAGGAGCGCTCCAAGCTGCGGCATGCGGCCAACGAAATGGTGGAGGCGCCGATCTATATCGACGACACGCCGGGCGTGAACCTGATGGACATGCACGCCAAATTGCGGCGCCTGCAAGCGGAGCAGCCGCTGGGCCTGGTTATCGTCGATTACCTCCAGCTGATGAGCGCGCGCGGCCGTTCGGAGAATCGCAACCAGGAGGTCAGCGCGTTATCGCGCGGCATGAAGCTGCTGGCCAAAGAGCTGAACGTGCCCATGCTGGTGCTCTCGCAGTTGAGCCGCGCCCCCGAAACGCGCCAGGGCGATCATCGCCCGCAATTGAGCGACCTTCGCGAATCGGGCAGCATCGAGCAGGACGCCGATCTCGTGGGATTCATCTTCCGCGAGGAGGTCTACAAGCGCGACCGCGAAGACCTGCGCGGCCTGGCCGAACTGATCCTCGCCAAACAGCGCAACGGGCCGGTAGGCAAGATCGACATGGTGTTCCTGCACTCGCTGACTAAGTTCGAAAACCGCGCGCAAGACATCGAAGACGTGCCCGAGTAGCCGTTACGCCAGCGGTTCGACGACGACCGCCGTACCGTACGCCAGCACCTCGGTCACGCCCGACATCACGTCATTGGCGTCATAGCGCATGCCTATGACCGCGTTCGCGCCCAGTTGCCCGGCATGTTCCAGCATCAAGTCGAAAGCCTCCTCGCGGGCTCGTTCGCAAAGCGAGGTAAACATCGAAATATTACCGCCCACGATGGTCTGCAACGAGCCCGCAATAGTCCCGAGCACCGAACGCGAGCGGACCGTAATGCCGCGCACAATGCCGATGTTGCGGGTAACGCGAAACCCGTCCAGCACGAACGCGGTCGTCACCATGTGATGCGGAACTGCCCCTGCGTACGCCATGCGTATTACTATACGCCGATCAGGGCGCCGCGGTTGCCGGACGGCATGCGGTTATTGTCGGCCACGTGCTGGATGCTGGCCATGGAATCGTCGAGCTCGCCCTTATCGAAGTGGCCGCGATTCCATTTGCCCGCGAATTCCCGCAGTTCGCGCTCGGCGGAGTCCGCCGACGTCCCGCCCAAGGCCAAAACCACGGCGGCCAAAGCGCCGGCTGTTTTGATGTTCATCGAGCAAAATCCTCCTGCTCTGATGGACGCAGGAGGCGCGACTTCGGTAAACAACCAAAGGCACTCGGTGAAGCGTCTAAGGCCGCGCCTCCAGCACCATATTGAACGGCGTCTCAGTAGCCCGCCGGAAGCGCGTGAACCCGCCGCTGGTGATCACTTCTCGCAGCCGCCCCTCGCCCGCCTGCGCCCCCAAACACAGCGCCACTTCCTGCGACTGCGACGCCGGCGTGCAAAGCATGGTCGACGCCGAATAGAACATGCGCCCCAC
>DOZZ01000252.1:0-633 GCA_003517725.1 Bryobacterales bacterium | reverse complement strand
CCGGATCCCCCATGTCGTGCAGGCAATCGAAGAACGCGACCAGATCGTATCCCGTGCCCGGATAATCCTTGGCCGATGCCACCTGGAACTCGGTGCGATCGGCGACACCGGCCTCTGCCGCGGCCTTCCGCGCCCACTCGATGGAAGCCGGGTGGTAATCGAAGCCGTAGAATTTCGAGTTGGGGTACGACTTGGCCATCAGGATGGTGGCCGCGCCGTGGCCGCAGCCGACATCGGCCACGCGCGCGCCGCGCTTGAGTTTCGCCTCGACACCGTCGAGCGCCGGAATCCAGGCATCCGCCAGATTAGCGGCGTAGCTGGGCCGGAAGAAGCGTTCGGTGCCCTGGAACAGATCGGGCGAGTGCTCATGCCAGCCCACGCCGGCACCGGTCTTGAAGGCCTCGCGGATCTTCGGCTCGTCGTTCATGATGGCGGCGATGATCTGAAACGCGCCGGGGATGAACGCCGGGCTACCCTCCTGCGCCAGCGCCATGGCCTGTTCCGGAGGCAGCGTGTAGGTCTTGGTCGCGGCGTCGTAAGTGACGTAATTGCTGGCGGCATTGGCGTTCAGCCATTCCCGCACGTAGCGTTCGTGGGTGCCGGTTTTGGCGGCCAGTTGCGCGGACGTCATGG
>DOZZ01000193.1:10868-11648 GCA_003517725.1 Bryobacterales bacterium | reverse complement strand
GATGATCACCTACGGCACCAACCCGGGCATGGGCGTACCGATCACGGCCCCGGTGCCGCACCCCTCCACCATCAGCGATCTGCGCGAGCGCGAATCGGTGGAGAAGGCGCTGGTCTACATGGGCCTAGAAAGCGGCAAGCCGCTACTGGGCCACAAGCTCGACGTGGTGTTCATCGGAAGCTGCACCAATTCGCGTATCTCCGATCTGCGCCAGGCCGCGCAGTTATTGAAGGGCCGCAAGGTCAACCCCAGCGTCCGCGTGATGGTGGTGCCGGGATCGCAGGAGGTCAAGCGTCAGGCCGAGGCCGAAGGGCTGCCCGAAATCTTCCGTGCGTCTGGCTGCGACTGGCGCGAACCCGGCTGCTCCATGTGCATCGCGATGAACGGCGATCAACTGGCGCCGGGCGAATACAGCGTTTCGACCAGCAACCGCAACTTTGAAGGACGGCAAGGCAAGGGTGGACGCACCTTCCTCGCCTCGCCGTTAACCGCCGCCGCGTCGGCCATCACCGGTGTCGTCACCGATGTCAGGACTTTACTGTGAAACCTTTCGAAAACTTCCGCAGCCGCCTGGTTCCGTTTCCCGAAAACAACATCGACACGGACCAGATCATCCCGGCGCGCTTCCTGAAGACCACGTCGAAGGAAGGCCTGGATCGCAACCTGTTCTACGACTGGCGCTATGATGCCGCGGGCAACCCAAATCCCGGCTTCATTCTGAACCAGCCGCAGGGACAAGGCGCGCAGATCCTGCTGGCGGGCGACAACTTCGGCTGCGGC
>DOZZ01000193.1:9633-10810 GCA_003517725.1 Bryobacterales bacterium | reverse complement strand
AACTTCGGCTGCGGCAGCTCGCGCGAACACGCGCCGTGGGCGCTGACGCAGTTCGGCTTTCGCGCCGTCATCAGCACCTCGTTCGCCGATATCTTTAAGCAGAACTCGCTGAAGAACTCGCTGCTGCCGATCGCGGTCTCGCCGGCCATGCACGCCGAGCTGTTTCGGCTGGTGGCCGAGCAGCCCGATGCCGAAGTACGTGTCAGCCTGAACCAACAGACCGTGACGCTGCCGGACGGCATCGAAATCGAATTTCCGATCGACAAGTTCTCGAAGACTTGCCTGCTCGAAGGCGTCGACGAACTGGGCTACATCCTGAAACAGGAGCCTCTGATCGCGAGCTACGAAGGGCATCGCGACAGCACGCTGAACACCACCGCGCACGTATAAGCCACGCAGGTCGAAAACTCCGTGGGGCAGGCGTTTCGCGCTGATCGCGTTTTCATGCGCCCTGAAAATTCCGCAAAGCTGAATGCCTGCCCACGGTTTCGGCCGCCTTTAACCAGGTAGCCCGCTAGCCTCCGCTGCCGCCAATCCAGACTCCCGCACCGAACACCAGCAGGCCTCCGAAAATTACTTGCAGCGCCGCGGCCCAGAATGGCGTCTCCATGTAGCGGTGGCGGATCCAGCTGATCACGATCAACTCAACCATCACGACCGCCGCGGCGGCCATCACCGCAACGTGAAAATCCTTGATCATGAATGGCAGCGTGTGACCCAGGCCCCCGGCCGTGGTCATCACGCCGCACACCGCGCCGCGCATCCACGGATGCCCTCGGCCGGTCAGAATGCCGTCATCCGAGAGCGCCTCGGCAAAGCCCATCGAAATGCCCGCGCCGATGGAAGCCGCCAGCCCCACCAGAAAAGCGTCCCAGGTCTTATGCGTCGCGAAGGCCGCGGCAAACAGCGGCGCCAGCGTCGACACCGAGCCATCCATCAATCCCGCCAGGCCCGGCTGCACGATCTGCAGCACGAAAGTCTTCCGCTCCGATTCCGCCTCCGAGCTGCGCGCCCCGGCATCCAGATGCTCGCGCTCGAACGACGCGGCGGCCGCCGAATGCTTGCGCTCGGCCTCCGCCAAATCGCCCAGCAGCTGGCGCGTCGAGGCGTCCGTCACTTTCCCCAACGCCTTCTCGTAAAAGCGGCCGGTCTCGCCCTCCATCTGCTCGACTTGCTT
>DOZZ01000193.1:8261-9502 GCA_003517725.1 Bryobacterales bacterium | reverse complement strand
AACGCTTCCGGAAAACTTCAATCAGGCTGGTGCGGTGCTCGCTCTCTTCGGCCTGCATCTCTTCGAAGACCTTGGCCGTCGAAGGATAGGTCTCGCGCAGTCCTTCGGCAAACTCGCCGTAGATGCGGCCGTCCTCTTCTTCGAGCGTAATCGCGAGCGCCAGGATCTCGCGCTCCGAAAGCTCTTCAAAACGCTTTGCCATGTTGATTCAACGAGCCTTGATTCAGCGTAGCAGTGGCGGGCGCTTCATCTTTCCAGGTAAAAACATGCGCCACGTTTTCGACCGGTTTGCCACCGGCTTCGGCGTACGGGTAGATGAAGTAGTTGAGCGGCTCGCCCGCCTGCCGCGGCTTCAGCCGCAGATCGCGCCCGCGCGTGAACTCCACGCGATTCTCGTCGTGCGCGCCGAAGAAATACTCGCGCCGCGTCGGGTCCTTGGCGGCTTCCGAGGCATCCACCGGCACCCACCCAATACCCTTGGCGTAAAATTCCGCCCAGCAATGGTAGCCCGCGATGGTGCCCGACCCGTGCGCGGTGGGAATCGGAAAGCCGATCGAGAAGCGCGCCGGAATGCCCATGGCTCGCGCGTAGCCAATAAAGATGGCGTGGAAATCGGTGCAGTTGCCGCGGCGCGTGTCGCACGCGTAGTAAATATCGCCCCGGCCCCAGCCCTTGCCGGTCTTGTCGTACTTGACGGTGGCGACCACGTGGTTATAGATGGCGCGCGCCATCTCCAGATCCGTTTTGGCGCCGGCCGCGTCGACCACTTCCCGCGCCCACTTGCGGATTTTGGGGTCGAGCGGCACCAGCCGGTCGGACGCCAGCCAGTGGCGGCGCTCCTCTGGTGTCAGTTCGGGCACGCGCCTCTCAGACACCGTCGTCACCGGCTGAATATGCTCCTGCCGCACGCATTCGAAACGCAACGTCACGGCCGCTCCGCCCTGCCGGGTTTCGACGCTCAGAATATGATTGCCCAGCGCATCGGTCTCCACCTTGTAGGGCAGTGAGGATTGCACCTGCAGATTACTAATTTTTTGATAGGGATCGTCGTGCGGGATCGGTACCCATAGATGGACGTCGCCATCCTCGGCCGGCACCTTGGCCTGATATTCGAAAACAAAGCGGCGCTCATGCGGGCGTGGATTCGAAACCCCGCCGCCGGTGGCCGCCAGGGCCAATAAGCCCGCGATTGTTCTCAGCATTCTCCGATTGTAGTCGGGACGGGGCCGCTCACGCCGGGC
>DOZZ01000193.1:5234-8026 GCA_003517725.1 Bryobacterales bacterium | reverse complement strand
CTCCAGCGCCGGCCGCCACCGTAGCCGTAGTGGCCGTAAAAGCCAGGGCCATAGAGGAAGCCGAAGCCCGGTCCGAAGCCGCCATAGTAATATGCCGGCGGGTAATAGTACGCGGGGGGCGCCGCGACCACCATCCGCCGCTGCCGCGGGGGCGGGCCGTTGTAGCGGTCAGATTGCTCGTAATCCCGCGGATCGACCGTGCGGAAAGCGTCGGGAGCATTGGCGGTCGAAATCAGCGCCGGCGTCTGAATCCGGAAGGTCAGCACCGACTCCGGATAGAGTACCGACGGCCGTCCATGCGTCAGGAGTACGCCAAGTGTACCGGCCGCCGCGCCCGCGGCTGCTCCGATGGCTGCTCCGCGTCCCCAGTCGGCCGCGCCGCCAATGGCCGCGCCCGCCGCCGTCGAGCCAATAATGGTGCCGGCATCGTGATCGCCGGAACCAGGCGCGGTACGGCTGACCAGTTGGGACGCAATCGGAATCTGGGTGCCATCCACCAGGGTCAGGTCAGTCAGCTGCACACCCAAACTCGAGGGCCCCTCGGTCCGGCGGGTGTTGCGGACTTCCACCACGCGGCCCTCCACCATCTCACCGGCCTGGGCCACGACGAGGCCATCCACCACGACCGGGCGCACCAGGGTGGCGGAAAAAATATCGCCCTCATGGTTGCGGTTCGAGGCCAGCGGCTGGTCAAGGCGCACCGAGACAAAAGTTCCGGGGTGCAGGTGAAGCTGCGGCGGAACCGGCCCGCGCCGGTCATAGGCGTCGTAATTTGGATCACGGTCGCGATAATTAGGATCACGGCCGGGATCGGCATAGTTCGGATCGCCACGAGGATCAGCGCGTTGCGTATATTGCGGGTCATTATTGGAATAATCGGGAGCCGGCGGAGGTGCTTGTCCGAAAGCGGAAATGGCGAGCGCGCTGGAAGCAATCCAGGCCGCGGTGCGAGTAAGAGTTCCTGAGAAGCAATTCATAGTAGCGTCGTCCTTGGTTGCTCGACGCATGCCCCAGTGCATTTGTTTCACCATTTTGAAATCTTTTAAATAATTGACATAAAAGGGGTTGTCAGCCTTTCAGGGCGGCCGGAAAGCACCGGACTGGCTGTTTTCCACCAGCCCTTGACGTGCCGTCGCGCTTCTGTAAAAGTAGTATACAGGCGAATATAAGGCGAATATGGCAGCCGCGGCTCTACTCCTTCAAGCTCCTTTTCGAACTCGCCCGGTCGAGACCTTGCCCACCGGCATCTTGGGCGTCGATCAGCTGATTGCAGGCGTGCCGCGACGAGCCTTAACCGAAATCTGCGGCCCCGATTCTTCGGGCCGCACATCCTTATTCATTTCGCTGCTGGCGCAGGCTACGCGGCGCGGCGAATACTGCGCACTGGTGGATGCCGGCGACAGCTTCGACCCCCAGAGCGCCGCCCGCGCCGGCGTGCACCTGCCGCAGCTGCTGTGGATTCGCTGTGGCGGCGGCGACGCTCACGGGGCCGCCGAACGGGCGCTCAAAGCGGCGGATTTAATCGTGCAGGCCGGCGGCTTCGGCCTGATCGGCATGGACCTGGGCGACTTGCCGGACGCAGCGGTGCGCCGTATCTCGCTGGCCTCCTGGTTCCGGCTGCGCCACGCCGTGGAGCGCACCAACGCGGCGCTGGTGGCGCTGGAGCGGCAGATCAACGCGCGCTCGTGCTCCGCGCTGCAGATCGCCATGCGGCGAAAGGAGACCTTCTGGTCGGGGCGGTTGAGCGGGCGGCTGCTGGATGGATTTGGCGTGGAGCTCGAAAACCGCAAGCATTACCGCGCGCAAACCACGGGCTTCGAGGCGCGCTGGTGATGTTCGCCTGCCTGCATGCTCCGGGCAATTTGCCGCTGCTGCTCGAATGCGCGCGGCAGTTCTCGCCGTGGGTGGAGGAGACGTCTGCCGACACCGTCATCTTTGAAGTGCACGGCCTGCGCGCACTGATCGGCAGCCCGCGGCAGATCGCCGACGCCATCGCCCAGCGCGTTGGCATTCCGGCGCGGCTGGCCCTGGCGCCCGACCCCGATACCGCTACCTTCGCGGCGCTGGGCATCCCCGGCATCAGTGTGATCGAGCGCGGCGCGGAGGCACGCACCCTGGCGCCCCTACCTGTGAACCTGCTGATGGCCGCGCCCGAAATCTGCGCCACGCTGGACCAATGGGGCATCCGCACGTTGGGAGAACTGGCGCAACTGCCGCCGCTAGGTCTGGCCGCGCGGCTGGGGCAAGAGGGCGTGCGTCTGTGGCAACTGGCACGAGGCGAGGCGAGCCGTCCGCTGCGCCCGGCGCTCGAAGCCATGCCATTCCGCGAGCGGCTGGAGCTGGAACATCCGGTCGATCTGCTGGAGCCTCTGGCCTTTCTGCTGTCGCGCATGCTGCACGATTTGTGCGGCAAGCTGCAGTATCATGCGCTGGCGGTGGACCAGATGCGGCTGATACTGACATTGGAAAACGTGCCCGAGCACGCGCGCACGCTGCGTTTTCCGGTGCCGCTGCAAGACCCCAAAACGCTGCTGCAGCTATGGCAACTGGACCTGAAAGATCATCCGCCGAGCGCTCCGATCGTGGCCATCGTTTTGGAAGCCGAGCCGGCCAAGCCACGCGTCGAGCAGCATGGCCTATTCGTGCCGCAAGCGCCGGAGCCGCGCCGCATGGAGATCACGCTGGCGCGCATCACGACACTGGTAGGCGAAGGCCAGGCGGGCACCCCGGAGTTACTGGACACGCACCGTGCGGGCGCTTTTCGCATGGTGCGCTTTACGCCGGGGCGGGCT
>DOZZ01000193.1:0-4969 GCA_003517725.1 Bryobacterales bacterium | reverse complement strand
TGGTTTGTGGAGGGGAGTTACGATTGAGGGAGTGTTCCTCAGGCCTGCTTCAAGATTGCGATCCGGCGATCTACTACTTCTATTTACTTTCGCTTCTGAGAGCTGCCCGGCCCGGTAGACAATGATTCCTGCGTCTGCCGTGAATAGCCGATTTGGGCGAATCCTGCTGCTCTGGCGGAGCCCGCCCGACACGAAATCAACTTCATCCAGGTGAACCGAGTATTCATCGGCCTTTTGCCTGACTCGTGATCTGGCACAGGATGACATCGTTGCCTCTAAGAGCCGCAAGGACTAGAGCCGGCCGACGCTTCGTCTGGCTGAGGTCTGAAAACGGAAAGTTAAGTACAACAACATCACCTTTTACAAACGCGCCCAGGCGGCGTCCTCCTCAGGCGTGAGCCAGTCCTTGGCCAACGACGACTCAGCGGCCAGTGTTGAGACGCTGGTTTCCCCATGTGCCTCCTTGAGAGAACGCAGGAATGCCAGCAACAGATCGAGATCCTGCTCCTGCATGCGATCTAACTCGCGGGTAATCAGTTCACGCTTGCTCATTCGGGCCTTACTTATATCTTTGAGCCAGAATAATTCGAGCGTGCGCCCTCAGCTGTACAGGCGAAAAACGTCTGCCGCCCGCCCGTCTTCGTGTCCCCGTCAGCCTGTGGTGCGGCCATCGGGGTTGGTGGGCTGCAACGATCCGGCACCCTACGTTACGGCCACATAGCGCAAAAACTCGCGCTAAACCACTCGAGGCATACCCTGCCCTCGGCAAACGAAGCCCACACACCCCGATGGGCCGCGCCACATGCGACGCATTGCGTGAGTTCGGATGGTCTGGTCTCGGAAAAACACGCTTGAACGCTTCCGGACGCGGCAGGCCCTTCAAGATCTGACCGTGGCCTACGCTTTTGGCGGCACCATGGTGAAGCCTAGTTGCTTCATCATCGCAGCGGTGTCGAAGACGTTCCAGCCCTCCACGATTTTGCCGTCGCGTACTTTGCAGAAGCTCATGCCATCGATAGCTACCGGGCGATTGGTGGCTTCGAAACCTAATGTGGCGCCGCGGTGCGTGCCCTTTACCGACCAGCGTCCGGCCAGCGTGTCGCCCGACTGGATCACGTCCTCCACCGTCACTTCCATGTCGGGGAACGCGCCACGGTAGCGTTCGAAAAACTCCAGGAAATGCTCCGGACCGCGAAAATCGTGGCCCTCCTGGTCGAGGTTATAGAGGATGCCGTCCGTAGCCAGCAGACGCCGCGCGGCGTTGGCGTCGCCACGGTTCCAGACTTCATGAAACCATTCGTGGATTAGCGTGGGATACATAGATGGTTTTATAGCACCAACCAAAGTGCGGGGCGCACCTAAACTTTCTTCCGATGCGTACCGGCGTGCGGAGAGCCACACTGGTGGCAGATCATGACTAACTTACTTTCGGATTTCTCGAATGAACTGGCGTCGGCTGCGGGACGCGCGGCCGCATCGGTCGTAACGGTGCACGGGCGTCCGCGCATCGCGTCGAGCGGCATTGTATGGCGCAACGGGCTGGTGCTGACTTCGGACGCTGGGCTGCGGCGCGATGAAGAATTGCGCGTCACGCTGCCCGACGGCAAGCTGGTGACCGCGACGTTGAAAGGCCGCGATGGATCGACCGACGTGGCGCTGCTGGCCTGTGACACGGGAACGGCCGCGCCGGTCACGTTTACCAACGCCACGCCACAACCCGGTGCTCTGATTCTGACCGTGGGCCGCACCGCGGAGACCGGGCCCATCGTGACCTGGGGCGTGGTGAGCGGCGTTTCCGGCACGTGGCAGACATGGCGCGGCGGCAAACTGGACCAGTTCGTGCGCCTCGATACCGCGGCTTACCCGACCTCGATCGGCGGGGCCGTGGTCGATAGCTCGGGCGGCGTGCTGGGTATGGTCGCGGGCGGGCTTTCGCGCAGCTCCGTGCTGGCCATTACGCGCGGCACGCTGGAGCGCGTGGCCGAGATGCTGCTCTCGAAAGGGCGCGTGGCGCGCGGCTATATCGGCGTCGGACTGCAGACCGTGGCCATTCCGGCGTCGCTCAAACAGCAGCTCGAGATACAACAGGACACCGGCGTGATGGCGCTCAGCGTGGAGGAAAATGGGCCCGCCGCGCGCGCCGGCCTGATGTTGGGCGACGTGCTGCTGGCGGTGCGCGACCAAGCGCTGACGCGTCCGGAAGGGCTGCACATGGCACTCGATCCGAGTTCGGTGGGCCAGGAACTGCCGTTCACGATTCTGCGCGGGACTTCACTGCATCCAATCACCGTTAAAGTGGCGGAACGGCCCAGCCGAAACGCGGCATGATTCTTGTTTACGTAGCAGCACCGTCGGCGGTGGTGCGGGCCGGCCTCGAAAGCATCGTGGCGTCCAGCAGCACGTTGGAACTGGCGGGGACCGGCTCCATCCACGATGTTGAAGACCAGATCGACCGTGTGACGGCCGACGTGCTGCTGCTGGTGCTGCCGCCACTGAACGAAGACTGGCTCGGCACGCTGGCCGGGTATGGGCTGCCGGTGGTGCTGCTGGCCGAAGCGCCGGCGCCACATTTGTTAGCGGCTGCACTGCGCGGCAACATTCGCGCGGTGCTCTCGCCGGATGCCAACGCGGAGGAGATCGCGGCGGCCATCGGCAGCGCCGCGGCCGGGCTGGTCACGCTGGAACCGGCGATGCTGGACACGCTGGCACCGCATATGCGAGCGGCATCGGAGGCGCTCGATGAGCCGCTGACGCCGCGGGAGCTCGAGGTGCTCGGCATGCTGGCCGAAGGACTGAGTAACAAGCTCATTGCACACGGCCTGGCGATTTCGGAGCACACCGTGAAGTACCACGTGACGTCGATCATGGCCAAACTGCACGCGGGCAGCCGTACGGATGCCGTGATGCAGGGGATCCGGCACGGGCTGATTCTGATTTGACCTGTTAACACTCGGCCTTCCCGAGCGTCTTGCTGGCAGGAGGGAACTTATGAAGCGATTCCTGGTGCTGGCAACGTTGTGGACAGTGGGCGCCTATGCGGGCACGCTGGTGGTGCAGGTGAGTAACCCGGAGACCAACGCCGAGGCTAAGAGCCTGAACGCGGTGGTGGTAGCGGATGTAACGGCTTGTCACGAGCCGGCTAAGTCGACCGTGACGGCCTATCTGATTCAGCCGGATATGCAGCGGGTGGCGTTGCGCGTCATGCCGCTGAAGCAGCCCGGCACGTTTGCCATTATCGGAGCCGTGCCGCCGTCCAGCGTGATCGACGTGGTCGGGAATAATCCGGAATACCGCGACTTTCACCCGCACGTGCTGATCCGGAGCGACGAACACGGGGTGCGGTGGACCACGGTGAAGCGCTTCTTCAGCAAGCCGCCGACGGATGCGGACGTGAGGGCGCTTCTGTAAACTGGCCGTGCCCGCCCTCGCCATGCTCCAGTGACAAGCCGCCGATACCGCTCTGGTCGTGTCCGCCAGAGGCGGGGATCGCGCGGCTTTCGGCGAGCTCTATGGACGTCATAAGCGCATGGTGCACGGGGTGCTACTGGCGCACGTAGCATATGGCGACGCGGAAGATCTGATGCAGGCCGTATTTCTGCAAGCTATGCAGCGCCTGCCGGATCTGCGCGAGGCCGGAGCGTTCGCCGGCTGGCTGGCGGCTATCGCGCGCCACCTTGCGATGGACCACCATCGCCGCGACAAACATCTTCTCGACGTCGAAGATGCGCCGGAACCCCGGTATTTTCGGCCGCCGGTCGAAGAGGCGGAACTGGCGCTCGATGCGATTCGGAGCTTGCCGGAGGCCTATCGGGAAACTTTAATGATGCGGCTGGTGGAGGGCATGACGGGACCGGAGATCGCCGAGAAGACGGGGTTGACGCCGGAGTCCGTGCGGGTTAATTTGTGCCGCGGCATGAAGATGCTGCGCGCGCGGCTGGGGGGCAAAGAACATGGCTGACGAGTATCTGTGGGATCGCACCGGAAAGCCCGACCCGGAAATTGCGCGCCTTGAAAAGCTGCTGGCAGGTTACGGTTATGCCGCCCCGAGACGCCGTTCGCGTTTCCCCATGCTGCTGGCCGTGGCGGCCGGGCTGGCGCTAGTGGCTTCCGCCAGCATCTGGCTCACGCGCGCGCCGGTTTCGGAATGGAAGATCGCGGGCAAAGGCCTGACCGTCGGGCAAACCATCGTGACTAACGGGACCGGCGCGAAGCTGGAGGCCGAGCAGGTGGGGAACATCGTGCTCGACGCGAATTCGCGCTTGAGAATTGTCCGGTCGGCGGGCGATCGGCAGGAATTGGCCTTGCAGCGCGGGACCATGCATGCGCTGATCTGGGCGCCGCCGTCGCGCTTTGTTGTGGACACGCCGTCGGCCCGGACCATCGATCTGGGGTGCGCTTACACGCTGACAGTACTGACGGACAATTCCGGGATGTTGACGGTGCAGACCGGCTGGGTGGCGTTTCAGGCAGGGGCCATCGAGAGCTTTATTCCGGCCGGGGCAGCGTGCCGTACACGTGCGCACCGGGGTCCTGGGCTACCCTATTTCGAAGATGCGCCGCCGGCACTTCGCGAGGCCGTGGCCCGGTTTGAGACTAGCGGCGGGCGCGAAGATCTGGACGCCATCGAGAAAAATGCGCGTAAGCGAGATGCGCTGACGCTATGGCACCTGATGCTGCGCACTTCGGGAAGCGACCGCGATTCGGTGGTGCGGCGCTTCGCGGATCTCGTGCCGGGGGTGGATGTCGAGGGCTTAGGTGCGGGTAACAGCGAGGCTATCGATCAGGCGTGGAATCAGCTGGGACTTGGCCGCACCGACTGGTGGCGGTCGTGGAAGCACAGCTGGACGATAAAGTAGCCAGACACCTTTTCGCAAGTCAGCGGAGAGGTGTCTGGCTCGGTTCGGACTAGCGTGATCAATCCGGATCAATCCGGGACAGACGGACCATTACCGGTTTTTCTGAGCCCAAT
>DOZZ01000242.1:1883-3280 GCA_003517725.1 Bryobacterales bacterium | reverse complement strand
GCACCACGCGCAGCATGAACTGGGTGACATTGTGTACGTGGACCTGCCGCAGCCCGGCAAAAAGCTGGAGGCCGGCGCGATCCTGGGCTCGGTCGAGTCGGTCAAGGCCGTGTCGGATATTTATTCGCCGCTGGCCGGCGAGGTGCTGGAGGTCAATGCCGGACTCGCGACGGAGCCGGAGCGCTTGAACCAGGATCCGCACGGCGCCGCGTGGCTGGTGAAACTGCGCCTGGACGCACCCGGCGAAATTAAGAATCTGATGTCGGCCCAGGAATATCAAGACTACGTGGGAGCCGAGAGCTAGTCTTGCGTTACTTGCCGAAGTCGCCCTCCGAACGCGCCGAGATGCTGGCCGCGTGCGGGTTCGATGCGCCCGAACAGTTGTTTGCGCAGCTGCCGAAGCAAGCGCTGCTGGACCGGCCGCTGGCGCTGCCCGATGGCGTGTCGGAGTACGAGATCGTCGATTATTTCAAGCGCCTGGGCGCCAACACCGCCACCGATTACGCCAGTTTTTTGGGCGCCGGCGTGTACCGGCATTACCGGCCGGTGCTGGCCGATGTGGTGATCTCGCGCGGCGAATTTCTGACTTCGTACACGCCGTACCAAGCCGAGATTGCGCAAGGTACGCTGACCGCGATCTTCGAATTTCAAACGATGATCTGCCAGCTGACCGGCATGGACGTGGCCAATGCCTCGATGTACGACGGCTCGACGGCCGTGCCCGAAGCCGCCATGATGGCAGTGCGGGTGACTGGGCGCACGCGTGTGTTAGTCGCGCGCACCGTGCATCCCGAATATCGAGAAGTGCTGCGGACCTATGCGCGGCAGCAGGGGCTGACGGTGGATGAGTTTGGCTACGATCGCGACGCCGGCGGCTTCGACGCGGCCGATCTGGAAGCCAAACTGGATGACAAGACGGCGGCCGTGATCGTGCAGTCGCCCAACTTTTTCGGCATCGTCGAAAAGATCGAGACTGCGGCGGACTTGGCGCATGCGCGCGGTGCTCTGCTGATCGACGTGTTCGCGGAAGCCGTGGCGCTGGGTCTAATTGCGCCGCCGGTCGAGGCCGATATTGTCGCGGGCGAGATGCAGTCTTTCGCTATATCGCCCAGCTACGGCGGGCCGTTCGTCGGCATCATCGCGTCGAAGGAGAAGTTCATCCGGCAGCTGCCGGGAAGGCTCGTGGGCGAGACCAAAGATTCGAACGGCAACCGCGCGTTTTGCCTGACGCTGTCGACGCGCGAACAGCATATCCGGCGCGAGAAGGCGACATCGAACATCTGCACTAATCAGGCGCTGATTGCGCTGCTGGCTACTGTGTTCATGACCATATACGGCAAGCAGGGGCTGCGGGAATTGGCGCAGCAGAATCTGTCGAAGGCGCACTATCTGGCGTC
>DOZZ01000242.1:1215-1649 GCA_003517725.1 Bryobacterales bacterium | reverse complement strand
TGGGGCATTCGGTGCTGTTGTGCGCCACCGAGATGACGCTGCGCAAAGATATGGACAAGTTGGCGGAGGGGCTGCCGCATGATTGAAAAAGTTCGGCCGCACATCACCCAGAACGAAGACCTGATCTTCGAGTGCAGCTCGCCCGGCAAGATCGGCTACCAGCTGCCGGCGCTCGATGTGCCGGCCATCGACCCCGAACAGGCGCTGGGCGCGGACTTGGTGCGCGGCGAGATCGAAGGCTTTCCCGAAGTCAGCGAGGTGGAGGTGATCCGTCACTTCACGCGGCTCTCGACGTGGAACTACGCCATCGACCTGGGCCTGTATCCGCTGGGCAGCTGCACCATGAAGTACAACCCGCGCGTCAATGAACTGGTCGCGCGCACCGAGGGCCTGGCGTGGGCGCATCCGTATCAGCCGGAGTCGCTGTCGCAGGG
>DOZZ01000242.1:832-987 GCA_003517725.1 Bryobacterales bacterium | reverse complement strand
GAGCTGACCGGCATCCTGATGGTGCGGGCGCTGCTCGAAGCGCGCGGCAATCCGCGCAAGAAGATTCTGGCGCCCGATTCGGCGCACGGCACGAACCCCGCGACCGCCATGATGGCCGGCTACACGGTGCAGAACCTGAAGTCGAACCAGCAAGG
>DOZZ01000242.1:0-527 GCA_003517725.1 Bryobacterales bacterium | reverse complement strand
AACATCGTCAAGTGCGCCGGGATCATGCACGCCAAGGGCGCGATGGTCTATATGGACGGCGCCAACATGAACGCGCTGGTGGGCATCGCGCGGCCCGGCGATTTCGGCGTAGATGTCATGCACATTAATCTGCACAAGACCTTCTCGACGCCGCATGGCGGCGGTGGGCCGGGCGGCGGGCCGGTGTGCGTCAAGCAGCATCTGGCGCCCTTTCTGCCTTCGCCGCGGCTGGCGCGCAAGGGCGACCTGTGGCACTGGAATCACGATCTGCCGCAGTCGATCGGCAAGGTGCGCGCCTTCTACGGCAACTTCGGCGTGATGGTGCGCGCGCTGGCCTACATCATGGCGCACGGCGGCAACGGCCTGCGCAACGCCACCATCGACGCGCTGCTGAATGCCAACTATATTCGCGCCAAGCTCGCGCCCTATTTCGACCTGCCCTTCACCAGCCCCAACATGCATGAGGTGGTGTTCAGCGATGAGCGGCAGGCCGCGAAGGGCGTGCGCACGGGCGATATGGCCAAGCG
>DOZZ01000032.1:1674-5239 GCA_003517725.1 Bryobacterales bacterium | reverse complement strand
CGCCATCTGGCGCGCCGCGGCCATGGGCAGACCTTCTTCGGTCCACAGAACATCGCGATGGCACAGGTGCGCGGCCAGCAGCGCCAGCAGCAGCGCCGCGAATAGGCGGATTTTCAAATGGCTATAGTATACTCGGCAAAGAAAAAGCGAAAATGGCGGAGCTTCAGGAACAGCTGGCCTGGTTACGGCAAAAGATGGCGCGCATCGACGCGAAGTACGCGGGCGCGCCGGCGCTTGCACCGCCGCGGCTGCCGGAACATCGCGAGTTTGTCGAAGAAGTGCTGTCCGGCGCGGTGGTCGTAACCGCGCGAGGCCGCCACTTTGAAACCGAGAAACTGTACGCGCGCCATCGCCGTCACGGCAGCTTCGAAATTTCGGACCTGCTGGAACTGCCCGAAGACCTGCTGGCCGCCATCTCCGGCGGCGCCATTCCGACTAGCCATCCCAAACGCTGGGCTTTTCTCGACACCGAGACCACCGGGTTGGCCGGCGGCAGTGGCACCTACGCGTTCCTGATCGGCGTCGGCAGCGTGGATGAAGAGGGCTTCCGCGTCCGCCAATTCTTTATGCGCGACTACGCCGAAGAGCCCTCGCAGTTGCTGGCGTTGGCCGAATACTTAGAGCGCTTCGACGTGCTGATCACCTATAACGGCAAGACCTACGACCAGCCGCTGCTCGAAACCCGTTTCCGCATGTCGCGCATGAAGCCGCCGTTCGGACGCATGGAGCACCTCGACCTCCTGTTCGGCTCGCGCCGCCTCTGGAAGCTGCGCCTCGAAAACTGCCGCCTGTCCTATCTGGAGCGCCAGATCCTGGGCGTCGAACGCGAAGGCGACGTGCCCGGCGAATTGATTCCGCACTATTTCTTCGAGTACATCCGCACCCAGCGCGCGCTGCGCCTGATCCCCATCTTTCACCACAACGTGATGGACATCGTGACGCTGGCATGTCTGACCGCCATTGTGCCCGAGGCGTTCCGCGCGCCCGAAAATCTGACCCCGCGGCACGGCGCGGACCTGATTGGCATCGCGCGCTGGCTGCTGGCCGAAGGGCAGCACGGCCAGGCGCTAGAAATGCTGCGGCGCGCGGTGGGCACGGGCCTTCCCGATGCGCTGCTGTTCCGCACGCTCTTCGAAATCGGCATGCTCGAAAAGAAGCACGGGCGTGAAGATGCCGCGCTGGCCGCCTTCAGCGAACTGGCCACCTCGCCCAATCCTTACCGGCACCGCGCGTATGAAGAGCTGGCCAAGCACTACGAACACCGCGAGCGCAACTATGCCATGGCGCTCGAAATGGTGCGGCTGCTGGAGCACGGGCCTGAACGCGCGCGCCGCGAGCAGCGCCTGCGGCAGCGATTGATCAAAAAGACGGGCGCGAAAGCCTGTGGCACACTAGAGCTTTCGCAGTGAATGCCGTCGAATTCCAGAACGTTTCCAAGAGTTACGCCATCTACGACAAGCCCGGCGACCGGCTCAAAGAGCTGCTCACCTTCGGCCGCCGGAGCTTCCACCGCGATTTCTGGGCGCTGCGCGACTTAAGCTTCGAGGTCCGCCGCGGCGAGACGTTCTGCATCGTCGGCGAAAACGGCTCGGGCAAAAGCACGCTGCTGCAGATGGTCGCCGGCATCCTGCTGCCCTCCGCCGGAGACCTGTCGGTGAACGGCCGCGTGTCGGCGCTGCTCGAATTGGGCGCGGGCTTCAACCCCGAATTCAGCGGCCGTGAGAACGTCTACCTGAACGGCTCCATCCTGGGCCTGACGACGAAGCAGATCGACGCGCGCTATCGCGCCATCGAGGAGTTTGCCGAGATCGGCGATTTCATTCGCCAGCCCGTAAAGACCTATTCGAGCGGCATGGTGGTGCGTCTGGCGTTCGCCATCGCCATCCACGTGGATCCCGAAATTCTGCTGGTGGACGAAGCTTTGGCCGTCGGCGATCTGTATTTTCGCCACCGTTGCATGCGTAAGGTGCATGAACTGCGCGCGCGGGGCGTCACCATTCTGTTCGTGTCGCATGCGCTGGCCGACGTCAAAGCCGTGGGCGACCGCGCCCTGTGGATCGAACACGGCAAGCTCATCGAGATCGGCGCCACCGACATGGTAGTGGCCAAATACCTGGCCGCCATGACGCAAAAGGATTCGCATTATCTGGGCGACCAACTGCCAGCCATGCAGCCGTCGCGCGAAGCCGTGCGCGCCATCGAGATTGCCGACCGCCTGCCCAACATCGACCATCGCCACGGCGACCGTCGCGGCGAGATCCTCGGCATCGCCATTTTGAACACCGACGGCCGCGTGCTGCCCATGATCGAGCCGCTCAGCACCATTGTGGTGCGTATCAGCGTGAAGGCGCATGAATACCTCGGCATCCCCAACGTCGGATTCATGATGCGCAACGCCATGGGCGTCGATTTCGCCGGCACCAACGCCCTGCGCGAAGACACCTCGCTGCCGCCCATGTATCCGGGCGACATCTACACCGTCGACTTTCATCTGGAACTGCCCGAACTCTACGCCACGTCTTTCTCGTTTTCACCGGCGCTGGCCGACGGCACGCTCGACGACTACCGCACATGCGACTGGGTCGACAACGCCATCGCCGTGCAGATGGGCCATTCCGACGGACCGGTCTACGGCTACATGCGTTTTCCGTGCCGCGTCGAGGTTAACGCGCGTCTGGACGCGGCCGCGGAGAACAGCGTTGCCTGAGTTCACCGGTGAACGGCTGGTCCCCGAATTAGTCGAGGCCGATCTGTTGAACGAGCACATGGCGCGCTACGTTCTGGCGCGCTCGCTGGCGGCGGGCGCCGACGTGCTCGACGCGGGCTGCGGCGTGGGCTACGGCACGGCCGAGCTGGCCCGGTCCGCGGCGTCCGTCATGGGTCTCGATTGCGCTCCCGAAGCCATCGAAGAAGCTCGCCGGCGTTACGGCAGCGTGGCTTTTCTCGAAGGCTCCTGCGAGCAGATGCCGCTCGAAGCCGCGCGCTTCGATCTGGTGGTCGCGTTCGAAGTCATCGAGCATCTGGACGACTGGCGCGCGTTCCTTCGCGAGTGCGTGCGCGTGCTCAAACCGGCGGGCCGCCTACTGGTCTCGACACCCAATAAAACCTACTATGCGGAGTCGCGGCGGCAGGCCGGGCCCAATCCGTTCCATCGCCACGAGTTCGACTATGCCGAGTTCCAGGCCGAGCTGCGCGCCGGCTTCGCGCACGTCACGCTGCTGCTGCAGAACCATGCCGAAGGAGTTCTCATCGCCCCGCCGGGCCGGCTCGATTCCGGCACACTCGGGGGCGGCGGAGCCGGCGGCAATCCCGAGCACGCGCACTTCTTTATCGCGCTATGCAGCCAGGCCGAAGTTGTCACGCCCGAGGCTCTGTTCTATCTGCCCGGCACGGCCAACGTCCTGCGCGAGCGCGAGCGCCATATCGATCTGCTAGCGAGTGAGTTGGCGCTTAAAGACCGCGTGTTAAGCGAGCGCCATGCCGAGCATCGCGAACTAGTGGATCGGTTCCGCGCGCTGCAGTCGGAACTCGAGGAGCGCAACCAGTGGGCCGCCGACCGCCAGCG
>DOZZ01000032.1:0-1482 GCA_003517725.1 Bryobacterales bacterium | reverse complement strand
GGCACCGTGAGTCGGAGGAGCGCGGCGAGCGCATTGTGGCGCTTCAAAACGAATTGTCCGAACAGCAGCAGCGGGCCCAACAGGCGCTCGATCAACTGCACCTGGGCCTGCAAACTTCGCGCCAACAATTGGAAACTGCCGTCGCCGACCTGAGCCGGGCAGTCGGGCTGCTGGATCGGGCCGAAGCCACCATAGTGGAGCGGACCGATTGGGCCCGGCGCGAACAGCACAAAGCGGAATCGCTCGAGCGTATCGTCGCGCTGGTCTCGCAGTCCCGCTGGTTCCGGCTCGGCCGCCGCCTTAAGCTAGGACCGAAGCTTTGACGTTTTTATTGCTGCTGGCCTCGCCGCTGATCTGGATCGTCAGCGCGATGGCCGTGCTGCTGACCGACGTCGCGTGGTGGCTGGCCGGGACGCCCCGCCCGCGCCGCGACACGCTGCCGGACGCGCGCGCCGCGAGTGTCGTAATCCCCAACTGGAATGGCCGCGACCTGTTGGCGAAATACTTGCCCGGCGTGGTGGAAGCCATGGCCGGCCACCCCGGCAGCGAAGTGATCGTCGTCGATAACGGCAGTCAGGATGGCAGCGCCGAATTTGTGCGAGCCAATTTTCCGCAAGTCACGCTTCTGGCGCTCGACAAGAATTTAGGCTTCGGCGGCGGCTCGAATGCCGGCTTTCACGCCGCGCGCAACGACATCGTGGTGCTGCTCAACAGCGACATGCGCGTCGAGCCTGATTTTCTGGCTCCGCTGCTGGCGGCGTTTACGCGCTCCGATGTTTTCAGCGTCGCGTGCCAGATCTTCATCAGCGATCCCGCCAAGGGCCGCGAGGAGACCGGCCTATCCGAGGGCTGGTGGCAGAACGGCATGCTGCGCGTGAGCCACCGGGAAGACGGCGCGATCACCGAGCCGTATCCGTGCTTCTACGGGGGAGGTGGATCGTGCGCTTACGATCGCCGCAAATTTCTGGAGCTCGGCGGCTTCGACGAACTGCTGGCGCCATTTTATCTGGAAGACACGGACCTGGGTTACCAAGCCTGGAAACGCGGCTGGCAGGTGCTGTACCAGCCGGCCAGCGTGGTGTTTCACGAACACCGCGGTACTATCGGCAAGAAGTTTACCGAAGCGCAGATCCAGGCAGTGCTGAAAAAAAATTACCTGCTCTTCTGCTGGAAAAACATCCACGAGACGCCGCGCATCCTCGAGCATTTCGTGCACACCTACATCGCGGCGCTGGCCGGGGCCATGCTTGGGGACCAGCCCGGACGCCCCAGCCTGGCCGGCGCCTGGCGTGCGTTCCTCCAGTTGAACGCGGCGCTGCGTTCGCGATGGCGCGCGCATCAACTCGCGGAAGTCAGCGACTCGGAGGCTTTCGCGCGCAGCCGCGGCGCTGTCTTCTACGATCGCTTTCTGGCGCCGTCCGCCGTGCCCGATGCGCCGCGCGTGCTGTTCGTCTCGCCTTACCCGATCCTGCCGCCGGTGCA
>DOZZ01000084.1:9398-13467 GCA_003517725.1 Bryobacterales bacterium | reverse complement strand
GCGCGCGCTTTTCGAACAACGACGCCACCAGCACCACGTTCTTCTCGCGGGCGATGCGGCCTAGCGTTTCCGTGGAAGGCCCGGGAATGGTCTCGGCGAGATCGAATAACCGGGCGTTCTCCTCGCGGCAGAAATATTGCGAGCGGAACAGCTCCGGCAGGCAGATGATCTGCGCGCCATGGTCGGCGGCCTCGCGGACGCGGGCTACCGCCTTGTCAAGATTTTCCTGAGGATCGGCCGAGCAGGACATCTGCACCAGGCCGACGCGAAATTTGGGGGGATGCACTCGCTATCATTGTATGATTTCGATGCTGCTGGCGTTAGCGGGGTTGTTGATAACTCTTGAGCAGCACGCGGCAAGCGTGCAAGGTGAAGGCGCGATGCTATTGCTTGAGCATAGCGACAACGCCACCTTCACGGCCACGTCATTTCTGCTGGACCGCCGCGAGACCGTGCAGTGGGCGCGCAACGGCACCGTGATTGTGGACAGCCAGTATGCGGGCGGGAATACCGCGCGCGCGCGAAATTTCGCCGAGCAGTTCGGCCTGCGCGTGCTGGCGACCGATGCGCCCCCGGCAGCCGCGTTCGAGTTGCACCGTCCGCGCGTGGCCGTGGTGCGCTCGCGCTGGGTGGAGTGGCTCCTGAACGAATACAAGGTTCCTTTCACGCCGATTGAAGGGGGCGCTGGGCTGCGGACTCGCTTCGATAGCATCGTCCTGGCCGGCGCTTCCACCATGGATTCGCTGGCCACGTTTGTACGCGAGGGCGGCACGCTGGTGGCGATCGGCGATGGCGCCAGGTTCGCGATCCGCAACCTGGCACTGCCGGTGACGGTCACTTCTGTTGCGGGCGCTTCCGCCCATTTTGACGTGACCCATCCGGTCGCGTTCGGGATGCCCGCCGAGGCCACCATCTTCGGCGCCGTTATGACTTTCGACGTTAAGGGAGCGGCTCGGCCGGTCGCGACGCTGGGGAATGCCGCGGTGCTGCTGGATTATCCGCTGGGCCGCGGCCGCGTGCTGCTATTCGGCTTCGAGCCGCAGTACCGCGGCGAGGCCCACAACACGTTTCGTCTATTACTGAATGCAGTGTATTGGGCCTCGTCCCAGCGACTATAAGACCAGCCTGCGTGGGGCGGGCGTTCAGCCTGCGGAGGGCTTTAGCCCGACCAATCTCGCAATAAGCGTGAGATTTTCCAGCCATCCAGCCCACGACGCCCACGGACGCATTTTTCGCGGCGCTGTCTGCTCCACATCTACGGAATAAATCAGGCCGAACTCGACCGCATCGGAAACTACATCGTTCAAAATCCCGTGCAGGCCGGGCTCGCTCGATCTGTCGAAGAATACCCGTGGTCGAGCGCGTCCCAGCACGGTAGGCTGAAGCCCACTGCAGGGTAAACCCCGCCCCACGAGGCATCCGATTACAGCGAATACACTCTCCCTCTATGCAGCCCGAGCAAAATCTGTACCAGCCGGTGCGCGATCAGCTCATGCAGCGACAGCAGATCGCGATTCGATTCCGTGATGGCCTGCGCGTCGTGACGATCCGCCGGAAGTTCGCCGCCGGCTTTCAACGCGTCGGTGGCTTCCTTGATGATCGGGTCTTCGAGCGCTTCGCCGGCCATCTCCCATAGCGTGATGAAGCGATCCACCGCGGTCGGGAAGCTGACCGCGAAGACGCCGTGGTTGCTGGTGGTGCGCGGCGGTTTGAAGTCCAGATTGAAGGGGCCGTTGTAGCCGTGGCTGCGCAACAACATCAGCACCAGCATCCAGTCCAGTGGATTGACCAGGCCGACGGCAATGTCCACATCGTGCTTCAGGCGGTAGCCGTCGTTAATGTCGAAGTGCCACAACTTCTTTGCGAGCAGCGCGCGCGCCAGCACCGCGCGGGGCGCGCCGCCCCACATCAGCTCGTGCAGGTATTCCGGGTTAAGCCCCACCATTTCGGGATGCGTCAGCAGCCCCGAGCCGATGAAACCGAGCATGGCGTCGGAGGTCGGCAGCAGAATCTCGGCCTGCGGCTCGAAGGGCTTGGCTTCCATGCAGTGCTTGAGCGTGGGGCGATTCAGTTTTTTGGCGGCCTCGATATCGTGCTCGCAGGCCGCATTTAGAGCTTCCGCGTACCACTTCAGCGTCTCGGTCTCTTCCACCGCGCCTTGCATGAAGTAGCCCAGCGAACCGGGCCAGTAGACGGCGAACTGCGCACCCAGGCGATGGCCGATGTCGACCGTGTTCTTGACGCGATAGGCGGCGTATTCGCGCACTGCGGGCGACTCCGCCGCGGGGCTGGCGGCCCACACCGCGTGATGAAATGTCTCGGTCGTGACCATCGAGCACTTCAGCCCGTTCTCCTTCAGGCAGGCATCGATGCGCTCGACGATTTTGTGCTGCCCGTCCTTGCCGATATCGGCCGTGGGGATCACGTCGGTATCGTGCGTGCACCACCAGCCGATGCCGATTTTGGCGTATTCGCGGATCACCTGTTCGAAGCCGACGGCATGCCGCGTGGGTGCGTGGAACAGCGCGTGGCCTTCGTAGGCGGCGGCCCACTGCGGGCCCGTGATGAAATAGCGGCGGCGTTGTTCCGGCGTATAGGCGCCGCCGCAGGCGGACATCAGGCGGTCGACCAGCGCCGCTTGTTGGTTAGGGGGGACGGGTTTCATAAAGGACAACCGCAGTATAGGTCGCGCGCGATCCATATTCAACAACACGGGAGGGGTGCCGGCATTGCGCTGGCGGCGCATTTGTTTTAATATCGCATTTTCCTCCCTATGCCCAACACTCCAGAGACTTCGCTGAGCACCCGACGCGACATGATGAAAGCAGCGGCCCTGGTTACGGCTTTTCCCGCCGTGATCCGCGCGCAGACCGTGACGAATGCCATCAAAGTAGGCTTAGTCGGATGTGGCGGCCGCGGCACCGGGGCGGCCTCGCAGGCGCTGACCGCGGACGACAAGGCGGAACTGGTGGCCGTCGCGGATATCGAGCCGGCGCAGATTGAAAAATCACTGGCGACGCTGAAGTCGATTTCGAAGCTGGCCAGCCGCGTACAAGTGCAGCCGGCGCAGCGGTTTCTGGGGCTGGACGCCTACCAGAAGGTGATGGCGAGCGATGTGGACGTGGTGCTGCTGGCGACCCCGCCCGGCTTCCGTCCGACTCATCTGGCGGCGTGCATCGATGCCGGCAAGCATGTGTTTTGCGAGAAGCCGGTGGCCACCGACGCGCCGGGCCTGCGCTGGGCGCTTGAAACCACCGAGAAGGCGCGCCAGAAAAAGCTGTCGCTGGTGGCGGGCTTCTGCTGGCGCTACAACGCCATGATTCAGGAGACGTTCCAGAAGCTCTTCGACGGCGCCATCGGCCGGCCCGTGGCCTACTACGCCACGTACTACACCAGCCCTGTGAAGCCCCTGCCGCCCGCCAGCGCGCGCCCTGCGGGCATGAGCGACACGGAGTGGCAGATCCGCAACTGGTACAACTTCGTGTGGCTGTGCGGAGACAGCATCGTGGAGCAGGCCGTGCATAGCGCCGACAAGATCGCCTGGGCCATGCACGATGAGCCGCCGGTCAGTTGCGTGGCCGTCGGGGGCCGGGCCATTCCGGCCGAGGGCGGTAACATCTTCGACCATTTTGCCGTGAATTACCTTTATCCCAACGGGGTGCGAGCGTTCCTCGATAATCGCCAAAGCGAGGGCTGCTACAACGAGAACGCCGATTATATTCTGGGCACCGACGGCGCCGTGACCATCGGGCGCGGGCCGGCCCCGCGCATCACCGGCAAGGTGGAGTGGACCTGGAGCGGCCAGCACTACGATATGTACCAGCGCGAGCACGACCTGCTGTTCGCCTCCATCCGGCGGCATGAGCCTATTAACGACGGCAAGCGGCTGGCCACCAGCACGCTGCTGGCGATGATGGGCCGCATGGCCGCTTATACCGGCCAGCAGATCACCTGGGAGCAGGCGCTGAACTCGCAGGAGCGGCTGGTGCCGGAACATATCGACTGGAATGCCAGCCTGCCGGTGGCTCCGCTGGCGCAGCCCGGCATCACCAAGTTCGTCTGATCGATG
>DOZZ01000084.1:8934-9275 GCA_003517725.1 Bryobacterales bacterium | reverse complement strand
CCCAATAGCGTCGTCAGCTTCGAGATGGCGGCTATTCCGGCGGGTGAGTTCAGCATGGGCTCGAGCGCCAAAAAAGACGAGCAGCCCGCGCACCGCGTGAAGCTCGATAAATTTTGGATGCAGACGCGCGAAGTGACCTGGGATGAATACCGCCTGTTCATGTTCGCCGCGCAGGCTGGCGAGACGACGCATCCCGACGGGCTGGTGGACGCCATCAGCCGGCCCACGCGGCCCTATGTCGAAATGAGCTTCGGCATGGGCATCAACGGCTTTCCGGCGATCAGCATGACGCAGCACGCGGCCAACAAATATGCCGAGTGGCTGAGCGCCAAGACCGGCGA
>DOZZ01000084.1:5170-8701 GCA_003517725.1 Bryobacterales bacterium | reverse complement strand
GGGCGATTACGCGTGGTACGCGGCCAACAGCGACGGCAAGTATCAACTGACGGGCCGCAAGAAACCCAACGCGTGGGGTCTCTACGATATGCTCGGCAACGTGATGGAGTGGACGCTCGATCAATACGCGCCCTACACGGCGGCGCGGCAGGTGAACCCGTGGGTGAAGGCGACCAAGCCTTACCCGATGGCGGTGCGCGGCGGCTCCTGGAACGACTCAGCCGCCGCCATCACGTGCACCGCGCGCGTGCCCTCCGACGCCAGTTGGAAGCAGCAGGATCCGCAGCTGCCGAAAAGCATCTGGTACCTGACGGACGCGCAATGGCTGGGCTTCCGCCTGGTGCGGCCGGCCGTGGTGCCCCCGGCGGAAGAGATGCTGCGAGCCTGGAACAATGGCGTGGAGCACGACGAGCAATAGGCCCGTGCGCATGGCCACCTTAGTCGCGCTGCTGCTTACGGGGCTGGGCCACGCGCAGACACCACGGCTGTTCGAATCCGTGGAAGCGCACATGGGTACGCTGATGCGCATCCAACTCTATGCGCCCAACGCCGCCGCGGCTCGACGTGCGTTCCGCGCCGCTTTCGATCGCATCGCGGTACTGGATGCCGAGCTTACCGATTATCAGGACACCAGCGAGTTGAGCCGGCTTTCACGCGAGGCCATCGGCCGCCCCGTGCGGATTTCGGAGGATCTGTTCCGCGTCTTGGAGGCTTCGCGGCAAATTTCGGAAGAGACCGCCGGGGCGTTCGATATCACGCTCGGCCCTTTGACGCATCTGTGGCGCGCGGCACGCAAAAGCAACCGTGTGCCCGAGCCGGCCGCGGTGCGCGCGGCGCTGGCCAGCTGCGGTTATCAAAAGCTGCATCTGAACCGGCAGGACCGCACGGCGCTGCTGGATCAACCGGGGATGCAACTGGACGCCGGCGGAATCGCTAAAGGCTTTGCCGCGGATGAAGCGCTGGCCGTGCTCGAACGAATGGGCGTGCATAGCGCGCTGGTGGCGGCCAGCGGCGACCTGGCCTTCAGCGGCGCGCCGCCGGGGACGGCCGGCTGGAAAATCGGGATTGCCGCGCCCGTGGGCTATCTGGTGCGCTCGAATGGCGCGGTCTCCACTTCCGGCGCCGCCGAACAGCATCTGGATGCGGGCGGCATGCGCTTTTCGCACATCATCGATCCCCGCACGGGGTTGGGCTTGACGCAGGGGCTCACCGTAACAGTCACGGCGCGGCGTGGGATCCGCGCCGACGCGGCTTCGACGGCTATCAGCGTGTTGGGCGTGGAGCGCGGCATGGCCTGGGTGGAACGCCAGGCAGACTTAGCGGCGCTGGTGACCGAAGGCGACGGCCGGACGCACGCGTCAGCTTGTTTCAAGGACTGGATTGCGCCATGAAAATCGGCATTGTGGGCCTGGGCTCGATGGGAGCTCAGCACCTTGAGGGATTGGCGAAGCTGAGCGGCGTGGAGGTGGCGGCGGTGGGCACGCGCGATGCGCGGGCGCGCTCGGGCGATCTGCGGCACATCGGCGGTAATTTGAAGCGCGAGGGGCTCGTGCACGATTTTTCGAACGTGCGGCCATACGAGAAATGGCAGGACTTGATCGCCGACCCGGAGCTCGATGCGGTCGATCTGTGCCTGCCGACCGACATGCACGCGGAAGTTTCGATGGCCGCGCTGGAGGCCGGCAAACACGTGCTCTGCGAGAAGCCCATGGCGCTGCGCGCGGCGGATTGCGATGCCATGCTGTCCGCCGCGAACCGCAACCGGCGCGTGCTGATGATCGGGCACGTGCTGCGCTTCTGGCCGGAGTTCCTGATGCTGTCCGAATTCCTGAAAGAGCGGGGCCGCGATCGCGTGACCTCGGCAATTTTCCGGCGGCACTGCGAGGTTCCCAATTGGAGCCGCTGGCTGACGGACGAAACGCGCAGCGGCGGGGCCGTGTTAGATATGCTGATTCACGATATCGATCAGGCGCTGCTGCTGTTTGGCTCGCCGGCGCGCGTCCTGGCGCAAAGCATGGGCCCCGTCGACACGGCGCGCATCGCGCTTGAGTACGATAGCGGGTTGCAGGTGCATATTGAAGGCGGCTGGTTCCCCCCGCCGTTGCCTTTTGCCATGAGCTTTGAAGTGAGCGCGGCCGGTGAGCGGATGCGGTACGACGACGACGGGCTGCATCTGGGAGAGCGCGCGATGGTGGTTCCGAAGGCCGACGCGTATGCGGCGGAGCTGGCTTATTTCGCCGAGTGCTGCCGCGAAAACCGCGCGCCCGCGCGGTGCCTTCCGGAAGATTCGGCGCGCGCCGTGAAACTGGCGCTGCTGTTAAAGCAATCGAGCGATGAAGATGGGAGATGTCTGCCTTGCGACCTTTAGAACCACTTGAAATCGGCCTGATGTTCTGGGCGTCGGAGAGCGCCGCGGCCTCGCTTGAAGAGGTGCGCCGCTTCGGTGTTAAGGCCGGACAGTTGGGCATACCGGGCGAGCTTTCACTCGAAGGGCAAGCCGGGCAGTGGCAGCAGGCGCTCAGCGCGCAGCCCGATATCGCCATCGCCACCGCCTTCTGCAGCTACCGAGGCGAGGATTACGCCGATATCCCGACGGTCACGCGCACCGTGGGTTTAGTGCCGCACGCCACGCGGGCCGAACGCCTGGCGCGCACCAAGGCGGTGGCGGATCTGGCGGGGCAACTCGGCATCGCGAGTGTGGCTTGTCACCTCGGCGCGGTGCCGCCGAGCCACGAAGGCAAGGCTTATCGCGAGATGCGCGACCTTACCCGCGAATTGTGCGACCACTGCGGTGAACACGGACAATCCTTCGGGCTTGAAACGGGCCAGGAGACGGCGGAACATCTGCTCGCGTTCATCGAGGACGTGGCGCGCTCTAATTTGAAGGTGAATTTCGATCCGGCGAACATGATTCTGTATGGCATGGGCGATCCGCTCGAGGCGTTGGAGCTGCTCAAGCACAGGATCGTGACCGTGCATTGCAAAGACGGCGTGCGCCCGGACCCCGAGCAGCCCGACGCACTGGGCGAGGAGCGGGCTTTGGGAGCCGGCAGCGTGGGCATACCGGGGTTCGTCCAGAAGCTGCGCGAGATTGGCTACACTGGCATCCTGAGCATCGAACGCGAAGAGCCCGACGCGAAACGGCGCGCCGCCGATATTGCGAGCGCGGTGCAATTGCTGCGGCAGTTGACCGGACGGATTTGACATGCCACTGAATCGCCGAAGATTTCTGCAATCGGGCGTCGCCGCCACTGCCCTCAGCGCCGCACCGGTAACGCAGCGCCCGCGTTTGGGAGTTGTGGTGGGCGTCTCCGGCAAGACCACTCCGGACCAGGCGATTGCGCGGGTCAAAGCGTTCGGGCTGCCGACGTGTCAGGTCAGCGTCGGCATGTCGCCCGCGGGTTTGGCGGGGCCGCTGAAAGCAGCTCTCGACAAATACGGCGTGGAAGCGACCGCCGTAATGACGCTCGGCGAGGGCCGCTTCGTGTGGGATTTCTACCAGGGCCCCGCGACCATCGGCATCGTGCCGCC
>DOZZ01000084.1:4278-5048 GCA_003517725.1 Bryobacterales bacterium | reverse complement strand
ACGCATTGCGGCTTCATTCCGGAAGATCCACACGACGCGCTCTATGAGCAGGCCGTCGCGGCCGTGCACGAAGTGGGGGCACACTGCCGCGCGAACGGGCAGACCTTTTTGATGGAAGCCGGGCAGGAGACGCCCATCACGCTGCTGCGCGCCATTGAAGACGCCGGCCTCGACAACATCGGCGTGAATCTGGACACCGCCAACCTGATCCTCTACGGCAAGGGCGAGCCCGTCGGCGCACTCGATGTGGTGGGCAAGCATGTGCGCGGGCTGCACGCCAAAGACGGACATTATCCGACCGATCCGAAGCATCTGGGCCAGGAGGTCGCGATCGGCACGGGGCGCGTCAATTTCCCGGCGGTGATGGCCGGGCTGCGAAGCCTGAACTATGCGGGCCCCATCACCATTGAGCGTGAAATTGCCGGCCCGCGGCAGGAAGCCGACATCCGCGCGTCGAAGGTGTATCTTGAACGATTGATCGAACAGGCCTATCACTAACGTGAATCCATGACCACTTCCCTGCGTGTGCGCCTCAGCACCATGATGTTTCTGAACTATTTCGTGTGGGGCTGCTGGTACGTCACGATCGGCACNNAGTGCTGGTTGCGATGCTGTAGGGACCGTCGGTCCCAATGTTGATCAAATCGTTGAAGGTAGTAGTAAACGCGCCGTTTGACTTGGACATGGATGCGTTACTGAAGTCGTTGTTTCCGTAGAGCCCTCCGGGTCCGGTCAGAACCAGGCTGTCGTTGAAGGTATGGATACAGGTC
>DOZZ01000084.1:3716-4107 GCA_003517725.1 Bryobacterales bacterium | reverse complement strand
TTGAAGGTATGGATACAGGTCCCCATATCGTCACCCTGCACTGTCAGGTAAGCGTTAATTGTTTCCGTGGAGTTGCCGCTGACCGAGTAGCCCCCAGTAGCTCGACGCGGTTTGCGCGTCCGAGTATCCCGCGAAGGCAAAAGCTAATAGGAGGATCGATGGAAGGATTCGCATATGTATTGTCCAGGCCAATTCTTTTCCACGCCTCTCACGGCATCTTCGGATATGGATAAATCACCATGTGCCGCTTTTCGGTCTGAATCAAGCTGTCGAGCTTCGCTACGCCATCCGGAGTGACCGTCATTTTCATCCACTCCCGCGCGGCGCTCACAAGTTCGGCGCGCTGGGCATCGAGGCTGGCCGAAGCAGTCGAAGCCGTGCCGCCTTGAAA
>DOZZ01000084.1:1914-3574 GCA_003517725.1 Bryobacterales bacterium | reverse complement strand
AAAAGGGCACGCAGGTCCGGCTCCGCGAGCTGCGCGCGCGCGAGCTTGGCTCTCTGCCGCCGCTGCTGCTCGGGTGTCGCGTTTAACGGCTCGGCCATGGCACTTAGGAACAGCCCGTACGCGATTGAGTCGGAAATAAGCTCCGGCGTCACGGCTCCATCGATGCCGCCGGCCAGCATGGTTTTACCAGATTGTGTCGTAATTAGCGCATGATTATGCACGTGCATCGCGGGTGAAACAGCAGCTGCAGCTTGGTGAGAGGCGTGGCCGACCGTCTGAGCCGACGCATATCCAGCGAGCGCGATTATCATAGCGCTCGCTACTGGCAGTAGGGCTTGGTTCGGCATGGATTCGAGAGTATGCGACCGTATTACGTAAAGTCAAACGAATATTTGAACAATTTTGGGGTAAAGTCCGGACGTTGCAGAAAATAAACAGACAAAGCCGAGAATTGTTCTCTAAGGACGCCAGGCCAAAGCTCCTTTTTCGCGGCAAAGCCGNNGGCGCGGTATTTCTGTATTTAGTCACGCGCGTCCACACTTTCGGGCCGGTGTATGGGCTGATGCTGCTGTATTGCCTGTGCTACTTTCCGACCATCGCGCTGACCAACTCGATCACGCTGCGATCGATCCAGAATTCCGGGCGCGACTTTCCGCTGATCCGCTTTTTCGGCACCTTCGGCTGGATCGCCATCGGCCAGATTATCGGACATATGGGCATCGAGACCAGCGCCGTGCCCTTCCTGCTGGCGTCCGGCGCGTCGGTGGTGATGGCGCTGTTCTGCCTGACGCTGCCGCACCTGCCGCCGGCGCCGCAAGAGGGCAAATTCTCGCTGGGACGCGCGCTGGGCTTCGACGCGCTGGTGATGCTGAAGCAGCCGGCCTATCTGGTATTTGTGATCGCGTCGATTCTGGCGTGCATCCCGTTGACCTTCTACTTTTCGTTCACCAACGCTTTCCTGAACGACATCGGCGTTACTAACGCCGCCGGCAAGATGACGCTGGGGCAAGTCTCGGAAGTAGGCATGATGCTGGCCATGCCGTTCGTGTTCCGCAAGGCGACGGTCAAGCACATTCTGGTGCTGGGACTGGCGGCCTGGGCCGTGCGCTATACGCTGCTGGCCTTCGGCAATCCGGGGGACCGCATGTGGATGTTCTACCTGGCCATCCTGCTGCACGGCGTCTGTTACGACTTTTTCTTCATGACCGGACAGCTCTACACGGACCAGGAAGCCCCGCAGCACCTGCGCAACGCGGCGCAAGGGTTTATCACGTTCGCGACGTACGGCGTGGGCATGTTCGTCGGGTCGCTGCTATCGGGCGGCGTCATCGACGTCTTCAGCCACACGGTGGACGGCCGGGTAACGCGCAACTGGACCGGGTTCTGGATGAGCTCCAGCTTGGGCGCGCTGGCGCTGGTGCTGCTGGTGGCGGTGTTTTTCAGAACGCGGGCGAAGATCGAGCCCAAGGTGCCGGAACCCGCGGTGGCATAGCCGGCTGGGATATTGCAGTTCGCCGCCCGTCTGGTGTTTGTCCTCCCGCGGGAAAGAGACGTCGTGCCAGGCAAAGCCAATTTTCAGGCCGAGGTGAGACGGGTTTTCCCTTTGCTTTGTTCAGGGGCTATCCGCGAAGGGCACCGCAAAGCGGGGTGATTTTGCCGT
>DOZZ01000084.1:0-1631 GCA_003517725.1 Bryobacterales bacterium | reverse complement strand
AAGAGCTTGGGAAACAGCCTACTCCCAGGTTGTCCGATGGCGGGTCCCTGAGGTTCCGCCCTAGGAGACAAATCGCCTTGCTTTAAGCGGTGCTCCAGAATACCCAGTGAATCTCAGAAACATTTTCATCATCCACCAGCAGGACGCTCTTACCCAATCGACCATCCGTGATCGCGGCTTCAAAAATTTGATGATCCACCCGGTAAAGAACCTGATTTCCGGAAACGGAAAGAATCTCGCTGTCAGATTGCCCTGTGTTCAACTGAATAAACTCGCCTGAATTAAGATTTATCAGTTCCAGCGTTCCGGGCAGCCATTCCCCCATCACTCGCTTGGCGTCTTCATAGTCCTCTGCCACCGAGGGAAGCGTGGCCGTTGCGACTTTTCGCTGAAGTTTGGAACCCGGCCTCGACTTGGGCGCCGCAGCAGATTCGACAACCAGTACTGCCAGCCACGAGCCGAACAGCCGATATCGCGATTGGCTGCCGCGAATGGTGATCGACCGCGAGGTTCCCAATTGACGGTCTGCGACGATTGCAGTCGAGGTGGTTTGCATTAGAGTTTCGGCGTGGGTGCCGGCGCCCACCGCGAAAATGGAAAATCGGTCATTCGTACACCGTAGCGCGGCAACGCGACCTTCCAAGGCCGCTGGTTGCGTTGCCGAATAGGGAACCAGTACGACGGGGCCGTCCGGCGTATTTCGGACCCAGCCGTCTTTTTTCAACGTACCGGCAAAATGCGGTGACCGGCCTTCGAGCGGCCCCCCGGCTTCACCTTCGATGCGTACATTCATGACGCTCTTCCATGGCAATGGATCGAGAACCCTTGTCGCGGAATCCGATTCCCGGAGATCGATGCCGATAAGGCTCGTTTTGAGTGGAATTTGTTCGGGCGGCGAGTTCAAATCAAAACCGATAAGGGTCTGGCCCGGAGAATTAATGACAAATCCGTCCGCGATACCTCTTTGGCCGATTTTGGGTGTTACGGAATCCACAGATTCGGGGTTATCGAAGTGGATAATGTCGATCGCCGTGGGACTGATATGAGGGTGGGCCACAATTAGCGCATCGGTCGAGCTGAGAACAAAATCCACACCTTCCGCCGATGGAACGACATGTCGCACCAACTGGAGCTTGCTATTTTCGCCGATCACGTAAAGGTCGGCTGGATAAGTCACGGGACCGTAAATCGTCGGGGACGCTGCCAGTAAGTAGAGGTGGCGGCCACCTTCCGTTTGCTGTGACCACAAGGCCTCGGACGCAATCAGCAAAACGGCGAGGATAATTAGCTGTTTCATAACTTCTCTCCTGGTCTATAAGACCGACACCTGACAGACACGATGCACGTAGTTCGCGGGATCATTGTTGGTGACCCAATAAGCGGATGTTCCCGATGAGGAAACCACAATGTAAGCAAAATACTGTGACGCGCCGTTATATGCCTTGATCCAGTTTGCATCGTCATATCCGTACGTACCCGAGCGCACAGGATACGCGAACACGCATGGGCGTTCTTTCAGGTTCTTTCAGGACAGCCTGAAGTGCATTGGTGCCGCTCCTACGTGAAATCCCCGCGCTAGCCCTGCAGCTCGGTTGCACGTTTCACGGTGCCGTCCGGCTGCGCAAGAAGTG
>DOZZ01000008.1:26118-39000 GCA_003517725.1 Bryobacterales bacterium | reverse complement strand
AGCCGGACGGCATCGTGAAACGTGAAATCGAGTTGCCTGGCTAGCGCTGGAATTTTCAGGCAGGAGCGGCGCCAATGCACTTCAGAGGCTGTCCCCTTGGCGCCCTTTGGCGCTAAGGGAAGTGGAAGAAGATCCACAAGGCCATGCGGCACGACTATAAACGCGGTTTGTGATCACCCCAGGGCGACCAGCGGTTCGTTGCGCTTCAACTGGCCGCACGCGGCGTAAATGTCGAGACCGCGGGGCTTGCGCACGAAACAGGGTAGCGCGCGTTTTACGATCTCCTGGAAGCTCGCGACGCGCTCCGGCGCGGGCGTCACGAACGGAATGCCGGGCCCTGGATTCAGCGCGATGAGATTGACCTTGGCCTTCAGCTGCCCCAGCATGCGCGCCACGCGGCGGGCGTCGGCATCGCTGTCGTTGACGCCGCCCAGCAGCACGTATTCGAAGGTCAGCTTCTCCCAGTTGCGCAGAGGATAGGCGCGGCAGGCATCCAGCAGGTCGCGCAGATGATACTTGCGCGTGATCGGCATGATCTCGCGGCGCTGCTCTTCAGTGGACGCGTTCAATGAGATCGCCAGCTTGGGACGTACTTCGGCTTGCCCCAGTTCCGCAATCTTCGGGATGATGCCCGAGGTTGATAGCGTGATGCGCTTTTCCGAGAGGCCCACGCCTTCCGGGTCGCACAGAATACGCGTGGCTTTTAAGACATTCGTCAGATTCAGCAGCGGCTCGCCCATGCCCATCATCACGATATTGAAATTGCCGCTCTCGATCGACAGGTGGTTGTCGCGGGCGACGAGCAGCACCTGCCCGATGATTTCGCCGGCGGTCAGGCTGCGCTCCAGGCCCATCAGCGCGGTCATGCAGAAGCGGCAATCCACGGGGCAGCCGACCTGGCTCGAGATGCAGACGGTGTCGCGCCCGGTCTCGGGCATCAGCACGGTTTCGACGGTGCGGCCGTCCGCCAGCTTCAGCAGGTAGCGGCGCGTGCCGTCGATCGAGTTGTAGACGTGGTCGATTTCGGGTAAGCCCAGCGCCAGATCGCCCAAGCCGGCGCGCAAATCCGCCGGGAGTACCGCGGCTTCCCGCACGTCGCCGATTTTCTGGCGATAGAGGGCGGAATAGAGCTGACGCGCGCGGTATTTTGGCTGGTCTTGCCCGGCTACCCGCGCCAAGGCGCCATGCAGCTCGGGTAGCTCCATCCCGAGAAGAGCGTCCGGCATATCTTTAATTCTATCAGCCGCTTAGATTGGGGCGTTTGTATTGCGCGATAATGACAATCAGGAATACGCTTGCCATCCACCTCCACCCTTACAGCTAAAACACATCGCGATATCACGGCCACGACGCTCCCGAGCGGCGTGCGGGTCATCACCGAAAGCATGCCTCACGTGCGCTCCGTCGCGGCCGGCGTGTGGATCGACTCCGGCTCGCGCTCGGAGACCCCAGCTGAGAACGGCATCGCGCATTTCATCGAGCACATGCTTTTTAAAGGCACGACGAACCGCAGCGCGGAAGATATTGCGCGCTCGGTCGATTCGGTGGGCGGCAACCTGGACGCCTTCACCTCGAAGGAGCTGGTCTGTTTCAACACCAAGGTGCTCGATGAACATCTGGATCTGGCCTTCGATGTCCTGTCGGACCTGGTGCTTAATCCGCTGTTCCAGGAGGAAGACATCGCCAAAGAGAAGGGCGTAATCCTCGAAGAGATCAAGATGGACGCCGATAGCCCCGACTATCAGGTGCACGAAATTTTCTCGAGCAATTTCTGGTGCGATCACGCCATCGGCCGGCCCATTCTGGGCACGCGCGAAACCGTCAAGAGCTTCGACCGGGACACCATCGCCGGCTTCTACCGGCACGCGTACCGGCCGGCGAATCTGGTGATCACGGCGGCCGGCAATGTGGCGCATGAGGATCTGCTGCGCCTGGCCAAGCAGCGTTTTTCGGCGCTGCCGGCAGTCCCGGCCGGTCCGGCGGAGCCGCGGCCCCGCACGCACGCGCGCATTTCGCTGAAGCACAAGAAGGAGTTGGAACAGGTGCATCTGTGCCTGGGCGTGCCGTGCTATCCGGCGTCGCATGAGCTGCGCTTTGCCTGCTACCTGCTGAACACCGTGCTGGGCGGCGGCATGAGCTCGCGCCTGTTTCAGAATATTCGCGAGAAGCTAGGCTTGGCGTATGCCGTGTTCAGCGACCTGAACCCCTACCGCGATACGGGCTGCCTGTCGGTGTATGCCGGCACGTCGCTTGAATCCACGCCGCAGGTGGTGAGTCTGGTGTTGCAGGAATTCCGCAAGTTGAAAGACGATCTGCTGCCGGCCGAGGAACTGCGCCGCGCCAAAGATCACCTGAAGGGCTCGCTGATTCTGGGCCTGGAATCATCGTCCAGCCGCATGTCGAACCTGGCGCGCCAGGAGCTCTACTTCGGACGCTTTTTCAATGTGAACGAGATCGGCGAGTTGGTCGAAAGCGTCACGGCCGACGAGATTCGCGAAGTGGCGCGGACGTTTTTTCAATCGGATCTGGTGGCGCTGACGGTGCTGGGGAATCTGAAGGGGCTGAAGATTACGCGCGAGGATTTGGTTTGTTGAGTCCGGCGGCTTTCTCCCACCTCAGGACACATGCAGCGTCGGAGCGTCACTGTTGTCTCGATGCGGCCTGATGATAATTTCGATATCCTGGTCGAGAGCCACGAGGAAGCGTAGTAAGCGCTCAACCGAAAACTGTCGAAACTCCCCGTGCAGCATCTTGGAAATATCGGGCTGCCGAATGCCGAATAGGACCGCGGCCTCGACCTGCTTCAGGCCCCGCTTTTTTAAGATCGTGTCGATCTTGAAGACCAGTTGCGCTTTGACCAGATGCTCAGCCGCGTGCGGAACTCCCACATCGTGGAACACGTTGCCGGTGCCTTTTTCGTAGTTGGTTTTCCTGCTCATAACTTTTTTCCCAGTGCAATCTGCTCGGCGGCTTGCAGTCGCTGCTTGATTAACTCCAGGTCGCGTCGGGTTGTCTGCCGCCCGGTCTTCGACTTTTTCTGAAACGCATGCAGGACGTAAACCGCCTCATAACGCCACGTGTATACTGCGCGGAAAGTATCGCCTCGATGGTCCTTGATGATTTCGACCACTCCCGCGCCGCCAAAACCGCTCAGCGTTTTTGTGTCACGATGCTTGCCTCCGAGCTGAGCGACGTAGAGAGCGTAGCCCATCAGGTCTCTCACCGGCTCGGGGAACTCGGCTAAATCCCGGCGGCTGGAGCCCATCCATACTATCGGCTTGGGGGACGCCTGACCGCTCATGAGCCCGTATGGTGATTTGACTATATCAACATTTTCATGTGTGTGGGTTCGTGACCGCCCCGGCGCACCGCCCCAACCGATTGGTAGAATCTGAGATCCATGGACGCACGCCTCCAGAGCTGGCCGTTGGCCGGACCACGCACGCCATGAAACTGGTGGTCGCGGCCTGCCTGCTGTTGCTGGGCTCGCTGTCGGTGATGCAATTCCGGCGCGTCAGGACCGATCTGCGCGCGAGCTTCGAAGCTATCGATACTGTCTGGGAGCAGCTGGATGACGATGTGCAGCAGCGCGCCGATCTGGCGCCCAACCTGAGCGCCGCCGTGGCTCGCTTTGCTCCGCCCGATCCGGCCGTCACGGGCAAGCTGAACGAGGCGCGCGAAATCCTGCTCTCCGACCAGACGCCCTATGTCAAAATCACCGCGTACAATGAGATGAACGCGGCTATCGGTAGTCTGCTGGCCGTGGCGGAGCGCACCCCGAAGCTGCGGCGCCGGCGCGACTTCCTGGCGCTGCAGTACGAGCTCGAAAGCAGCGAGAACCGGATCGCGCAGTCGCGCAGCCTGTATAACGACGCCGTGCAAAAGTACAATATCAAGTTGGCGCTTTTTCCCGCCAATTTAGTGGCGGCGGTCTCTGGCTACCGGCCCTGGACGGCTTACTTCCGGACACCCGCGCACCCCCCGCAGAACGAGGCACATTGACATGAGTACACCGGCATTCCAGAACTTTATCGACGGCGAATGGGCCGCGGGCAAAGGCACCTTCGAGAACCGCAATCCGGCCGACACGTCCGAGGTGGTGGGCCTTTTCAGCAAAGGCACCGCGGCGGATGTGGAACGCGCCGCCGACGCCGCCGCGCGAGCTTTTCCGGCGTGGTCGTCCATGCCCGCCCCGGCGCGCGGGGCCATCCTTTATAAAGCCGCCGATATTCTGGAGCAGCAGTTTGACCAGCTGGGCGCCGAGATGACCCGCGAAGAGGGCAAGACGCTACCCGAGGCCAAGGGCGAAGTGCGGCGCGCCATCAACATCTTTCGCTACTTCGGCGGCGAGGGCTCGCGCTTGAACGGCATCCTGACGCCCTCGGAGCGCGAGCGCGTGCATACCTTCGCCATCCGCAAAGCCATCGGCGTGGTGGGGTTGATCACGCCGTGGAATTTCCCGATCGCGATACCCGCGTGGAAGCTGGCGCCGGCGCTGATCTGCGGCAACACCGTCCTCATCAAGCCGGCTTCGGTTTCGCCGCTGATGTGCTGGCGGCTGGTGGAGGCGCTGCATAAGGCCGGCATCCCCAAAGGAGTGGTCAACTTCGTGGCCGGTTCCGGCGGCGAACTGGGGCAGGCGCTGGTCGCGGCCAAGCCGCTGAAGGCCATCTCGTTCACCGGCTCGTGTGAAATTGGCGCCTGGCTGCACGCCGAGGCTTCGAAACGCAAACTGCGGATCCAGCTCGAGATGGGCGGCAAAAACCCGACCATCGTGCTGGCCGACGCCGACTTCAGCTCGGCCGTCGAGAACACGGTCAACGCCGCGTTCTTTTCGACCGGCCAGAAGTGCACCGCTACCAGCCGGGTAATCGTCGAGGAGCCCATCTACGACAAGTTCCTCGCCGCGCTGGTGGAGCGCACGCGCAAGCTGAAGGTCGGCAACGGCATGCAGGCCGGCATCGATATCGGGCCGGCGGTCGATCAGGGGCAGCTCGACACGGTCCTGAAATATATCGACATCGCGACTAAGGAATGCGGCGCGCCCTTGTGCGGCGGCACGCGGCTGACCGGCGGCGATTATGACAAGGGCTACTTCGTCGAGCCCACCATCTTTGGCGGCGTTACCGAGAATATGCGCATCGCGCAGGAAGAGGTCTTCGGCCCGGTGCTGGCCGTGATGCGCGCCAGGGATTTTGCCGACGCCATGCGCATTGCCAATAACACGCCGCTGGGCCTGTCGGCGTCCATTCAAACCTCTAATGTGTCGCGCGTCTTCGATTTCGTCTACGGCGCCGAGGCCGGGCTGCTGACCGTCAACCTGCCGAGTGCCGGCGTCGAGTACCAGCTGCCGTTCGGCGGCACCAAGGATTCCAGCTTCGGGCCGAAAGAGCAGGGGCCCGCCGCGCTCGATTTCTACAGCGACTACAAAACCGTGTACCTGAAGTACTGAGCGGCTCGTGATATGTTCAGAACTCCCAACTATGCAGCTTGGACAAATTAAGAAAGAAGGCGCCACCATTGCGGCCGTCTTCGAAGCGGCTGGCGCTCGCGCCATTCCGGGGCATTCCATGGGCGACCTGATTCGCCGCTCGGAGGCCGAAAATATGCCGCTCGCGGAACTGGCTAACCGCCTGGCCAGCCGCCACCATGAACCCGCCGCGCCGGTGATTCCGATTCATCCGGCCGAAGTCTGGGCCTGCGGCTGCACGTACCAGATGAGCTCGGATTTCCGCGATGCCGAGCATGGCACGCGCGAGGGAATGTACTCGTACGTCTATCGCGCCGACCGGCCCGAGATTTTCTTCAAAGGCACGGCGCGCGTGTGCGTCGGCCCGGGCCAGCCGATCGGCCTGCGGCGGGACTCGAAGTTCATGGCGCCCGAACCTGAACTGGGCGTGGTTCTGGGCAGCCGCGGAGCAATCCTTGGCTATACTCTGGCCAACGACGTTTCGGCCTGGGACATCGAGCGTGAAAACGCGCTGTACCTGCCGCAGTCCAAGACCTTCAATGGCTGCGTGGCTCTGGGGCCGGTGATCCTCACGGCCGATTCCGTGGCTAATCCTTATGCGCTCGAGATGACCTGTGAGATTGTGCGCGAAGGTAAGACGATCTTCTCCGGCTCGGTATCGACCGAACGGCTCAACCGCAAGTTCGAGACGCTGGTGGACTATCTTTATCGTTCGAACAGTGTGCCCGTGGCTTCGGTGGTGTTGACCGGCACCGGCATTATTGTCAAAGAGGAGCACGCCTTGCTGCCCGGCGACGAGGTCAAGATCCGCATCCCCGAATTTGGAGAGCTGGTGAATCGCGCGGCCATCGTTTAATTACTCGGGATCTTCGCCTTCGACCTCTTCGATGGCGTCGAGCAGCTCCGGGTTTTTGGCGAAGCGTTTCAGCACCAGCACCGACGGCCCTGAGGCAAAGCCCGCGCGGCGTAGCCGGTTGTAGGCCGCGGCCAGGTCTTTGTCGCTCTGGAACAGCGTTTCGCGATCCTGATTTCGGAATTTGCGGCGCAAAAAACGTTCGATCAGCTCCGTTTCCTTGACATCCCGGTAAGCGCTTTGGACCGCCTTTTCGGCCAGCTTGGGAGCCACGCGCCGCTGCCGCAGATCGCGCAGCACGCGCATCGGCCCGAGCCCGTCGGTGTCGCGGCGCGCGCTCACGAAATTTTCGGCAAAGCGATCGTCGTTGAGATAGCCGTACTGTTTTAGCCGGTCGAGTACCGCTTCGGGATCGCTTTCGAGCATCGCCCGGGGGGCCAACTTAACGCGCAGTTCCGCCGCCGACTGAGCCCGCGCGGCCAAGCTTTTCACGGCGTATTGGAACAGTTCGTCTGCGGCCAGCTTGCGCGGCGCGGCGGGGCGTCGAGGCATTTGATTGCCAGTGTAACGAATCGCTCGTACTCGAATTCACAAATGGTGGCCTATCGTGGCAGATTAACGAGTATCCGTTTGTATGACCTTACAAAGTGCTGTTCCAATCCTTTTGATTCTGCCCGGCCTTCTGAACGCCGCGACCGTTACTCTCGGCAGTTCCGCCAATCCGTCCGTGTTTGGCCAGGCCGTCACTTTGACCGCTACGGTTGCTCCGGTTGCCGCTACCGGCAGCGTCACGTTCTACGCCGGCCCCACCGTGATGGGAAGCAGGCCGGTATCCAATGGGCAGGCGACACTGACCACGAGCCTGCTGCCCTTTGGGACCTCTTCGCTCCAGGCTTATTACAGCGGCGACGCCAGTAATGCAGCGGCGAAGTCGGCAGCCGTGGCGCAAACCGTGACCACCCTTCCGTCCAATGGCTTTCTGCCGGCCGTGAACTACGGAGTGGGCGCTTACCCGCAGGCAGCCGCGATGTGCGATTGCAACGGGGACGGCCGGCCCGACCTGGTGGTGGCCGACGGCAACTTCGGCGCGGCCGGCGCGGTGAGCGTGCTGCTGGGGAACGCCGACGGCACATTTCAGGCCGCTGTCAACGTCCTGGACTTCGGCTTGGGGCCGAGTTCAGTGGCCGTGGGGGACTTCAACGGCGACGGTAAAACCGATCTCGCCGTGGTGAACGTAAGCAGCCACAACGCCAGCGTACTGCTGGGCAACGGCGACGGCACGTTCCAATCGTCCATGATTCTCAACGTTGGCGCGAACCCGCGAGCGGTGGCGGTGGGAGACTTTAACGGCGATGGCAAGGCCGATCTGGCGGTCGGCAATAGCTTCGACAACAACGTCTCGGTTCTGTTGGGTAAGGGCGATGGAACGTTTCAGGCCGCGGTGAACTATGGCGCCGGCACCGCACCGCAGTCCGTGGCGCCGGGCGACTTCAACGGAGACGGGAAAATCGACCTCGCCGTGGCCAATTACGGTCCCCCACAGGGCGGCGGAGGCAGCGTCAGCGTGCTGTTGGGCAATGGCGACGGCACGTTTCAATCGGCGGTAAACTACACGGCGGGCTTCGCACCGTTTGAAGTGACGGCGGGCGATCTCAACGGTGACGGCAAAGCCGATCTGGCGATTGCTAACTCCGGCAGCAACAACCTCAGCGTACTGCTGGGCAATGGCGACGGCACCTTCAAAGCCGCCGTGAATTACACAGTCGCGGGGTCTCCGCGCTCGGTGGCGGTGGGCGATTTCAACGGCGACGGCAAGGCCGATCTGGCGGTCGCGAGCTACAGCGGCGGTGTCACCGTGCTCTCCGGCAACGGCGACGGCACCTTCCAGTCCGCCGGCAACAATGCCGCCGGGTCGGCCCCTCTGGCAGTGGCGGTGGGCGACTTCAACCGCGACGGCGCGGCCGATTTGGCGGTCGTCAATTACCTGGACGGCAGCGTGAGCGTCCTGCTGGCCAAGACGGCCACGGCTAACCCTACGATCAGCGCCGTGGTCAACGCCGCCAGTTCGCAGGATGGCCTCGCCTCGGGAACCTGGATCGCGCTTTACGGCAGCAACCTGGCGAGCACTACACGACCCTGGGCGCAGAGCGATTTCGTGGGCAATAATCTGCCCACCTCGCTTGATGGCGTGACAGTCACGATCAACGGGAAACCCGCGTACATGTACTACGTCAGCCCCACCCAGGTGAACGTGCTGGCGCCCAATGATGCCGCCACCGGGGCGGTGACGGTGCAACTCAAGAACGCCGCGGGCGCCAGTAACGCCTTCAGCGCCAACAAGCGCGCGGTGGCTCCGGCATTCTTCGCGTATTCGCAACAAAGCGGCAAATACGCCATCGCGCAGGATGGCAGCAGCTTTGCGCTGCTGGGCCCGGCCGGTCTGCTGGGAGCAGCGGCGGCTACCCGCCCCGCCGCGGTGGGCGAGGTCATCACGCTCTACGCCACGGGCTTGGGCGACACCAGCCCTTCGTATCCCGACGGGCAGATCATCCAGATGCCCGCGCCGTTGCCGGTGTTGCCGCAGGTAACGATCGGCGGCGTGACGGCACAAGTGCAGTTTGCCGGCATTATCGGACCCGGTCTTTACCAGCTTAACGTCGTGGTCCCGGCCATTCCGCCGGGCGATGCGGCGGTTGCCGCGATCGTTAATGGCGCGGCGTCGCCGGCGGGAATTTTCCTGTTCATTCAGTAGGATGGCGAGTACTTTAACAAACACTAAAGAGAGCGGCGGGGCACTGGTCCTCCACGTGCTAGGAAAGCCGCGGAAGTATACTGAAATTTAACCGGCCTCCGCGCTCGCGTTGGCTGCAAGGAGAAACAACATGGATCGAGACGGTTTGGCAAATTTTTTCCTGGGCCTGGGCATCGGCGTTGGCGTAGGACTTTTGTTCGCCCCCAAATCCGGTGAAGAGACCCGCGGTTATATCAAGGACAAGGCCACCGAGGGCGGCGATTTCATCAAGAAAACGACCGCCGACTGGCGCGATACGGCTAATGACCTGATCGACAAAGGCAAGCAGGCGGTCAGCAAGCAGAAGGACAACTTGAGCGACGCAGTCGATGCCGGCAAGCAGGCATATCGTGAAAAAGTCGAGCCGAACATGCCGGCGCGTCCGGTAGCCTGATTTTTTGGCGGGCGGAGCGGAGGAGCAACATGTCTGAAGATACTTTCCATTGGGTGGTCACGGGAGGCGTTGCGATCGCCACTTTGTGTATCCTCGTGCAAGCGGTCGTAATGATTGTTCTCCTCCGCGTCGCCAAAGCGCTGCAGGCGAAAGCCGAGCCGGTCATCGACCGCGCGATGCCGATTATCAGCAAGGTCGATGAGCTGGCCGCGCAAGCCAAGCCCATCGTGGCCAAGGTTTCGGTCCTGTTGACCCAGGCCGAGCCAATGCTGATAACGGCCAAGGCCATGTTGGCCGACGCTCAGCCGAAGGTTTCGAAGGTCTCGACGGACGTGGCCGACATCGTGGCGACGGTGAAGGAGCAGGTGCACGAAATCTCCGATTTTTTAACGGATCTGGTGGGCCGCGCCAAGTCTAAAGTGGAGCGAGTCGATGACGCCATCGACGACACCGTGGCTAACGTCCACCAAGCCGGCGAAAGCGCCAAACGCGCTGTTTTGTGGCCGCTTCGCGGCGCGGAAGGCGTGCTGGCCGGGTTCAAAGCCGGTGTTTCGGCGTTTGCCCATGGCCGCCGCCCCACCGTAGACCACGTTACCCAAGACGAAGAAATGTTTATCTGACGCCCGGCGGCCGGTGGCGGCTCATGACCTTCGCGTTACAATGAAGAAGTCGAGCCGTTCCCACAACCCATGTTTGACAAACTGCATGAAGAGTGCGGCGTAGTTGCCATCTACGGGCACCCCGAAGCATCGAAACTTGCTTATTTGAGTTTGTATGCCCTGCAGCACCGGGGCCAGGAAAGCGCCGGCGTTTCCTCCTGCGACCATCGCCACATACACACGCACAAAGAGATGGGGCACGTGGCCGATATTTTCACCACGTCGGTTTTAAAAGAGCTGCCGGGCCCGATGGCGATCGGGCACACGCGCTACTCGACCACGGGCGATACCGCGCTGCTGAACGCCCAACCTTTTTCGGTGGACTGCAATAAAGGCAAAATCGCCGTGGCCCACAACGGCAATCTGACCAACGCGGTGGAACTGCGGCAGGATCTGGAACGGCGCGGCGCGATCTTCCAGGCCAGCAGCGATACCGAAGTGATTTTGCACCTGGTGGCGCACTCGGCGGAACGCACGCTGACCGGCGCGTTGCGCGACGCGTTGCTGCAGATTGAAGGCGCGTTCTCGCTGGTGTTTTTGGCCGAAGACCGCGTCATCGTGGCGCGCGATCCGCACGGCTTCCGCCCGCTGGCGATGGGTAAGCTCGAGATGAAGGACGGCAAAACCGGTTACGCCTTCGCTTCGGAGACGTGCGCTTTCGATTTGATCGACGCCGTGTACCTGAACGACGTGCAGCCCGGCGAGATGGTCTGTGTGGGGCCGGAAGGCGTGACGCGCGAGCGTTTCGCGCCGGAGCAGCCGCGATCGCAGTGCGTCTTCGAGCATGTCTATTTCTCGCGCCCCGACTCCATGGTGTTTGGCCGGTCGGTCCACGAATCGCGCGAGAATCTGGGCCGCTTTCTGGCTCGAGAAGCGCCGGCCGACGCCGATATTGTGGTGCCGGTGCCAGATTCCGGAGTCGCGGCGGCGCTCGGCTATTCGAGCGAGTCGGGCCTGCCATTTCGCCTGGCGTTGATTCGCAATCACTATGTCGGCCGCACGTTCATTGAACCGTCGCAGGCCATTCGCGATTTTGGCGTCAAGCTGAAACTGAATCCCGTGCGGCACCTGCTGGAAGACAAACGCGTGGTGCTGGTGGACGACTCCATCGTGCGCGGGACCACCAGCCGCAAGATCGTGCGCATGATGCGCAACGCGGGCGCGCGCGAGGTGCACCTGCGCATCTCCTGTCCGCCCACTATCTCGCCGTGTTTTTACGGCGTCGACACGCCCACGCGCAATGAACTGATCGCGGCGAACAATTCCATCGAGGAAATTCGCCGCTACGTGGAGGCCGATTCGCTGGCCTACCTCTCGCTCAAGGGATTGGCGCGCGCGGTTAAGGACGACAAGTCTGAGTACTGCTATGCCTGCTACACGGGCGACTATCCAACGGACCTGGTCAGCGTGGCGCAGCTGCTGGCGACGTCGAGATAAAAGCCGTAGTTGTGCCGCTGTTTGTCTCTATCATGATATGTCATGATGATAGAGGCTTTATGTCTCAGACCCGCGAGGAATTTGCAACCGAGGTCAGTTCGGAAATCTTGTCCGCCGTGCGTACTCTCGCGCAAGCGGAAGGCAGGCAGTTGCAGTCTCTTATTGACGAAGCGCTGGCCGATCTGATCGAGAAGCATCAGAAGGCGAAGCCCCGCCGGCACGTCATGGACTCCTACCTCGCCAGTCACGAGAACTACGCACCACTTTACAAGAAACTTGCTGAGTGAACGACTACCTCACGCTGGCCGAAGTGCTGGCCATGCATGCGGACCAGATTGACCGTTATGGCGGTTCGCTTGGTGTGAGGGATTACGGGCTGCTGGACGCAGCTCTCTACAGGCCGCAGACTGGATATTACGACGATTTGATCGAGGAAGCCGCCGCTCTCTGGGAGAGTCTGGCGCAAAATCATCCTTTCCTGGATGGGAATAAGAGGACGGCTTTCGCCGCCACTTATACTTTTCTCGCCATTAACGGCGCGCGGCTCAATGCGGATGCCCTGGAAACCTACGATTTCGTTGTAGCCCTGTACGAAGCGAAGCAGTTCAGCTTCGACAAACTCGTGCCATGGCTACGCAGCCACGTGACGAAAGACTGACGCGCTTAGCTGATCTCGCTCAGATTCTGCAACTCGCCTTTGCTGTCGCCGATTTTTTCGCCGTGCAGACCTACGCGGTCGAGCATCGAGACGAACAGGTTCGTCATCGGCGTCTCCTTCGAGAATGTTACGTGGCGGCCAAGCTTCAAAGTGCCGGCGCCGTGGCCCGCCAATAGAACCGGCAGATTCTCGTGCTCGTGGCGATTGCCGTCGCTCAAGCCGCTGCCGTAGACCAGCATCACGTTGTCGAGCAGGCAGCCCTGGCCGTCGGGCGTGCTCTTGAGCTTGTTCAGGAAATAGGCGAACTGCTCCAGGTGCAGGCAGTTGATCTTGGTAACCTTCTCGATCATCTCCTTGTCGCCGCGATGGTGCGTCAACGGGTGGTGCGCGTCGGAGACGCCGATCTCACGGTAGGTGCGGGCGCTGCCTTCGCGCGCCATCATGAACGTCGCGACGCGCGTGGAATCGGTTTGGAACGCGACAGTTAAGAGGTCGTACATCAGGCGGATGTGGTCGACGTATTCGACCGGCACGCCGCTGGGGCGCTCGATCGACGGCGGCGCGGCGGCGCCTTCTTTTTCGGCGCGCTCGATGCGCTGCTCGATCTCGCGGATGCCGTA